>CAZROF010000008.1:0-34368 GCA_964601675.1 Candidatus Woesearchaeota archaeon
AGAAAAAAGAAATAGAATTAGCAGACATGGACGAAATTAAAAAGTCAGTAGAAGAAGCAAAAAAAGAAAGGGAAAAAATAGAAAACAAAGAAAAACTCCAAATAGCAGAAAAAAAAGCAGTTGAAAAAAAAGAGGAAAACATAGAAGAGAAACAATTAAAACCAATAACTTTTGATAATGGGATGATGGTCTCAACTCTAGCCGAATTAAAAGACGTCTTGCCAAATATGGACGATGACATATTTAAAACACATGTTAATGAGGCAAAAAACGAAATTGCAATATGGTTCAAGCAACTTTCTCCAGAGTTTGCATCAAAATTAAATCCAATAATAGAAAAAACCAAAATGATAGAAAAAATAAATTCATTCACAGGAAAAGAGCCCTTGGCAGAAAAACCAGAAACTAAATCAAAAGAAGATTCAGCCAAATGAAAAAAGAATATAAGAGAATAAAAAATCTTTCTAAAAAGATAATTTCAAAATCACAATTCAAAAAAATAAAAAAAATAAAAAACTACACAGAGAGGACAGAAGGTTTAAAATATCTTGTAGTCTCTAAATTAAAGCTACAACTGTTGGAATTAGAGTTAAAATCAAGGGAGATCGTAAAAGAAGAGACATTATTAATAGAATCAAAACTAATATTATTGTCATCAAAAATAAAAATTTTTGAATCCACGCACAATAAGCGTGACTATAAAATTCTCCAAAAACTCATCCAAGAAATTGAGTACGATATAAAATGTTTGACTTCCTAAAAAAGAAAAAAAGTGATGAATCTTCTGAAGATATTGCAGAGGAAACTTCCGAAAAGAAAATAGAAATAGCTCCAGTAAAAGTTTCTAGCGAAGCCTCTGTAGATATTATAAAATTAAAGACAGAAATAGAAAAATTAAAAGCAGGGTCTGAAGCATTCAAAGAAGTAAGGTCATCATTTTCAGAAAGATTTACAAGAACTTCCGAACAAATTGGGGAACTTAGATCTATGATTTTAGAAAGGGATAGAACCATACAAGAAGTTGAATTAAAAGCAGTAAAGTCTTCCGATTTAGTATCCTCAGTACAGCCAGAAAAATTAATGACAGAAGTTCAAAAACAAGAAGTAAAAATTGAAGCATTAAAAGCAAATCTAGAAGGAAACGAATCTATAATGAATAGAATTATGGAAGAGCTTCGAGAAACAAGAAAAAAAGTAGAATTTTTCAGAGGAGTAGAAGAGATAATAAAACTTTCAGAAGAAGTTAAATCAGAATTAATAGAAATCAAAAAAGTAGAAGGAAGAATAAATACACAAACAGATAAAGTTCAAACAATTTATGCAGAAATGAGAACTAGAATTCAAGATCTCGATACATTCAAGGCCCAAACAATGGATGCAAAAGCCTCAATAGAACAAAATGCAAAAGATGTGGAATTCATAAAAAACAAAATTACAAATCTAGCGGAAAAATCAGAACTAGATAAACTCGTAGCAAAATTGCAATCCTATATAACATCACTAAATGAAATACAAAAGAAAACGTCATTTTCTAAAGATATTGATCAATTAAAAGTCATAATGGAAGGAATAAAATAATGTATAAAAAATTTATAGTTTTAGGAACATCGGGTGGAGGATTAATTTTAGTATTTTTAGTTTTAATGAATATCTCTGCGGTTTTAGCAGTTCAACCATTCGGAGCAAATTATACCCTAATTAATTCTACAACAGCAGCTCCAGATGCACCAACCTCAATACCCGCTTTAGCAGGCAATGTAACAGAAATAAATATTAACGGATTTTCAACAACACAATCCTGGCAAGGCTATTTTGGTAATGTTTCTGGTACAATCCAATTAGCCGATGCAGGGGATAACGTGATGTACAACTGGACATTAGCCTCCCCTCAAGGAGAAATATACGCAACAACCTCCTCTTCTGTAGAATGGTCAAATGTAGCATGTTTTGATTTAACAGGAAATCATTCAGCCTTAGAAACACTTTTTGGCATATCTTCAGACGACGTAGATGGAGTAAATGAAACATTTTCCATAACAAATAATCATGATACATTCTACACAAACAACAAAGAATTTTTAACAGGAACATGTTCGGCCACAAGTATTTTCGACAGCACAGGTGCAAGTGTAGATAATAATTTCGAAGAAGTTTTGTTAACAGATGGAACCTCTAATACTCAAGTTATTTTTACATCTTTATTAGACGAAAACATTATGGGCTTTGATAATAGATCTCATGATTTTGAAATGCTAGTTTTAGAAAATGGTCATGGGACAGATACATCAACAACTCCTTATTATTTTTACGTAGAATTAGAGTAAAATTTCTTTTTTACCCAAATAATCAATTAATCAATTAAATAGCTAATTAAATAATATAAAATATAAAATTAACAATATAAAATAACAACTTACTTAAAATTACCACTTAATTCAAATTACTAATCACCCTATTTAACAAAACATTTAAATAGCTTTGTTAAATATAAGAATTATGGAACTAGATTCTTTTCTTGCATCTCCACGGTGGGATATATTGAAAATAATCATCAATAAACCATCAGCTCCAATGGAAATTGCAGAACAACTACAAACAACAACTTCTTTTGTGAGTCAACAATTAAAACTCCTAGAGGCAACAGGCTTAGTTAAAAAACAAAAAACTGGAGCATTCGAAAAAGGAAAGCCAAGGTCTCTATTTTCAATATCAGAGGAATTTCTTTACATAGTTCCTATAGCGAAAAATGCTCCAGACAAAACACTCTTAACTCTTTCAAAAGAAAACAAAATAATTTTAAATATTTGGTGCTTAAAAAATAAAGAATTAGAAATAAAACTACAAAAATTCTTTTGGCAAATTCAAAAATATCTAGATGAAATAGACACAATATTAGTGTATACAAAATCCCCACAACCAAAAATATACATCATATCAAATCATAAATCTCTAACTCATCAAATAAATGAGACTCAAATAAATATAGAAAACAAAACTATTTTTCAAGTTATAACCTCTCCTGCCTCTCTGGAGAAGTTAGACCAAGAGCATTTATTTTCTATATATACATCGCAAGAAATTGCGACAAGAGCAGACGACTTGAAAGGGGGTTTGAAATAATATGAATAGAATATATACATTTTTATTAGTGGCACTAGTTACAATGTTTAGCTTTAGTTTTGTTTTTGCAACACCAAATGGAGCAGATCCAGTTACCTCAGGAGTGAGTACAAGAGCATCTCCAACAACAGCTCAATCAAATAATGCATATGCGGGAAATGTGACAGAATTAACAGTATTAGGTAGTACAGTTACTCAATCCTGGCAAGGTTACTTTGGTAATGTTTCTGGTTCAATCGAATTAGCAGACGGTTCAGGGAATGCAATGTACAATTGGTCTTTAGCTTCTCCTCAAGGCGAAGTTTTTGCATCAACAGCAAATTCAGTTACATGGGCATCTATTGATTGTTTTAATTGGACAGCAGATGGAACAGCGCTAGAGACATCATTTAATATTAACGATTCAGCAGATGGTATAAATGAAACGTTTAGTGCGGCTAATAGTCATGATCAATTCTATGTTGGGAACAAAAAATTCACCGTTGGTGAATGTATGAGTACGAAAGTCTTCGACAGTACAGGAACTGGAGTAGATAATAATTTTGAAGAAGTTCTTTTAAATGATGGTACAAATACAGTCTTTGCATCTCTACTAGAAAACGACATGACAGGTTTTGATTCGACAAGCCATGATTTTGAAATGCTAGTTTTAGAAGACGGACATGCGGGCGATGTAGCCACAACTCAGTACTTCTTTTACATAGAACTCGAATAAGTTGCAAATTCAAGCTCCCCGAAGAGGGGAGCAATTTTTTATTAATAACCTATCTGGTTTAATTTTTCAATTAAGCCATTATAAATTTTTTAAAACAAATATTATAAATATTTTATTAACTTAAAACTTTTAAACAGCATTTTCTAAGAAAGATGATGGACATATTTCTTTTGGGAACAGCACTGACAACATTAATAATTTTTATAACAATTATTTATTTTATTATAAAAGAAATCAAAACAAATTCTCTAAACAGAAAGGAAACCCCCTTAATTATATTAGCATTAATCTATCTCGTTTTTACAATAATTCTAACTCTTTGGACATTTAACTTTTTTGTATTTAATATATCAGATTTTCAAATAGTATTTTCAGCAATTCTATTAGCGCAAACGATATGTCTTCTATCAATTATAGTAGAAATATATCAAAATAAAAAAGTATTTTATACATTAATCCCATTTGCATTGTTAATCCCATTAATAATAATAGCCCCCCAATTTATTCATTTAATGATACCACTTTCTTTTTTAGTAACCCTTTCAATATTTTTAGCAACCACCACCGTTCACGAAAACCCAACAAGATACCTAATATTTTACACTTCAATATCCCTTTTTCTTTACCTCTTTTCAACACTGTGGCAAAACATAACACAAATTTTTGGGTTAGTTTCAAATATACTTTTTTTATTATTTCTAATTTCATTTCTAAAATTTCTCCAACACTACGTCGGACAAAATCTTATTTTGACAAAATTCCCAGAGTCCCCATTAATCTATTTTCTAAAGCATTTTATATTTATAATAATTATAACAAATTTTATATTCATAGGAACTATTAGCCTTCACGAATTTGGACATCTTGCAACTTCATCCAAATCAAACTGTGGAGAAACAAAAATAGTCTATGAGTTAAGAAGTCTTCCTCATACAGAAATAAAATGTAAAGACACAAGCCAAAAAAATTTTTGGACACTAGGAGGAATCTTGCTGCCGCTTATAATAGCCACATTCCTTTTTTTTAGCGGAGGGAAATTTGTCAAAGAAATCTCTCTTCAAATAATAGGTTTTAATATGATAATATCTTATCTTGATCTAATATCTTTAAATTTATCAAAAGCAATAGCAACCACAATTTTAATTTCTGGAATAACCCTAATAGTATTTAGTCTAGCACTTCTAGTTAAATCTAGAGTAGAGTAATTAAGAAGTAATTTTTCTAGCTAATTTTAAAAAAGCTTTTCTACTAGAACCCCTTCTCGTCCCAACAACTGGAGAAAATTTTTTAACAGCTTTCAATATATTCAAATCTTCCCTAATCTCTCCAATAACATCAATCCCAACCGTCTTCTCAACATCTCGCCAGCCAAGTTCAAATCTTTTTTTCCGAACTCTATTCAAGATTAATCCCAAAATTTTTACATCCTTAAATTTAACAAATTTACTAATTCTTACCGTTGCCGCCAAAGTTGGATAGTCTGGCGTAGCAATAAAAATCAATTCATCACAAACCATTAAGGCTGCAATTATTTCTTCACTATAACTTGGTCCCGAATCTACAATAATATAATCATAACGCTCTCTCAAATCTAAAATAATCTTTTCAAACTTCTTCAAGTCAACATTCTTATAAAAATTACACGGCAACAGATGTATCCCAGATTTATGTTCATAAATAGCATTTTGTGGGGAAATCCCATCACGAATAACTTCCTTTATTGTATTCTCTGGATTTAATAATCCCAAATATAAATGTAAATTAGGACTTAAAAAATTCCCATCAACAACTAAAACTTTTTTATCAAGTTTTTGTATCCCAGCAGCCAAATTTATTGTAGTAATACTTTTTCCCACCCCTCCCTTAAACGACATAATTCCAATAACCTTACTCATCCCATTTCTCCAATACTTTTTAAAATATCTTTCTTTTTACCAATCTTTCCAATTTTTAAACTTCTTATCTTTTCAGCATTTCTCAAAGTCTTTCTTAAAAATTTTGTCATCTTTTTTTTATTTCGAATTCCCAAAACTTTCCCAGTCAAATCTTCGTCCCAATAAGCCTCCATTATCCATTCAGCAAAATCATTTTGTTCTCCATAAACATGCAAAGAAAAATCTTCATCTTCCATACATTCCAAAGCTACAATCAACTCCCTTAAATTACTAATAATTTTACCATTAGTAAGCTCTAAATAATCCTCAGGTAAAACATCATCTAGTATTCCATTTTGTTTAATCTTCATAGTAAATAAAGAAAACTAAACCTAATAAATTTACCTACATCAAAGATATGCGATATATCGTACTATACACCATACTATAAACAATACCATGCACAATAATGTTTATAAAACAAAGTCTCTACGATAAAGTATGATAAAGACTGAGGACATCCTAAGAAAAAAGATACTTAAAATAATTCAAAAGAACACCTCTCCAATATCAACTCAAGATATCTCAAATGAATTACAAAAACCATGGCATTCAATTCAAACACGTTGCCTAAGATTACAAATTGACAATAAAATTATAGGGTTCCGAGTAGGGAGAATAAACCTTTGGCAAATAAAAAAAGGATAAATCAAACAAACAAAAGATTCCCGACAAAAAGAAGAGTTAATTTATAACAATCAAGGCAAAATAAAAGAACGGAAAATTTGGGAGAATGAACAAAAAATGTATGGCAAAAATAGGGACAATAACCCTAGCTTCAGCCTTAATAATAACCCTAGTTTTACTAACTTCAATAGTTTTAGCCAGAAATCAACAGCAAACCCAATATTCCTTGGGAGAAAAAATAAAAATTGAAGTAGGAACAACTAGCGAATATACACTAACAATAAAAACACCAACTCAAACTTCAATTAAAAAATCCAAAAAACCTTATTTTGTTTATCAGCCATTGCAAGAAGGATTTTATAAAATAAAAATAGAGTCAAACGAAATAAAAAAAACAATTGAATTCAGAGTAATACCAGCTCCAGTAACAAAATCCTCAAAAATCAACATCCCAATAGAAAAAATAAAAGTTGAACAAATCACAAAATCCGGAACAAATTTCAATTCAAAAAAACCTAATCAAAACAACATTAGACTAAAACCTAATCAAGTTGTAAGAGTAGGATTTCCAGTTACTTGGACAAAAAACATCCAACCAGGAAAAGACATTCAAATAAAAATTCCAGAACAATCCATAAATATTTCATTTTCTAAGCAAAACAAACAAACAAAATTCAAAGTAAAAAAAACAATAAGGGATAGAATTTCAAATTTAATAAAAAAACAAAAACAAAAATCCCTAATTATACAAGAAGTGACAAAAGAAACAAAATTAACCTACCAAACTCCAGCCCCAATAAAGACAGAAGAAAATATAACAAAAACAAATAAGAAAGTCACAATTTCTTCGCCAGAAAATTTACACTACACCAACGTTATAGCCTACACGCAATTAGAAGAAACACTATCGATAAATCAAAAAGATTTAATAAAAATCTATTGGGAAGAAGAGAATAAAACTCTTCCATTTAAAGCTTACGACAAAAACAACAATGGTTTAATTGATTATATCGAATGGATAGTTCCACATTTATCAACCCAAAATTTTAATATTTCAATTAACGTATTAAATGTTCAAAGTTATCCAATAGTCGGAGGAACATGGTCAGTAAAATTTGACACACTCGGAACAGCTAACCTAACAATCAGAGCAATAAATCAAACTAGCTTCGGAGATGCCTTCCCAGACGATTTAAAATTTTTAGAATTAAGATGTGCAAATAAGATAGTTAATTATACAATACAAGGAGGAGAAATCTTCTCTCCAAATTACACCTGTAATGAAACAGGTCAAGAAACATCCCTAGTAATGACAGAAGGAAAGCATTATCTAGAATTTCAATTTGGAGATGCATTATCATATGCTCAAAACGACGCATCAAACTACACCCCCCAAAGCTGTAGCGAATACTGGGGATTTGATTGTGGGACAATGAATCCAGAAGCAGGAGATAACACATTTGATACATGTGCCAATTCGGCAGGTACTAGCAATGACGAGCACGTAGACAACATCTACATAAACGGCACAAATTTTTATCCAGGAGACGCAATAGGGGTTACCTGTGAATTCGATCCATACAGCACCGCTACAGAAGAATATATTTATTTATATAACGGAACATGGACGCAGTTATATTCAGGAAATGCACCGGGTTCAACTCCATATAATAAAAGTATAACTCTAACAGCATTCCAAACAACAGGAAATTATTGGATAAGATGTATAGCTGATTATGATGGAACAGGCACCGAATGTGCAAGTGGATCTTGGTTTGATAACGACGATTTAAGTTTCAATATAGTAATGCCAAGTGGACCCCCGCTTCCAGCCCCAAAAATTAATACCTCTGATGGCTCAAATTACCCAACTCAAAATCTAAATTGTTTTGACACACTAATAGACCCAGAAGGAGACTCAATAAACGTTAGCATAAAATGGTACAAAGAAGGTGCCCTAAGCTTATCAACAAATTATAATAATAATTATGCAAACGGAACTTTCTTTAATGATATTTTATTAAGCTCTAATACTTCTGAAAGTGAAAATTGGATGTGTTCAATGCAATTAACCGACGGAACAAACTCAAGTTCATGGGTAAATTCATCAAATATATTTATAACAAGTGCCTTTACAAATTATACACCCCAAAGCTGTTCAGGCTTCTGGGGATTTGATTGTGGGACAGGTCCTGTAGAAACAGGAGGAGATAATACATTTGACTCTTGTGCAAATGGAATAGGAGCCGACGAGTCAGTAGAAAATATTTACATTAATGCAACCCACATAAAACAAGGAGATTCAATAAAAGTCACCTGTGAATTTGATCCCTATACAAGCTCAGACTATACATATATTTGGTATTACAATGGAGCCACCTGGAGAAATTTATTTAATCATACAAACTGGGGATCATCATCAATTACGAACGAATCAATATCATTCATCCCAGACGACATAGAAGGAACTCATTGGGTAAGATGCGGCATAATATACAATCAAGCAGGAGACATAGATGAGTGTATGGATACAGGTTCTTATTATGATAATGACGACATAAGTTTCAACGTTTCACTATTACCCTACCCTCCAACAACTCCAACTCCGCAAATTAATTCCACAGCAGGAACAAACCTAACAACATCTAACCTAAACTGCTTTGATACAATATCTGATCCAAATGGAGACTCAATGAACGCAACAGTAAGATGGTACAAAAATAACACCCTAACTCTAACCCAAAACTTTCTAAATTCATACTCTTCCCCAACCTCATTCAACGCAGTTCTACAATCAAGCAACCTTTCAGGAGCAGATATCTGGCACTGTTCAATGCAGTTAACCGACGGACTAATAAATTCTTCTTGGGCAAATTCTTCAACAATTCAAATTACAGATCCTGGCAAGCCTCCACAAATAACAATCATCTCTCCAAAAAATCAAGCTTACCTAAATTCAACAATTGATTTAAATGTATCAACAGATAAACCAACCTCTACCTGTCTATATTCTCTAAATTCAGGAGCAAACATTACGATTACAAAAATCAACAACACATTCTTCTCAGACAAAATAACCCTAGCAACACAAGAACACACGCTAGAAGTCTATTGTAACGACACATATAATCAATTCAATTCTACCTCAGTTTCCTTTATAATAAGTCCACCACAATATAGCAGAATAGCAGAATTCGGAAAAATATCAAATTTACAATCTTCGTGGACAACCATTAATTTTAACAAATCATTCAATGCCCCACCAGTCGTAATTCATAGAGTGGATTATAATTATAATTACGACGCTCTGCCATGTCAAACAAGAATTAGAAATGTAAATGAAACATCGTTTCAAATAAGAACAGAAGCGTGGTCAACAACCGCATGCCCAACAACAGGAGTAGACGCAACATGGCTCGCAATGGAAAAAGGAGTTCACAATATATCAAACAAAGGAACACCTATTAGAAAAGTAGAAGCAACTTCTTTTAATTTAGATTATACAGCCTGTCAAGTAGGGGGCTCAGCATGGACAAACTCCCTAAACCAAAGAACATTTCAAACTCAGTGGAACTTTCAACCTCTAGTATTAGCCTCTGTTCAAACAGCAAACGATAACGATACAATAACACATTATATCAAAGGATGTGCAGGTGCAACAACAACATGGGACACATCTTGCGTAGAAATCGGAATGTCAGGAATGGAAAATACAGGAGCCTACCAACCATGCACACTCCACACATCAGATGAAACCGCAGGATACATAGCTTGGGAAATGGACGCGTCTTGGACAAATTCAGAATCAAGAGACAACACAGGAATATCATCAAACGATAATGGTGCATACTCATGGGAAGCATACTGGGAATCAGACAACGTAGCAGGTTCAGCAAACGACCAATACCCAATGAGCTCATATTCAATAACACTATCCCAAATATACTCAGAAGGTACAGCTTTTTCTTCAGGCATAAGAATCGACGGAGCAGATGGATTAATGCCAACATCTCACTTTTCAGCGCCATCAAATCAAATATTTCTACTCTCAGAAGAAGACCGATTCGGAGACACAGATCAATCTCACACATCAGAACCCTTCGAAGTCTTATTCTTCAACGCCTCATCAGGATTTTTATATTCCGAAAATTTAGTGCCAGCAATAAAAATTATATCACCAACAAATGCAAGTAAATATGCAACACCAATTATAGATTTTGAAATTGCATTAACAATCCCCGGAGACACATGTCACTACACTTTAGACGAAATCACAAATCAAACAATGACAAAACAAAGTTCAAGTTCATTTACATACACAGCAAACAACATCTCAGATGGCTATCACAATGTAACATTCCACTGCAACGACACATTCGGATGGGACTACAACACAAAAGCCACATATTTTTCAGTAGACACAACTCCCCTAATAATAACCAGCATCATCCCAACTTCATCTTCTTACGAGACACCATACCTAGACCTAAACGTCACAACCTCTAAACCAACTCAAACATGTCTTTATTCCCTAGACGGCACAACAAATAAATCAATATCAAAAATTAACGATACACTTTTCTCGAATTTACAAGAAACATTTTCAGGAGGAGAGCACCTACTAGAAGTATACTGTAACGATTCTTTCGGAAATAAGGGATATCAAAACACATCATTCCTAATAAGCATTACGCAATACGAAACAATAGGAGAGTGGGGGGTAGTAAAAAACATTCCACCAGCAGTATGGAACACAGTTTACTTTAACACAACATTTAACAATACACCAATCGTAGTTCATCAAATAGATTACGGATATAATTATGACAACAATCCCTGTACAACAAGAGTTAGAGCAATAACAAAAAATTCTTTTCAAATTAGAACAGATTCATGGAGCGAAACGGCCTCATGCCCATCAACGGGAATAGATGGATACTGGTTAGCAGTAGAAAAAGGAATTCATAATGTCTCCAATGCGGGAATCCCAGTAAGAGAAATTGAAGCTACAAATTTTACAATGGACATAAATGCGTGTGGTTCAGGTGCAAACCCAGTTGATTGGACATACTCTCAAAACCAAAGACAATTTAAAAATTCATGGTCAGCACAACCTTTAGTTTTATCAGCAGTGCAAAGCGCAAATGACGTAGATCCAATATCCCAATATATGCACGGATGTACAACAACAGAATCAAACACATGGAACACAACCTGTATTGAAATAGGATTAAATGGTATGGAAAATGATGGGACAATTCAGCCATGTAATATGCACACGCAAAATGAGGAAGGTGGATACATCGCTTGGGAAATGAATGCATCGTGGTCAGACGCAGAAACTAGAGATAATACTGGAACCTCTGGAGACGGAGTAACAGGATACTCATGGGAAGCATACTGGGAATCTGATAACGTAGAAGGCTCCGACAATGACCCATACCCAATGAGTGATTATTTTATAACACTTTCTCAGTCTTACAATGAAGGTGTAGCTTTAGGTTCAGGCATAAGAATCGACGGAGCAAATGGAGTTTTCCCAACAGTTAATTATAACGCACCATCAAATAGAGTATATCTTCTCTCAGATGAAGATCAATTTGGAGACGCAGAACAATCGCATACACCAGAACCCTACGAAATTCTATTTTTTAACTCAACAACAGGCTTTTTGTTTTCTGAAAATATTCTTAATATGATAAAAGTTATAGCTCCAATTAATAATACAGTTTACGCAACATCATCAATAGATTTTCAAGTTTCATCCGTAATAGATTCAGATTCCTGCTGGTTTTCCTTAGATGGAACAGCCAACACAACAATGAACAAAGCAGACTCTAAGAATTTTGATTACACTCAAAATGGACTAAGCGATACAACTCATAGTGTAATATTTTATTGCAACAACACATATGGAGGAGAATATTCAACAGAGCAATATATATTTTCAGTAGATTCATCTCCACTTATAGTAACAGCAATAGAGCCATTATCACAATCCTACGCAACATCTTCGCTTAATTTTTCAGTCAACACAAGTAAGCCAGTAACATCGTGTCTTTATTCTCTAGATGGGCAAACCAATATGTCAATGACACAAATTAACTCAACTTATTTTACAACATCTAAAGATTATATAAGAGAAGGCTCTCATGATGTAGATTATACATGCTCAGCTGGAGTTGGAGGATTAAACTCAACATCAGTAGCATTCTCAGTAAATCTAGCAATTCAGGAAAATATTTCCAGAGGCTCAGCAATGCTACCAACAGGATCAAGTGAAATAAATATTTCATTTCCAACACAAGATATATCTAAAGCATTCTTAAAATTTTCCTTTAGAAGTTCTTCAAGTGGGCCAAGTCAAATTCAAGTCTTAGGAGAATTAATGTCAGATAAAATTAATTTCAGAAGATATTCTACAACCGGAGATGTTTATATTGAGTGGACAGTAATTGAAAGCCCAGACTTATATGTTCAAAGAGGCAATCTGCCTTACGTAACAGGACAAGCCGCAGATGCATTTACAATCCAACCAATAAATTTAACCGAATCATTCACAACAATATCAAATAGATTAAACACAGGAACAACCTCCCAAAACACCCAAGGATTTTGGTCAGCAAAATTCGACAGCTCAACGCAAATTTCCGCTTCCCGTGGAGCAATAGGAACCTCAGGAGAAGCACACTGGCAAGCAATAGAATGGGACGGCTCACATGTGCAATCAGGATATATATCAGGGACAGGGACCACGACGCCACAAGCCCTAACTAATACAATAAATATAACAAGATCTTTTTTAACCTTCTCTAGACAAATAGCTGGACAAACATCTCTCCAAGAAAACTTTATCCGAGGCTACATCACAGACCAAAACAATATAGGATTTTATAAAAATACTGGAAGTGCAAATCACGGAATCTCATGGTATCTAGTAGAAAATAGCAGGTTTACAGTACAAAATGGATTAACAACAGTTTCCGGAACAACACTAGAATTACTAAATAAAATAGAACTTAATTCTTCGTTTGCAATTGAAACTCACACATCAACAGGAGGCGGAACGACATTCGCAAACGCATTTATTACGAACAAAATCTTTAATACAACAGAAATCCAATTTCAAAAAGGAACAGGTTCTCAAACACAAGATACAAACTGGTTTGTAATATCATTAGGAGAAGCACCAGTAGATTTTATTACAATAATATCTCCAAAATCACAAACCTACTCAACAACAACACTAGATTTCAATGTATCATTATCCAAAGCTGCAAGCTGGTGCGCCTACTCTTTGGACGAAACTGCAAACCAAACAATGACAGCCCTAAACATAACATATTTTTACAATACAGAATCTGGATTAACTTCAACGACACATAATGTAACATTTTATTGTAATGATACTTTTGGAACAATATACAAATCAAACCTAATCACATTCGATATTGATATGTCAGCACCAACAGTAACCTCGCTTTCCCCAGCAAATCAAACAACAAACTACACCAATACATTATATTTTTCCTACAATACAACAGATAACACAGGGGTTTCTTCATGCTCTCTAATAGCAAACAAACAAATTATTTGGACAGATAATTCAATAACAATGGACACAACACAATTTTTCGAGCCATATCTAGACAACGGAATTTATACATGGCACATAAACTGTACAGATGGCGGAGGACTAACCTCAAATTCAGAATCTAGAATAATCAACGTCTCAGGTCCATCGGTTTATACATGGACAAATAGATTTTATGAAACATCCACTTCAGATTTTACTTCTATGGCAAATATAGAATTAGCAGCCTCTCGTGATGCAACAGAAAATACACTTTCAATGACTCTGCCAGCATCCAGCGTCACAACAGTCACAACGGCAAAAACATCATATTTAGGAAACGGAGGAGCAATAATCCCCGCAAATACAATCATTGATTTTTCAGCATATACAACAGTTGCAAGAAACAATTTCGGGTACCTAACATGGAAACTTTATGTAGAAAATGCGTCAGGAGATTTTCCGATATGTCAATCAGGAGATGATTTTACCGCTGGAACAAGAATGAGTTCAGCAGCAGCAACGTGGGCAGGAACCTGTAATTCACCAGCATACGATTGGGTATTAAAAAAATCAGATAGAATCAAAATGATTCTAAATGTTTACAACTCTGACACGTCTACACTAGATTTCACACATACATGGGACGACCTCAAATTATCTTATGTAAATTTTATGACATTCACGCCACTAGGTGCTCTCTCTACAGACCTAACATTCCCAACATCAAATATCTCAATAGCTAGAGAAACAACCACAACCACAACCTGCCAAGTTTCATGTTCAGTCGGAAGCTGTCTAAACACAAACGCATATATCCAAACATATAACGGAACAAACTGGCTTTCAATAGACGCGTCGGGAGGAATAATTTTAAACGAATCAGAAACAAATCCACATTCATTAGGCTCAGTTTCAACTTCACAAACAACAAACTTCACATTAAAAGGAAACGTCGCCTCTTTTAATGACATAAGATGTATGGCAACTTCAACTTATTCAGACACAACAGGAACAATAATAAAACAAATCGAAGTCCAAGATTCAAATATGCCACCATTAATTAAACTAACCTCTCCAGCAACAGCATATTTTTTCAACACAAGTCAGATAACACTATTCTACAATGCTTCCGACGAAAATAATAATATTATCAATACAACACTAATATTAAATGGACAAATTAACCAGTCAAATTCTTCATTAATTATAAATAATCAAATTAACAATTTTATAATCACGCTTCCAGATGGAAAGTATAATTGGACAGTTAACGCAACAGATTCGTATTTAGCGACAGGAACAGATTTAACAATAAGAAATTTTACAATAGATACAAGTTTCCCAAAAATAACTTTATACAATCCAATAGTAGACGAATCATTAGGTTCAGTATCGGTTAATTTTAACTTTACAACTTTAGACAACATGGATTCAAATTTAACATGTAATCTAATTCTCGACAATACCGTTATTGAATCAGGATTTTCAAGTTTGAATGCAACTTCAACAAATTTAACCAAAACAGTAGGACTAGGAAATCATCTTTGGAATATTTCATGTCAAGATGATGCAGGCAACATTAATTTTAGTGAAACCAGAAATTTCACAGTATCAGACACACCACCAATAGTGCAACCAGTAACGGCAGACTCAATATGGTTTTCAACATCAAATTTAAATTTAACATACAACGTGACAGATAATGGAGAAATAACAAACTGTTCACTTTATCTTAACGGCGTATTTAATCAATCAAATTCAACACCAATAATTCAAAGGACAACACTCGAATTTAGCCTAACAGGAATTTCAACTGGAGTATATAATTGGTCAACCTCATGTCAAGACAACGCAGGACTAATAGGATACACTCCAAATCAAATATTTTACGTCGACACAACTGCACCAATAATAAATCTGAATTTGCCAATCAATTCCTATACCTCATCATCAGCAGATATTAATTTTAATTTTACAACAACAGATAGTTTAGATGAAAATTTAACTTGTATTTTAATAATAGATGACACAAATGCAACCTTGCCATTTAATGCAACAAACAATACATTAGCAAATAATTTAATAACAGATTTAACTGACGGTGTCCACACATGGAATGCAAATTGTACTGATGAAGTGGGAAATCAGGGGACAGGAACACAAAGAACGATAACAATAGAAGAATATCCAACACTAACATTAGATACGCCAGACAACTCGTGGTTCTTCCCAGATTTAGAATTAAAATACACATCAACAGATAATACAAACTTTTCAAGCTGTTCTCTAATAATCAATGGAGTTACAAATCGTACAAATTCAACTCCAGTAATTTCTGGAACACAAAATATTTTTACGGTAGATAATTTTGATGACGGAATTTATAATTGGTCAATAAATTGCACAGATACATATGGACTAACAGTATCGTCCGAAACAAGAAAAGCATACCGAGATTCAGCACCACCAATAGTAAATTTGTCAACACCTCTCTCAGGAGAAAATGTGTTTTCAGGAAACGTTGAATTTAATTGGACAGCAACAGACGCGTTAGCTCAAAATCTAACATGTAATATAACAGTGGATTCGGTAATAACAGAATCAAACATAAACATAATAAACAATACATTAACCTCAAATACAACATCTATATCACCAGGGCAACATTTCTGGAATGTAACTTGTTGGGACATCGTGGGAAATTTAGGGAATAGCCAAACATGGAACTTCACAAACTTCGAAGCACCATCAGTAAGTTTAGATTTCCCAGAAAATAATACATGGATAAATAATTCACTGCCAACACTAAAATATAACATTTTCGATTCCGATGACAACCTAGTAAATTGTTCATTATATATAGACGGAACATTCAACCAATCAAATTCAACCATCATAAATAACGGAGCAATAAACAACTTTACACTACCCCTCTCAGAAGGTTATCATAATTGGACAGTAGAATGTATAGATTACACAGGACTAATCGGAACCGATGATTACAGAAATATAAATATAGATATACAAAATCCATCAATAATACTAAATTCCCCATCGCAGTCTGAAGTCTTAGATTGGAACAATATAACATTTAATTTTTCAACTTTAGATAACCTAGATACAAACCTAAATTGCACTCTAATAATAGACGCCTTCCCAGAAGTTCAAAATATAAACACATCTAATAATACCGATACCCTAATCTATGTAATGCGAAGCGATGGAAACTATGAATGGCAAGTTCAGTGTTTTGACGAAGCAGGAAATTCAAATACAACCTCAATACAAAACTTTACCGTAGACGCCCCACCAAGAGTAATACTCCATAGTCCAGCCAACAAAACCAGAACACAAGATGCAAACTTTGTGTTTAACTACACGCCCGAAGATGCAGCAGGATTAATTCAATGTGAACTATATATAGATAATATATTAAACAAAACCGAAACAACGATATTTCCAAATCAACCAAATACCTTTAATGTTAACGGAATCTCAGAAGGAAAACACAATTGGTCTATATCATGCCTTGATGCAGATTCAAATACAGGTTCCTCTAATCTATCAATACTATACCGAGATATAACTCCACCAACAATACAACTCAACGCACCTCAAGACAGCTTGGGAATAAATGCTAATAATAACGTCCTCTTTAATTGGACAACAATAGACATATTAGACCCGCTTTTAACCTGCGACCTAGTAGTCGACGGAATAACAAAAGATTCATCTTTCGCAACATCAGGATTCCCAAGAATAGAATCAATATCAGGTTTATCAATCGGTCAACATTTCTGGAATGTAACATGCGTAGACCAAGCAGGAAATTCTAATATATCAGAAACGCGTAAATTTAACTACACCTACCCAGATTTTTTAATCAATCAAACTTCAATATCAATTAGTAATGATAACCCAACAGAAAACGAATCAATAACAATCAACGCAACGGTATATAACATAGGAGGAGCCACTTCATCAGTTCAAGTAAAATTCTACAACGGAGATCCAGAAACCATAGGTGTTCAAATCGGAACAACACAAACAATTCTTATTCGAGCCTTAGGCTTAAATACAACTTCAATTAACTGGGATGCCCCACTAGGAAGTTCTAAGATTTATGCAATAGCAGATTATCCCAATACTACAATCGAATTAAACGAAACAAACAATAAAGCAAATTCAACAATATCAGTAGAATCTTGGCATTATTTTTACGGTGACATAAATCCAGATACAAATTTTACACTAACCGACTCAAGTAATTATGAACTAACAAATTGGAACTTAAAGAATTTAACAAAAGCAAATATTTATGTTGCAGATTATGATTCGAATATAAACTGGCTCTCACTACAAGCAATAGGGAAAAAGACATCTGGTGCAGATTCTACAAACGACATTCAAGAAATAGATACAGCCCTTTCAATGACGGCATTCAAAGATTCTCATGTAGCTCTATATTTGAATTCAACTCTCCAAATAAACGAAACCCAAAATTATGTAGTTTTTGCTAAACAAATAAACGAAGTCCCAGTCACAACCTCAATCAACTCGTCCAATTTCAAGACAGGAATTTTATGGGACACATCTGATGATACAAACTCAGAATATGACACAATAGAAAAAGAAGATATAGTATATATAACAAAAGTAAACAAAAATAAACAAGGCTCATACGAAATGACCGACTATGAACTTCGAGTTCCAGCAAATCTTCGAGACTATAATCCAGCAAACTCCCAAACAGCAGTCTTCTACATAGAAATAATATAAACTAAAAGAAATAATATACAAAATTTTTTCCCAAAACTTCCTTCAGCCAACCCCTAATTACTCCCGAAATAAAACTTTTTTATTCAAATCAAAAACTCTAGAACTCTTCAACCCCTCATATTGTGCAGTTCGGAGTTCAATATAACTTACAATAAATTTTTCCCTATCTCCAAATTCTCGAACAATCAAATCAATTCTCTCCTTACTAGGCAAATCTCCAACAATAATTAATCGAGCTCCATTATGAGTTTTAGAATCAAGTAAAATTAATCTAACTCTTGGCAACTTGCCAACCTTCTCACAAAATTCTTTTAATAAATCTTTCTTTTCATTCCCACCCCTTAACATCCCAGATAAGCTTTTCACTCGTTCATTCTTTCCCAACTGATAAACCCTGACCTTACCAATTACATCCATATTAATTAATTCTTCTGCCACCAACTTCTTTAAAATACGAAATGTCGTAGCCGTATTTACCTCACTAAGTTTTGAAATTTCACTTAAATAAAATTTTTTCCCAGGATATCTCATAAAAAGCGAAATAACCTTAATTAATTTATCATCAAGCAAGCCAGTTAATATATCAAATCCCATTAGCTTCCCCCTCCGAAAGAAAATTTTTAATTTCGAACCGAAAACGAAGCGAGTTCTTTTTCTTCATCTAAAACAGAAGAAAACCTGCTATATAAATTTTCACTTTTGAAAAACCATTTCATTTTTAGTATATATATTTCATTTTTGAAAAACCATTTCATTTTTGAAAAAATAGAAAACTTTATAAACAATATTGTTATTAAAGATGGGTAACATATTGTTTACAACAGTATGAATAACAAAAAGGAGGTTAAAAAATGAACACAGAGAGGTTAACATTGATGTCACTACTACTAATGGTAGTTATGACAACTAGCGTGTTAGCTGTTCAACCGTTTGGTGCAAATTATACACAGGTTAAAACGGAGCGAGCTCCAATGGATCCCGCTGCAAGCCATGAAGCAATAGCAGGAAACGTAACAGAATTAACTGTTTCCGGTTTCTCGCCAACTCAGACTTGGCAAGGTTATTTTGGTAATGTTTCTGGTACAATACAATTAGCAGATGCTTCAGATAATGTTATGTATAATTGGTCACTGGCTTCACCAGAAGGTGAAATCTACGCCACAACAGACGCATCAGTAGCATGGGCAAATATTGCATGTTTTGATTTAGCTACAAATCATGTAGCATTAGAAGCTGCTTTTAATGTTGCGACTGACGATGTAGATGGAGTCAATGAAACATTTTCCGATTTAGGAACACATGATATGTTTTATACAAATAATGTGCAATTCACAGCAGGACAATGTGCAAGTACAAGTATTTACGATAGCACAGGAGCAAGTGTAGACAATAATTTTGAAGAAGTCTTACTGACTGATCAAAGTGCCGCAACTCAAGTAATCTTCACATCAATCCTAGATCAAGAAGATGTATCAGGTTTTGATAATGCATATCACGATTTTGAGATGCTAGTATTAGAAAACGGACACGGAACAGATACGGCTACAACTACCTACTACTTTTATGTAGAGCTAGAATAAACAAAATTTATTTTTTATTTCCATTTTTTGGAAAAGGGCAAGGACAAGACGGGAAAAACAATGAAAAAACAACAAAAACAACAAACAAACAAACAAAACTACATAGTCTTTACTTTTTTTCTTTTCAGCATATTAATCTTATCATCCTTAACAATTGCAACACCAACAGGCCCAAGCAATATAAATATTACATCAAATGAAACAAAAGCAATAACCGCAGGACAAATGGTCAATATTTCAGGAGGAATAATATCCAAATTGAATATAACAGCATCTGTGCAAAATCCACACTGGAAAGCATTCGTTGGATGGATAGATGGAAAATTTACATTAGACGATTCTTCAGGCTCAACAATTTATGATTGGTCTCTAGGTTCCGTAGGAGGTGAAGTTTACGCTACAAAAGAATCTGGAACAATAAACTGGGGAACAATATCTTGTGCAAATGCAGCCGAAATAACAGCAGAAGATACATCATTAAACCAAACAGGAGAGGACAACATAACTTCAACATTTACAGCTGGTGCGAACACAAAACCTTTTGTTGTAGCAGGAACCACTATCTCCGCAGGGGCATGTTCTTCTACAAATACTTATGTTAATAATGCAACTCAAGGTACAGAATTCGAAGAAGTAGTTCTTCATGACACAACTAATACAATCTTCGCGACAATATTAGAAGGTGACAAGGTAGGTTATGATGGAGGCACTTATGACTTTCAAATACTCGTACCAGAAATTGCATTAGAAACATGGTCAGGTTCTACCGCATATTATCTATATGTAGAATTAAGTTAAGAGCACAATGAAAAAAAATGAAAAAATAATAAGAGCAAGTTTAATTTTCCTAGAAGTGTCTCTCTTTTTTGTTTTATTTACATTTATCCTAAATGATGCAATAGCAGAGATAGGCAACCCATCAACAACAGTAATGACAAATCTAACAGTTGGAAATACATATCCAGAAATAATTAATGTAAGTATCAATGATGATAATGTAGCCGTAGCACTAACTCCAAACTCAACAAGATTAATATCATGTATCGCAATTCTAAGAGATTATAATGGAGATGCAGATATAGACGCAGTTAACGCAACATTTTATGACTCGGTATTATCATCTCCAAGCGCAACAGACGACAACAATCTTCATTATACAAATTCATCATGTAATATAAATGCAGACACTGGAAACTATAATGGTTATGCAGATGACCCATATTACTCTTTAGCAAATTGTACATTCCAGGTTGAGTATTATGCAAATCCACAAGACTGGGTATGCAATGTAACAGTGAATGATTCAGTGGGATGGATAGGCGAAAATTATGACGACATAACAATATCTCCACTTCTAGCATTAGGACTACCAGACATAATCAACTATGGAACAGTTAATGCAACATTTGTATCAGACGAAAACATAACAAACATAACAAACTATGGGAATGTGCAAATAAATCTCTCACTAGAAGGCTATGGAACAACCCAAGGAGACGGAATTGCAATGAATTGCACTCTAGGAAACATAGGGTATATCCCAATAAATAATCAAAAATACAATCTAACAGCATCAACCCCAGGACAACTTTCACTTTCAGAATTTGAAGGAAATTACACAAATTTAACAAGTTCAGCAATAGTAAAAAGATTTGAGTTAAACTACAGGCAAAATGATGTCACAAATGAAGCAATCAAAGAATCATACTGGAGAATCTATGTTCCAAAAGGAGTCGCAGGAACATGTAATGGAACAATTATCTTTGGAGCAACACAAGTAGCTGGATCTTAGTTTTACAACAAGTTTTTAATTAATATATTTTTACAACAATCTTAGTCTAAAAATATACAGTCTAAAATAATAAGGACTACAGAACCTTTATATAATGTAAAGTTAGACTAATAATATGACAAAAGGAATACCCTCTAAAATACTACAAGAACTCAATATAAAAATAATAGAAAAACCCAAATCCAAAATAATCACAACGGCAATAGTTGAAAAACATCAAATTAAACTTCCAATTCCAGCCCAAATTAGAAGAGAATTAGAAATCTCAAAAGGTCAAAAACTCGAAGTCTCTTATAATCCAAAAACTAAAACACTAACCTACCAACTAAAATGATAAACCCATACAAAGCAAGAATCTTAACAATTTTAATAAAAAATCCAACATATCAAAATACAACTGAAATATCAAAAGCAAGCAAAATCTCATGGAATACAGCAGAAAAATATCTCGAGGAAATGCACGCAAAAGGCTGGCTCGAAAAAAAAGGTAGAACTAAAATTTACTGGAAGGCAATAGTCAATGAGTAATAATAAACAGTTAATAGGACTTGCTTTAATATCTTTAGAAGTAACATTGTTATTTACTCTTTTTTCATTTACATCACAAGAAGTCTTAGCTGAAATTGGCAACCCATCAAACCCATTAGCAAATCTAACAATAGCAAACAGTTTCCCAGAAATACACAATATGTCAATCAATGAAGACTCAAATATAGCCCTAATACCAAACTCAACAAAATTAGTTTCATGTGTGGCAATAGTACTAGATTGGAACGGAGACACAGATATCAACTCAGCCAATGCGACATTTTTCGATTCATCTACATCTCAATCAAATCCAGACGATAATAACAATCATTACACAAACTCATCTTGCGAAATTAATAGAACTTATATTTCATACAACGGAGAACCAGATGATGCCTACAAAGCTCTAGCAAATTGCACATTCCAAGTATCATATTACGCAAACCCCGGAAACTGGAACTGCACAATGCAAGTAAATGATTCAGTAAACAACATCGGGACAGGGATGAAACAAGAAATAATGTCAGAACTCTTGTCACTAGGACTCCCAGATATAATTCAATATGGAATAGTCAACGCAACATCAGTATCAGAAGAACAAGAAATCAACATAACAAATTACGGCAATATAAAAATTAATCTTTCACTAGAAGGATATGGCTATTCCTCAGGAGATGGTAACGCAATGAACTGCACCCTTGGCGGAAATAAAAACATAACAATTAACAATGAAAAATTTAATTTAACAACATCAAACCATGGTCAACAAACACTATCCCAGTTCCAACTAAATTATACAAATTTGTCTACAAATCCAATAATAAAACAATTTAATTTAACATCAAGAATAAATGATATAACAGAAGATACAATTAAGCCAACATACTGGAGAGTTTACGTACCAAAAGGAGTCGCTGGAACATGCGTAGGAAATATAGTATTCGGAGCAACAAAAGCAATAGGGGCTTAATCATCCAAAATAATTTAGATATAACATCCAACCAAATTCCCATTGCGAAATTCTCTCTCCAACTTTAAAACAATTTCCGCCACCCACACTATCTCCAACAACTATAAAGAAATAAAGAAAAATAAAATTACGGTCGCAATCACGAACCACAGAATTCAGAAATCCGTGTAAATCCGTGGACAAAACTGCCTTGGATAACAAAATTTACAAAAAATGTTCAATTAAACTTTAAAATTACAAAAAGTCATCGGAGATACTGTTCTAAATTTCAAACAGGACGAGATTTCATCCATCTTAGAATTTCAAGCCCCTCCTTTCCCTTAATCTCTATAACAAATTCTTGTTCATCACTGTCACAATTTTTCAGATTCTCTAAATTTCCAGTTTTATAATCAATACCACGAACAACACCAACAGAACACGTCCCGTCACAATTAACCGCCGCACGTAAAACTTTATCAAAATCTGATTTTAAAAATTGAGGTGCACCATTAAGTTTATCATCACTGAAATTCATATATTTTAAACAATCAAGATAGCTTTCACAAGGCAGTCCACTATCAACACCCTCCCCAACGCAGATTCTAGCACTCTTAAAAACATAATAGTTATAAAAATAAAATGCGATACCACCCCCAATAATTAATAAAGACAAAAGCACAATTAAAATAATTTTTCCGACCAAACCTTTACTATTCATAAGAAATAAATATTAAATCATTTTATAAAACCTCTTACTTAGCACTATCATGCTATGTAAAAAATGCAACTATGCCGAAAAGAAACAAATTAAAATATTTGGCTCATCGCTTTGCAAAGTTTGTGCAACCTTCGCACCCTCTTCTCCAAAGGAATTTCAAAATTATATCTCAGAAAAAATAGATTGGAAAATTTTAGATACATTCAGAATATATGGGCATACTCCCGGAACAAAACAAAAAAAAGGTATGGAAAAAATGGCACAAATAGGAAGACTTCAAAGTCGTCCACCACTAGGTTATGATGCAATCAATGGAAATCTCATGCCAAACGAAGCCGCAATAAAAGTGAGATCTTTATTTAAAACATTTTTAGCAAAAAACTATTCTCTAAATTCTCTAGCTAAAAACTTTTCTCTTTCGATTAACGGACTAAAAAAGATTTTAACCAATAGAACTTATCTCGGAGAAATAAAATTCGACAACAAAATTCACAAAGGTGACCATCAAACAATAATCAACCCAGAAATATTCTACGCAACCCAGAGAAAATTAAAGACATATCTAAAACCAAGAAAGATTTTTTAATTTTGACCATATAGTTTATTCATTCATAATCACATAACATCAAGAATTCAAAAAACAACAAATACCAACATACGAGATATTAAACATTTTCTACCCAAAAACAACCAATTTCTATCTAAAAGAAGTCTGCCTATTGGCCCTAGCCTTAGAATCCCCAGGCTTACAAGCTTCTTTCCTTCGAGTATCAGCAACCAACATATTTCTATCATAAGCCAAGAAAGCATTCCTCACGTCTTCCTTGCCTGTGAATCCAACAATAGCCTTAGCAATAGCCAACCTTCCAGCCTCAACCTGACAAGCAGTCCCACCACCCTTAACATTCAAGGCAATATTAAAACTCAAACCTCCAAGAATATCATTAGCAATAATCAAAGGTTCACTAATTTCTAATTGCTGCAAGTTAGTTAAAGCATTCAAAGGCCTCTTATTAAAAATTACAACACCATTCCCTTCTTCAATTGTAGCCTTAGCAACTGCAGTTTTTCTTTTTCCAGAAACAACCATTTTACCACCCTTCATTTCAACAACCTCACAATTTCTCTAACACTAGAAAACTTCATAGGTTTCTTATGATCTAATTTAATAGTATTTTCATCAATCTTTCCATCAGTATAAACTTTCAAATTCCTAAAAGCATCTCTACCCTTAGCCCTATCCCGGGGCAACATTCCCCTAATCATTCTCTTAATTAATTTATCAGCAACTCTTGGATATTTAGGTCCCTTCATAGAACCACCACTTCCCATTTCCCTTTTTGCTAAAATTTTCTTAACTAATAACTTCTTATCACCAGAAACAATGATATCTTCACAATTCAAAATATCAACTTCATTTCCTTTCAACAAATCCTTAGCAACTCTGCTTGCAAGTCTACCAAAAACCGCATCTCTTCCATCATAAATTATTTTACTCATTCTAATTTTTACTATCTTTCATTAATTTAATTAACACGGAAGGTGTGTGCGGAACTGTACTCCAAAAAGAATCTTTAATATTGTCGCAGGATTCTTCTAAATATAATTTTCTACCTTCTTTTTTCATCTTAAGATATCGTAACCATTTAATTCAGGATTCTTTTTCATTTCATCAACAACAGAAATAAATATTCCCTTTGCATTCTTAATTTTATCCAAAGCTCTTTCGCTCGCAGACCACGCAACAATTTTCTTAGCATCACTTAAATCACCAGCACTCAAAACCTTTCCAGCAATCAAAACATCACCCTTAATCATATCAATATCTTTCAAATTCACAGCAGGCCATCTTCTCTTTGGTCGTGCAAATTCTTTCGCAATCTCAGGGTTAGTTTTTTTCAGTTTAACAATAACATTAACTAATTCATCATCCATCTTAGAACGCATTCTCTTTTCAATTTTAGTCTTGTTAATTTTAATTTCCATATTACTTAATTGCCTTAGAAACCTCTGCTAAATTACCCTTCAAAGCCCTGCAAGCTTCAGTAAAAATTTTCTTAGCCTCAATTTGACCCCATGATTCAATAATAAAAACTAGCTTTTTATCAAACGAAATTTCAACACCAGGATATTCTTTCATATCTTCATTATCCAAATCACACTTCCAGGCATTTTTAACTTTAACCTTCTCCCCATACATCTCAAAAACCTCAGGATGTAAACTTACCAATTCAGTTTGCTTTTCACCTTCGCCAGATATCTTGATTTTAGGTAAATGTTTATAGTAAACAAGTCCAGGCATAAACTTAGCATGATTAGCACCTTTTCCAGCCTTAGCCCTAGCAACTAATTCTAATATTTGACCTTCAGCAAGCAAAACAATAGGAGTATCAGAATAAACAACTTCACTACCCATTTCTCCAGCCAAAATCATTTTTCCGTCGCCCTTACCCTCAACCTTTAACTTAAATTCAACAGAGTCATCTTTTTTCATTTTCTGATTTTTTAAAGAAATCATTCCTAATCTATGCGCAATGATTTCATCATAAAGAGCAGAATCATTCTTATATATATCAGCTTCAACAATAGCTAAAATAGGAATTTGCCCAACACTCTTACGAATAGCATTAGCCAAACTTACATTGATATCAGTATTAAAAACAATTTCATCATTAGTATTTTTTATTATTTCCATATTATATTTTCCGGATTTTTGGTTTATAACCTTTAGCCTTTAGGCTTATGGTCTTCGACCTCTTCGACCTCCTTTTTTCTTAGGTCCACCACGAGCAACCTTTGTAATTTCCGACATACTTAAAACCTTCATACCTTCCTTAGTTAACGTTCTAATAATAGCACCAGCCCCAGGACCAATTCCGGTAGCACCAGTTTGCCCTTTCATTCTAATATAAACAGAGCTAATACGATAATCCCTACAAATTTCCTGAACCTTTTTAGCAATAAACATAGCAATTGTAGGATTAGCCCTCATCCTATCATGCTTAGTAATTTGCCCACCAGATGTTCGTCCAATGGTGTTTCCAGCCAAGTCAGTTACAGTAGCTATAGTGTTGTTAAAACTAGCATAAATATTCACAATACCAATATTTTCCTCAACTTTTGCCATAATATTATTTTATAAATAACGGTCGCTCTTTAGGCGCCAATTATTCTTCTTTAACCTCCATATTTTTTTCTTCATTAACTTCCAATTCACTAGAGTCATCCTCAATTTGGGATTCAACAACAGGAGTCTTAATTCTTTCCTCTTTCCTCTTCTTCAAGCTAATCTTGTCTTCCAAATCTAAAGCTACAACAAAAGAAGGAATATTAACAACCTTTCCATCAACTAAAATATTTTTATGAACAATTAATTGCCTAGCTCCCTTAACTGTAGTTGCTAATTTTTTTCTAAAAACAAAGGTTTGTAGTCTTCTTTCAAAGATAGCTTCCTCAGTTAATGCCAAAACATCACTGATATCAGTAATACCCATCCCAATTTTATTAAGTTTATTAAAAAATTTCTGTTGTTCCACAATATCTTTAGCAATTAATCCTTTAGCTCTACGTCTTAATTTTGAAACTACAGTCTTGGCCTTCCATATTTCTCGCTTATTCTTTAACCCATACCTATTAACTAAAACATTCTCTTCATCCATTCGAGCCCGATCAAATAATTTTTTCGGCCTACTAAACATTTTCCTTTTCCTTTTAATATCTCCCATCTTAATTATTTCCCTCCAAGATAGCAAATTCTACCAAGTCTTTGCCAACCCGCAATCCGCAACCTGCAACCACAAAAAAATTTATTTCTTTACTCATCCTTTCTTTTTAGCCGCTGCAACAGATGGCTTTCTATTCCTCCTAAAATTCGCTTTAGTTCTTTGCCCACGCACAGGTAGTCCAACAGTGTGCCTAATACCTTTATATGATTTAATCTTTTTCATTCTCTTCAAATCAAATTCTTTTCTAAGTTTTAAATCCACACCACTCATATGCATATCCTCTCCACTATCTAAATCGTTTCTCCTATTCTTTAAAAATACAGGTAATTTTGGAGTTTTCATAAAATCTTCAATCTTAGCCAATTCCTCCTTACTAAAATCCTGAATCATCATCTCTTTATCTAACTTCAAAATCTTACAAACAGCATTAGAAACAGCCCATGAAATTCCATTTATTTTTGTCAAAGCAGATTTAATTTTAATATCTCCACGAATGTCTCGACCAAGAACCCTCACAAGTGTGACTTCTTCCTTTTTCTTACGGTAATCTTTCTTTTCTCCCATTTTATGCAATAAACATATTGTGCCTCTGAATTTCAGTAAGCTCCTCCATTATCCTTTTTTCAATAACTTTTTCAGGCGAAGGCATATTAGCAACTCTTTCACGAATATCATTAAAAGACTCAAAATCTTTTTCTTCCCGTGCTTCAAGAATAGCTGCCGTATGTTTCTTTCCTAATCCAGGCAACAACTCAAACTGGTGAAGTCGGGTATTTATAGCTTGCGCTTTGTTAAAAAATTTAACAAATCTCTCCTCATCAGTTTTAACCATTTCACTAACGAAATCTTGTAATTGGTCCTTAGCAGCATCGGTTAATTTTTCTCTAGGACATCGACCCAAAATATATTGAACCTTATCTCTCTTCCCGTCCCCAATATAAACTTTTTCTCCGACTTCAAATTTTTCTCCTCTTCTCGGAACTAGTTGAAGTAGTGTAAATCCAGTTGTACCAATAGCCTGAGCCAGAGGCATTCTTCTATTATCTAATGGATAGCCATATGGCAAAAAGTCTAAAACAATTGCATAATCTTCACGAGACATATTAATCACTTATATTTTTTGGTAACTTCCAAAATCTTATTTACTTCGTCCGCGTTAAGCGACACCTCAATAATTACCTTGTTCAATTCAGTTGCATCAGTAGGAACAAAATCTACAATCTTAATAATATATTCATCTTTCAGTTTAACTAAGTCCAGAGCTTTAAGTTCACCTTTTAATTCTTTAACTTTATCAAATTCTAAAAGATTAAAGTTCTTCATAAATTTTTTAACTTCCACAGCCTTTTCAGATTCTCCCACTAAATTAACAACTTCAGACATACTAATAGGACTAGATTCTTTTATCATTTAAGCACCTTCAGGTGAACAGGATGAATAACAAAAGTCTTAACCTTGCCCCCATCTTTAATTTCAACTTCCTTGAACCTTCCACGGCTTCCAGTAATAGCCCCACTCATACCACGAAGTCTTTGAGGAAAATTCATTCTAACTCCTCTTTCATCAACAACTGCAACGCGTGTTCCGTCTTCAATGACTTTAAAGTAAGAACTAAGTTTTAACTTTCCCTTATCTCTAATTTTTTTTGCTCTTCGTGCCATTTTATTATTTTATTACAGAAACTTGTTTTGGTCGCTGCAATCAACTCGGACATCTCTATCCTATCAAATCAAGAAAAATTCCCCTTATAAACTTTCCGCCCCATTAAATTCAGAAGGACTAATATCATCCATAACTAATTCACTATCACTAACTTCCTCGACGGCTAACCCTTCAACAGAATCATTTATACATTTTCCATCACTATTTTCATTCTCCAAATCATTTGTCCCCTGACCCCCAACTCTTAACTCTTCAGGATCTTTGGTTATGCTAACTTGCCCGAGTTCTAAATTTCCAGCATCCCTCTCCTTTTCCATATTTTCTACAATAGTCCTAGCCATTTTTTCACCCCAAACTCCATGCATACAACGTTGGCACATATCTACAACAGAATTATCTGCAACCTCGACTGAACAATAAACACATTTTTTTGCCATTATTTTATTTTGATAATTATTAAAAGTCATCATCACCTAAATAAATTTATCAATATTCCTTTTTAAATTTTTATGAGATTAAACACAATAATCAACAAGTTTTAAAAAGAATACAATCTATTAACAAAGATGAAAATAGGTGTGATATTAATTCTACTATTAATGATATCAGGTTTAACAACAGCAGAAGCAGTATGTGACTTAAATGTAACAATGTTGCAGCAAGACCCATATCCAGCTGTTCCCGGAGACTACGTTAAATTGGTGTTTCAAGCAGATGGAACCGATTCTCCGGCCTGCAAAAATTTGAATTTCAACCTATTAGAACAATATCCAATAAAGTTTAATCCAGGTGAAACAGGATTAAGGAATTTTAAAAGGGTAGATTATATAAAAGATTATGCACCAAGAATTTTAATTCCTTACGAAGTACGACTTGATGAAAATGCCTTAGATGGGCCAAATAAGATAAAGGTAGAATTACAAAGCGGAACAGATGCCCCAATAATTAAAGAATTTAACATAGAGGTAAATGATCCACGAGCAGATTTTGAAGTTCATATTAAAAATTATAATTATGCGACGAAAGATCTAACATTAGAGGTTTTAAATATAGCAGAATCTAATACAGAAGCACTAGTGGTAAATATCCCAAAACAAGAAAATATTATAATAAAAGGACCAAATAAAGTGATAGTAGGTGATTTAGATTCAAACGAATATACAACAGCAGATTTTGAAGCAACACCATCTAATGGAGAAATAAAGTTAGAACTAATATATTCAGATTCAACCAATACACGCAGAACAAAAGAAGAGACGATTAAGTATGATTCAACTTATTTTACAAATAGGATAGCAGACCAAAAAACTACTCCTATCTGGACATATGCTCTTTACGTGGCCATATTTTTAGTTTTGATCTATTGGATATTCAAAAGAAAAAACAAAAACAAAAAGTGACTATTACATATTCCAAAAACCTCAACATTTAAATCTCATCTTAAAAAAACGCAAAGAAAACTTAGGCAACAATTTAGCTTTAATCACAAAATATTTACAAGAAGATAAAACTATATGGGAACCATACACTAAGGATTATTATTCATATCTCAAGGCATCAACAGCATTAATCTTACTGGCTCGCCATGCAGGCACCATCCCAGAAATAGCACCAGTTAAAGTCGCAAATCCAATACATCCAACAAATAATATCCACGAGTAATGAGGACTCAAAAAACTATACCCAAGATTATCTAAAATACCCGCACCAAAATTAGCTCCAGCCCATCCAACTAATACCCCAATACACCCAGCGACAAAACCTAAGAATCCAGATTCAAATAAAAATATCTTAAAAATTTCAGAATTTCGAGCCCCAATTGATTTCAGAATCCCGATTTCTTTAAATCTCTCAAGAACAGAACTAATCATAGTATTTGCAGTATTAACAGCAGACACAATAACAGAGATAAGAGCAATCAAAATAATAAACCCAATAATAATATCTAAAATAACAGTAAAAGATTCTAATAAATCGGCATAGGACTGAACATTAAAATCTTCCTTTCCTTTATCTAAATTACGCTCTCGTCTTAGACTTTTTTCAATTCGTTTTTCAGCACCACTAATATCATCCTTATCTGCTCTTGCAATAATCATTCCATAAGGGAGTTCCCCAGTGCTTCCATTTTTTCTTAAGATATCTTCAGCAAAACTATTGGTGATATAAATATTTGAATCGTCTTGAGGATTTCCGACCGATTCGTAAAAACCAACAATTCGTAAATCACGACCTTGTATATTAATTTTACTGTTAACAGTATAGGCTTTAGGAAATATTTTATTTTTCAGCATATAATTATATCCCAATGTAACCTTCCCCAAGTCTCCCTTACGAAGAGCCCTGCCTTTAATTATATGAATATCCCACAGCTCCATCACCAATGGCAAATCGGTATCATAACTCATAATAAAAGCATATTTCTTCAATTTTTTCTGCACAAGCTCCCCAGCATCCATATGAACACCAGTGGCCTCATATATTCCCGGCGTATTTTTAACGGCATCCAAATCATTATCTAAAAGTTTAAATGTATTATCAAGCCCTGGTACAGCCCCTCCCTTTGGCTGAATTAATAGTTTATCGGCCGAAGACGAAGATGCAAAATTATCAATATAATCATAAAGCCCCCATCCATAACTGATAAAAATAAAAATAGTAGCAATCCCTACAAAGATAGAAAGAATAGTTAGAACACTTCTAGCTTTACTTTTTCTAATGTTATTCAAAGAATATTTTACGGATTCTTTACTTATTACCATTTTGTCTTCTCCAGTTTAGTATTCATCCCTTCAATGCCTCCACCGGATTTTGTTTAGCTGCATTTATAGCAGGAATAATTCCAGCGGCAGCCCCAACAACAAAACTACCAAGCAAAGCTCCACCAATCAAAATAAAATTAATGCTAGGCTGAAGAGTCGTTCCAAGAAAATTATTTATCCCAATAATACCACCCATACTAACCAAAGTCCCAAAAATAACACCAACTAAACCACCAATAAGTCCAAGCATTCCAGATTCAAAAAAGAATTGTAAAAAGACTTGATAATTAGTTCCACCAATTGCTTTCATAATTCCAATCTCTTTCTTCCTCTCTAAAACAGAAGTCGTCATAGTATTTACAATACCCAATGCGCCAACCAAAATAGAAATAGAAGCTATAATGATAATAAAAGCCTGAACTCCACCAAGAACATTGTTTACGGTTTTCATCATAGCCTTCGGAGTCGACACCTCAAAATCTTCCTCGCCTACTTTAACATCACGCCTCTTCCTCATCAACTTCTCAATATCTTCCTTAGTCCGCTCCATAGCATCATTACTACGAACCTTTACCGCAATCAAATCAACATCATCCCCATAATCAACTAAACTCCTTAGGGTTTTTTCATTTATCATAACCATATTATCAACAAGAAAACTTCCCTTTTTCTTTAATGTCCCTACAACTCTAAATTTCTTCCCCTGAATATATATACTCTTACCAGGGACGATTAATTTTCCAAAGACAGAGTCATCTTTCCACAAATTATAACCCAACATAACACTATTCGTATCTCCGTCTTGAAGCATTCTTCCAGCTTTGACCTTTATAGCAAAAAGTTCATAAATAAATTTTCTCCCATCTCCATCAGGAATAGAGACAGAAGACCCGAAATGCACAATATTATTAAATTCCAACTTAACCGAACTAATAATTCTTGGAATAGCTATTTCCACATTAGATAACTTAGCAATTGCATCTACATCACCACTAGATAGTTTCTTCACCACTCCGCTTCCAGGTGCACCAAAAGCATTAACTCCACCAGCTTGAACTGAAATAAGTCGAGTAGAACTAATTCCAAATTGTGCACCAACCGCAGCTTGCAAACCGCTACCCAATCCAATCAGCGAAACCACAGCAGTTACCCCAATAAAAATACCAAGCAAAGTCAGCCATGAACGAATCCCACGATGTTTCAAATTTTTCAAAGCCAAAGTTAAATAATCAAGATTCATTTTTTGCCTCCCCAACCATTTCCTCAACAACAGGCAAAACCCTCCGAAAAATTTTCTCATGCCCACTAGCATTAGGATGAATCCCATCAAATAAATCTTTTTTGATATCTAAAAACCCATAAATAGGAATAAACTTTAAATTATTATTTTTACAAACTCTTTCAATAATAGAATTGTACTCGCAAATTTGCTTATTAACATAATAAGGTTGCCAACCCTTAGGGAAGGGGGCGGTTTTAGATTCATCTACATTTCCGATACTAATAAACAATATATTCTTAGTTAAAGACTGAGCTTGTTTTGCTAACTGGTTTAAGTTTTTTTCAAATTTATCATCACTGACTAAAGGTTCTTTATTCCCTACTAATCCAGAGTCATTTTTTCCTATGGCAAAAATAACAATATTAGGTTTGCGAATTTTAGCTTCAAAATCAAACCTTTCCAAAACATCAGAACTATCACACCCATTTATTCCACAGTTATAAGTTATAGAGTAATTTTTTCCCTTCATAAGGTAAATTTGTAATCGAGTAACCCACCCCCCATGCTCCTCATCCTTAAAACCAACAGAAATACTATCCCCCCAAATTCCAATATGAGTACTGCCCATTATTTACCCCTCTTAGTTTTTTTCTTAATCTTCTTACCATCCTCAGCA
>CAZROF010000009.1:0-6886 GCA_964601675.1 Candidatus Woesearchaeota archaeon
ATCGTTCGAATCCGCCCGAATAAAAAATGAGGGAAGGAGGATTCGAACCCCCGTAGGCAAAAACCACTAGGTCCTAAGCCTAGCCCGTTTGACCGCTCCGGCATTCCCTCATCGGAATAATTAATGGTTAAGTTGTTTGGTATAAAAAGTTTTGGGAACTGTTGTGTAGCGTTTTTTTGTATTAGTTTTGTTCCATAAAAAATTGTATTGTTTTTGAGACTGCATTTCTTCTAGAAAATTGTGGGATTGATTTAGAGGATAATTTGTAACTTTGTATTTAGCAGAATTACTCTTGAATTTTCTTCTTTCTTCTTTCATTCTCTTTAATTTTAAGTTTGTCTTCTAGGTCTAATCTTTCTAGTAGCTCTTTATACCTATTTCTAATTGTTACTTCGGTAATTCCGGCAACATCTGCTACTTCTCGCTGTGTCTTTTTTTCGTCGTTGATTAGGGCTGCAACATAGAGCGCTGCTGCTGCTATTCCGGCTGGGCCTCTCCCTGAGGTTAGTTCTGAGACTTCAGCTTTTCTTAGAATTTTTAGTGCTTCATTTTGAGCTTGTGGAGATAAATGTAGTGTTGAAGAGAATCTTGAGATGTAATCTTTTGGGGATGATGGCGTTACTTTTAGTCCTATTTTTCTTATGATGAATCTATATGTTCTACCTATTTCTTTTCGTTCTACTTCGGATGCGTTTGAAATTTCGTCTAATGTTCTTGGAATGTTATAGGATCGGCAAGCTGCATAGATACAGGCTGCGATTACGGATTCCATTGAACGTCCTCTTACTAGCCCTCTTTGTAATACAAAGTTGTAGATTCTTGCAGATTCGTCTCTTACTACGGAAGGTAGGTCTAAATATGAAGCAACTCTTCTTAATTCTGACATTGCAAGTCGAAGATTTCTTTCAATTGAAGTTGAAACTCGCTCTTGCCATTTTTTTAGACGTAAGTATTTTCTTGTTTGTTGTGTTGAATCTAGTCTGTAGATGTCGGATATTTCTCCTATATTTGTGGTCAATCCTTTGTCAAATTTTTGTAGAGATATTGGAGCTCCCCCTCGAGATTTTTTTTCTGCTTTATCAAAACTTCGAAGTTCATGTGAGGTGTCTACCATATTTTCTTCTACTAGAAGTCCGCATGACCCGCATATTATTTCTCCTCTTGTTTCGTCTGTGATGAGTTTAGAACTGTTACACTCTGGACATTTTTTGGCAGCCATAGTAAAGCTTATAAATGGAATTCCTTTTTAAGTGTTTCGGTTGTATGTTTTCTCGACGATAAATAAATATTTAGGTTAATATGCTCATTATTGTAGATTAATTATTCCAAAAGTTTGGCTTGAACGTTTCCTTCTTGGGAGGGTCTGTTCGTAATTTTGGCTTTTCCTAGTTCTGTTTCGATTACAGCTCCTTTCACTAAGATGTTTTGTCTTGCTAGAAAAATATTTGAAGGTGTCTCAATTACATTTTTTATTTCTAATTTTTTTGCCTTCCCCTTTATAATTATGTTTGCTATATTATTCAGAAATGAAACTAATTTTGTTGTTCCGCCTCTTCCTGTTAATAACTTAGTTTTTGTATTTCCGATTTTAACAATCCTGGTTTGACCTTGTCTGCCTGTTAGCTTCTTCTTTTTTGGTTTTTTATATCTGCCCCCAGAGGTTTTTCTTCCTGATTTCATAAGAGAAAAAGAAAATTTTGCTTTAAATAGGTTGTGGTGGGGGTTGGTTGGACTAGTTAGCGGGTGTTGAATAAGATTATTATTTATGGTACAGAAATGCTTATAAAGTCGTTTGTATTATTTAAGTTATGAAAATAATAAAAGCCTCTTCAAAAAGTGTAATTAATAAAAAAGGTAAGAAAGTTGATTATGACAAATTCTTATTAAATCTTCCAAAGAAAATTGTTGAACAATCAGGATTTTTAGACAAACTCCTGAAGGCAGAATTAAAAAATATGAAAATAATTATCAGTTCTGAGGATTAGTAATTTCTCGAAGGTATTTTAAAAATTCTTGAGTATCTGCAAAATAATTACGGTAACCATTTTTCAAATCGCTGATGTTTTCAGCACCCACTAAAACAACATCATATTTTGGGTCATCGTGATGTTTCCCCTCTTCTTTTGAATAATCCTCCGTAGACTTTCTTCTCCCAGAGGGGTTATTTTTATATTGGGAAACATGAATAGTCCCTTTATTTATATCTAATTTTAAAAGGATTAAAGAGTCTTTCTTGATCTTTATATTATCTATAGTATAAGTCCACGCGTTCATTCTTTCTAAGACATCTAATTCTTTTGACAATTCTCTTATTTGAGAATATAATTCTTTTTTGTTTGTAGTGGTTCCATCAACAAGGGGACATTCTTCCATCATAGCAAAGGCAGAACTAACTAATTTAAAGAATTGCCTCCATTTCAAATCTCCTCCCCCAAACTTTATAGTTTGCAAGGTAAATAAATCAACAGTTTCTAGGGCAGTAGCCCATACGTGTTGAAGTTGAGACCTGAGTTGAATTTCAATTAATCTACCATTAAATATTTTACCTACCTTATTGTTGCTATGGTATGCGTAGACTAAATGAATTCCGCGATAGCCATCTCTTTTTGGTTTGTTAATATAATTTCCATCCCTAGATTTTACTCTCTTATGCCTCTTGTTTGTTCCAATATATTCCTCCCCTAATCTTCTTGTTAATTTAACATTTGGCATAACTATCCTACACCCCCCTATGTCTTGTATTCTTGATAACTTCATTCCCTTAAACCTTTCAAGTTTTCTTATAAGTGATTTTGTTCTTTTTAGTCTTTGAACAGAGATAGCTTCTTCCGAAACTTTTCTAGCAGTATTTTTTAGAGTTAACATTATTATGTGCATAGGGTATGCATGCGTTGCTCTCCAGTTGTGAAATGTATCAAAAGCCTCCTTTTCTCTGAGGGGGATAACTTCTTTTTTACCTATAACTATGTTCCCTGCCTTATCTACTGCCTTTGAAGTATAATCATCAGGTTTTATCCATTCTACCATTTGTTATTAAGCATTTTCATCTTTTTAAAATAAGCCTTTTGTACTAATTTTTATGGTACAGAACTCCTGTTTAGGCAACTTTTTATGGTATAGAAATGGCATTTATACGTTATTTTATGGTACAGAAAAGTATATAAACCTTAGTTTGTACTAACTTTTATGGTACAGAAAGTAGAATGCCCAAAATGCCGAATAGAGAATACCAAGAAAAATGGCTCTCGCCAAATACAGAACAGAGAAAAAATCCAAAGATACCAATGCAAGAAATGTAATTATAGATTTACAAAAGATAAGGGGCAAGTTTGTGGATAGTCATGGTTTTATAGTTGAACAAAATAATCTTTCTGAAAGGGTTTTGACAAAAGATGGTGAAGAAATAAGATTAGAAGAATTTGCTGGAGTAAGAAAAGGCTCGGAGGTTTTTATAAAAAATGATATTAATTCAATTTTAGAACTTATAGAGTCATTCTGAGAGGAATCCAAAAGAGGTTAGGATTATAGTTTCTATTTTTATTTCTTCTTTTGGAATAAAAAATATAGAATAGTGAGAATAGATATTCACGGGGTAGGTAAAATAAATTCAGATAGAATAAGTTCTTTTCCAGAGACTATTAAAAAGAGAAATGATGTTAAAATTTAATCTTTAATGATTGATGAATCAAGAGTGTATTTAATTTTAGAGATTCTATAATTGTTTGTTTAATTCTACTTTTTCCAATTATTTATTTTATTTTTTCTGATTATTTGGAAAAGATTTATATAATTTCTATGGTTTTTATGATTTGTTTTTTGTGTCGAAAATTTAGAATTATTTTTGATGTAGAATAACCATTTTTTTGTTTTTCTCTAGGACAAAAGGTTTGGTGACAATGTTTATAAATTAGTTATTCCACAAAATAATAGAGATGAGTTATAAAAGATTTATAGAGAAAAATGGGAAAGTCTACGGACCTTATGTTTATGAGAGTTATAGGGATATTAATGGTAATGTTAAGAAGCGATACTTGGGCAAGAAGGTAGAGAAGAAGATTTCATTGTTGAATGTTTTCATTGTTGGGGTCTTTTTATTTTTATTTTTATTTGGAGTAGGTTATACCACTAATATTTTTTCTAATCAAACAGGTCCTATTGGAAGTTTCATTAGTGTTTTTTCTAAGGTTTATGGAGGACTGACTGGTTTAGTTGTTGAGAAGGGAGATAAGACAGAGGCTAAGGCTGAAAAAGAAATATCAAAAGAAAAGGTTCAAGAAGGAAAACCGGAAAAGCCTCAGGAAAAGCCTCAGGAAAAACCGAAAGAAAAAACAGAAACTCCAACAAAAGAAACACCAAAAGGAGCTTCAGTTGAAACTCCAACAGCCGAATCCCCAGTGGGATTAGAGCCAGCTGCTCCAGTAAAAACTCCAGTTAGTGAGGAGCCTACAAAAGTTGATACTGTTCCCTCAGGAGATAGTGTTGAGAATGTTAGTGAAGTCCCTGTTGATGTTGTTGAAAATATTACGGAGGCTCCAGCTGAAAACGTAACCAAACCAGTCGAAAACGCAACGACTGAAATTCCGGTTGAGGCTCCTAGTGAGCCGGTTGTGGGAGGAGTAGAGATTATTTCTAATATTTCCAATATAACTGCTGAAGTAAATGAGAGTGTAGTTAATAAGACTAATTTAACTTTAATTAACGAAACTAATTTAACTTTAATTAACGAAACTAATTTAACTTTAATTAATGAGACGAATAAAACACTTCTTAATGTTACAAATATTAGTATTGAAAATATCACTAATGTTTCGACTCTGCAATATAAGGCTGTGATTGGGCGACCTGTTAAATGGATTAAAACTGTTAATGTTAGTAATGGTAATTTGAGTATTGAGATTCCTTTTAATTCTGAGAATATTTCTATTTTGACAAATGGTGAGATTGATGAGGCTCTATCTAATATAGATGATTATAATGATACGGTTAATCAGGCAGATAGAGAAGAAGTCGTTTCTGGGGGATTATTGACTGGAGATGTTTCTTTAGATATTAAGGGGGGTAAGGGTTTGTTTACTAGGTTTTTGAATTGGTTTACGAGTTTTGGGATTACTGGAAATGTTGTGATTCTTAATAAAATTATTAATAATAGTGATGTTGTGATTGTTGATAATAAGAAGAAAGAAAAGAAAATTGTGAGGATTGATAGAGTTGTAAATATTAGTAAAGTCAAAAGGGTTGCGGTTGAATATTATACACAATCTCCTGTTTCAAATGAGACTAATTTAACTAATGGGAAGCGGGTTGTTATTTCGGCTCCTAGTGAGTTGAACTATACATATATTTTGGCCTATACTTTGATTAATAGAAAGATTGCTATGAATGATTCTAGATTCAGATTGTATTGGTATGAAAATAAGGGAAATGAAAATGTAAGTGTTGAGGAGTTGTTAGAGAAGGGTTCTTCTTTTGCTAAAATCCAGGTGAGTTATGTTCCTTATGATTTTGATGGGGATGGGTATATGGATTATGTTGAGTGGGTTGTTCCTCATTTATCATCTCAGCTTTATGAATTTATTTATATTACGAAGGCGGAACATTTGGATTCGAATAGGAGTTTTATTTCTGATATTTATCCCGAGGTTCAGGCGAAGGACGGGAATTGGAGCGAGACTATTAATGATGGGGAGTATGTTCGGGTTTGGTTTGAGATTCCGTTGGATAATTCTCGTGATATAACTTTTTATGGTAAGTCAATGAATAACAGGAGCTCGGAGGTTCAAGTTTACAGGGAAAATGGGACGAAGGTTTTGGCAACATTTAAGAATGTTTCTAGTGGGGGATGGCATAAGATTTATTTGACTAACCTGACTGGGACTCAAGATGTCTTTGATTTAAGGATAAATGGGAGTGTTTCATTTGACTACATTATTGATCCAGCGTCTGATTTTTTTAACTCAACATGGAATACTTCTGCAACTTCTACTGGTTCAAGCAATTCCACGACGATAGTGTTGCCTTTGGAATCTACAGGGACGTATAATTTTACTGTGAATTGGGGAGATGGGGCAATCGGAACATATAATAAATATCTCGTAAATCATACTTATTCATCTGCGGGAGTTTATAATATTAGTATAAATGGAACTATTAAAGGATTTAGATTTAATAATACTGGAGATAAATTGAAGATTCTGGACATTTCGAATTGGGGTCCCTTGAACATCGGAAATAGTGGTGGGTATTTTTATGGATGTGCTAATCTGGTTGGGACGGCTACGGATGCTTTGAATTTGTCTGGGACTACTAATATGAGTTATATGTTTGATGGTGCGAATAGTTTTAACCAGAATCTTTCTAATTGGGACACTTCCTCCGTAACTGATATGAGTTATATGTTTGCTTTTGCATATAATTTTAACCAGAATCTTTCTAACTGGAACACTTCCTCCGTAACTGATATGAATACTATGTTTTATGGAGCAGTCTATTTCAACCAAGATATCTCTTTATGGAACACTTCCGCTGTAACTGACATGAGTTATATGTTTGATGGTGCATCTAATTTTAACCAGAATATTTCTAACTGGGACACTTCCTCTGTAACTGATATGAATAAGATGTTTTATCGTGCAACTAATTTTAGCCAGAATCTTTCTAATTGGGACACTTCCTCTGTAACTGATATGAATGGTATGTTTGATCGTGCAACTAATTTTAACCAGAATATTTCTAACTGGGACACTTCCTCTGTAACTTATATGAATGCTATGTTTGATCGTGCAACTAATTTTAGCCAGAATCTTTCTAATTGGGACACTTCCTCTGTAACTAATATGAATGGTATGTTTTATTATGCAACTAATTTTAACCAGAATCTTTCTAACTG
>CAZROF010000009.1:6986-29777 GCA_964601675.1 Candidatus Woesearchaeota archaeon
CGGGGGTATATGATGTTGCTATTGTTGGAACAATTCAAGGGTTTAGATTTAATAACGGAGGAGATAGATTGAAGATAATGGATATTTCTAATTGGGGGGCGTTGAATGTTGGGAGTAATGGCGCGTATTTTTATGGATGTGCTAATCTGGTTGGGACGGCTACGGATGCTTTAAATTTGTCTGGGACTACTGATATTTATGCTATGTTTTATAATGCATCCAGTTTTAATGGGAATATCTCTGGGTGGGATACTTCGGGGGTGACGGGTATGAATAGTGTGTTCCACGAGGCATTAGTTTTTAACCAGTCTTTGAATAACTGGAATGTATCTTCGGTTATTAACATGGCTGGCATGTTCTCTGGTACATCCAATTTTAATGGGAATATCTCTGGGTGGGACGTCCATTCAGTATTAGATATGAACTCTATGTTTAATGGAGCCAATAAATTTAATCAACCGCTGAATGGTTGGGACACATCAAAAGTAGTAAATATGAACGGGATGTTTGTTTCTGCATATAATTTTAACCAGAATCTTTCTAATTGGAACACGTCTCTCGTTACGACTATGAGTTGGATGTTTACTGGTGCCGGATCGTTTAACCAATCTCTTTCTAATTGGGACACTTCTTCCGTAATAGATATGAGGGGAATGTTTTATTATGCAACTAATTTTAGCCAGAATCTTTCTAATTGGGACACTTCCTCTGTAACCAATATGTATCATATGTTTGCTTATACAGATAACTTTAATGGGAGTATCTCCACATGGGACACTTCCTCCGTAACTGATATGAGTCATATGTTTAAATATGCAACATCTTTTAATCAAAATCTTTCTAACTGGAATACTTCCTCTGTAACCACCATGATTTATATGTTTTTTTCTGCATCTAATTTTAGCCAGAATCTTTCTAATTGGGACACTTCTTCCGTGACTGATATGAATGATATGTTTGCTTATGCAACTAATTTTGATGGGAATCTTTCTAATTGGGACACCTCCTCTGTAATAGATATGACGGGAATGTTTGCTTCTGCAACTAATTTTAACCAGAATCTTTCTAATTGGGACACTTCCTCTGTAGCCACCATGATTTCAATGTTTACTTTTGCAGATAGCTTTAATGGGAATATCTCCACATGGAACACTTCCTCTGTAACCAATATGAGTGACATGTTTAAATATGCAACATCTTTTAATCAAAATCTCTCTAAGTGGGATGTTTCAAAAGTAACTACAATGGCTGAGATGTTCTACGGCGTTACATTAACAACTGCGAATTATGACTCTTTACTTAATGGATGGGCGAGTTTGCCGTCTTTGCAACAAAATGTCACTTTTGGTGGTGGGAATTCGAAGTATAGTTTTGCTGCTGCTAGTTCTAGGGATGATGTGCTGGTTGGGGTTTGGAGTTGGGTTATTACGGATGGAGGGATTGTTGATGAAACTGCCCCTCAGATTGAGTTTGTTGTTCCGACTAGAGCGGATGGTAATATTACGAGTGACACTTCTATTGAGGTGAATGTGACAATTAACGAGAGTAATTTGAGGGAGGTTGAGTATAATTGGAATGGGACTAATTTTAGTTTGATGGATGATTCTTTGATTTTAATGATGAATTTTGATAATATTTCTGCGTTGGGGGAGAATGATACATATGTTGTTGATGTTTCTGGGAAGGGCAATGACGGGGTTGTTGTCGGTGGAAGTACTACTATTGTTGATGGTAAATTTGGTAGAGCTATGGATTTTGATGGGGTTGATGATTATATTTTAGATGATGATGGGGAAAATTACATAAATGGGTTGACGGCTTTTACTTTGTCCTTGTGGGTAAAATCAAATGAGATTGGGACAGATAAGGGGATCGTTATTGCTCAGGATCCTGTTGGTGCTGATAATGTATTTACTTTAAGATATGATGATGTTAGTTCTGCTACGGGTGGGAACGATGTGATAAAGGCGGGTATTACGGTTTCTGGTGTTGATCAGCAGCTGGAGAGTTCTGAGAATATTCAGACGACTGGGTGGCAGTATATTGTTTTAACTTGGAGTAGTGGAGGTCAACTTATGTTGTATGTGGATGGTGTATTAGATAGTCCAACTGCTAATTCTGTTGCGCAGAGTGGTAGTATTAATGGGGCCACTAAATTTATTATTGGGAGGGGGGGAAAAGATGCCTATTCTTCTTGGAATGGTTCAATTGATGAGGTTAGAATTTGGAATCGGTCTTTGTCGGCTTCTGAGGTTAATCAGATGTATATGTCTAATTTGAATAAGTATGATTCTGATAAGTGGTTGGTGTATGTTAATCAGAGTGAGAATGCTACGGCGGGGTTGGAAGATGGGAGTTATAGTTATGAGGTATTTGCTGGGGATGAGGCGGGAAATTGGAATTCTACGGGGGAGCGGGGGGTGAGTGTTGATACTACAAATCCTGTATTGAATGTCTTTAGTCCTGCGAATATTACTTATTCAAGTTCTGTTATATGGTTTAATGCAACTAGTGATTCTATAATTGATACATGGATTGTTGATTATGATGGAGTAAATATAACTTTGTCTGGTATAAATACTTCTTTAGAAACTGAACAGGGAGCTCATCATTTATTATTATGGGCAAATGATTCTGCTGGTAATTTTGGATTAAATGATTCTATTTATTTTACGGTTGATGCTAATATGACATTTCTGATTAATGACACAACAACGGTTTATGGTTGGTTGGGTGGAGAGGTTGAGAATTTGAGTTATAATATTTCGGCTGGCGGTTTGGTTTTGACAGGAACAAATACTTCTGGCAATTTTACTTCGCAGGTGTTTGATGTTGGTAGTGATATGATTTGGAATAATATTTCGTGGGAGGGGAATATCACAAATCAAGAAGGAGGGAATGATGCGAATACTGTTTTATTGATTCATTCTGATACTACTAATGGTAGTACAATATTTAATGATAGTTCTGGTTCTGCCCATATCATTACTGCCAATGGTGATGTTTACCATAATGTAACTAATCCTAAATTTGGAGCTTCAAGTATCTATTTTGATGGAACTGGGGATTATTTGGGTATTCCTGCTCATGATGATTGGAATTTTGATGATCAAAATTATACAATTGATTTATGGTTTTATGGGGGAGGGATTGCAGGAGAAACGTTGTTCTCAAAATGGGGAGCGAGTGGTAATAGATGGGCATTTTATTATGGTGCAACTGATAAATTACAGTTTTATGCAGATGAAAGTGGTTGGATAGATATTAAGTCCTCAATTACAAATAATGAATGGCATCATCTAGCTTGGAATTATAATGGAGACACTAATACAAGCAAGATTTATATTGATGGGATTTTAGAGCTAAATTATGTGTATCATGTGGGAAATAATAATTATACTCTTGAATTTGGGGGGTGGAATGCAGCTGGTGGTTTTAGTGGTTATTTGGATGAAATTCGTATGTCAAAAGGAATTATCCGATGGGATGATAACTTTACTGTTCCAAATGTGGCTTATTACAATGACATAAATAGTGTATTAAACTTTTCAATTAGAAGTTGTAATGATGCAGCTTGTTCAGGTGAGGCATGGAATGATTTGGTTAATGACACATCTCCCCAGAATTTGAACTTGGGGTTGAATAGATATTTCCAGTATATGGCTAATTTTACGACGACTGATTCGAGTTATTCTCCTGAGTTGTATAATGTTAGTGTTGGGTTTTCAGCGGATACGACTGCCCCTACTGTTAGTTTGAATTCTCCTGTTGATGTCGCCAATTTGTCTGCGACATCATTTAGTTTTAATTGTTCGGCTTCTGATGATGTTAATTTGACTAATGTTTCTCTTTATGGAGATTGGTCTGGTGGTTGGCATTTGAATGAGACGAATATTTCTGGTTTGAATAATTCTGATTATGTATTTAATAAGATACTTGATGCGGGAAGTTATGTTTGGAATTGCTATGGTTGTGATGAGTCTGGGAATTGTGGGTTTGCTGGGGCTAATTATAGTTTGAGTAATGTTAATTATAATATGACATTTCTGATTAATGACACAACAACGGTTTATGGTTGGTTGGGTGGAGAGGTTGAGAATTTGAGTTATAATATTTCGGCTGGCGGTTTGGTTTTGACAGGAACAAATACTTCTGGCAATTTTACTTCGCAGGTGTTTGATGTTGGTAGTGATATGATTTGGAATAATATTTCGTGGGAGGGGAATATCACAAATCAAGAAGGAGGGAATGATGCGAATACTGTTTTATTGATTCATTCTGATACTACTAATGGTAGTACAATATTTAATGATAGTTCTGGTTCTGCCCATATCATTACTGCCAATGGTGATGTTTACCATAATGTAACTAATCCTAAATTTGGAGCTTCAAGTATCTATTTTGATGGAACTGGGGATTATTTGGGTATTCCTGCTCATGATGATTGGAATTTTGATGATCAAAATTATACAATTGATTTATGGTTTTATGGGGGAGGGATTGCAGGAGAAACGTTGTTCTCAAAATGGGGAGCGAGTGGTAATAGATGGGCATTTTATTATGGTGCAACTGATAAATTACAGTTTTATGCAGATGAAAGTGGTTGGATAGATATTAAGTCCTCAATTACAAATAATGAATGGCATCATCTAGCTTGGAATTATAATGGAGACACTAATACAAGCAAGATTTATATTGATGGGATTTTAGAGCTAAATTATGTGTATCATGTGGGAAATAATAATTATACTCTTGAATTTGGGGGGTGGAATGCAGCTGGTGGTTTTAGTGGTTATTTGGATGAAATTCGTATGTCAAAAGGAATTATCCGATGGGATGATAACTTTACTGTTCCAAATGTGGCTTATTACAATGACATAAATAGTGTATTAAACTTTTCAATTAGAAGTTGTAATGATGCAGCTTGTTCAGGTGAGGCATGGAATGATTTGGTTAATGACACATCTCCCCAGAATTTGAACTTGGGGTTGAATAGATATTTCCAGTATATGGCTAATTTTACGACGACTGATTCGAGTTATTCTCCTGAGTTGTATAATGTTAGTGTTGGGTTTAGGAAGGATGTGCCTCCAAACAATGTAACCCCTATATTGATTTCTACTGATGGTTTGAACTTAACTAGCAGTGATTTGAATTGCTCTTCAGTTGTCAGTGACCCTGATGGGGATGATTTGAATGTTTCAGTTCGGTGGTACAAGGACGGGACTTTGAATTTGACAATTGATTATAATAATTCATATTCAAATGCGACTTTGTTTAGTTCTGTTTTTGGGAGTGGGAATACTAGTAAGGGAGAGAATTGGAGTTGTGGGATTAGAGTTAGTGACGGGTTGCTTTGGAGTGGTTGGGGAAATTCTAGTGGTTTGATTATTTTAAATAGTTTGCCAACGGTTAGTTTAATTTCTCCTAGCGATTGGAGCTCTACAAATAATAGGAGTTTGGAATTTAATTGGAGTTCTAATGATGCGGATGGAGACAATATGACTTATGAGATTAATATTAGCGAGCATTTTTTTAGTGGGGATGGAACTTGTAATGATAATATTGATAATAATTCTATAGATAAGGAGAGTTATATTCCTTTGAGTGATTTGAAATGCCTATATGATCATGGATATTATTATGATTGGTTGGTTAGGGCAAATGATGGAACTGTTTGGGGAAACTGGACTAGTGTTTGGCATGTTAATGTTACGGCGGAGATTGTGATTAATCTTTCTTTAAGTAGCATTAATTTTGGTTCTCTTGGTCCGGGGGACATTGAAAATACGAGTGATGGAACTCCAGCTTCTTTTGTGATTGATAATGATGGAAATGTCTTGACGAATGTTAGCTTGAATTCTTCTGGTCTTTGGAATAAAGAGCCGACGGATAGTAGTTATTATCAGTTTAAGGTTAATAATGTCAGTGGAGAAGAGGGAGCATTTGATTGGTTGCGCTCTATTGTTGATTGGTTTAATATGCCGATTAATGGGAAGGTTGTGGCTATTAGTAAACTTAATTATATAAATGGTAATGATAGTGCCAAGGTTGATATTTTATTGAAGGTTCCTGTTAGTGAATCTCCAGGTGTTAAGAACGCTACTATTATATTTATTGGAGAGTTGGCCGAATGAAAATATTAGATTTTAGTTTTATTAATAGTTTTGTCTACTTTAAGTCGGGAAGTAAAAAAATAAATAATTTAGTTAAGGTTGATTTAATTATAATTGGGATTAGTGCTTTGGTTTTAATGGGGCTTGTTGGTTATGCTCGACCTTTGGTGATTTCGCCTATAGATCAATATAGGAGTGTGAATGGGGAGGTTCTATTCAATTTTACGAGAGCAGATGTTTTGTTAATAGATGATAATAAAGATTTTACTACTCCAGATAGATATAGCGTTGTCGATGGGCAAATTGTTAGATTGGAGCCTGGGGTTTATTATTGGAAAGTTAGTGGTGTCTTGGGTCCCAAGGGGATGACGCTGTTGGTTCCAAGTGAGGTTCGGAAGTTGACTATTCAATCTAGTGTGGAGTTGAAACTGGTTAAATTAAAAAATGGTTTTGGGGTTGTTAATGCTGGGAATGTTAGGCTAAATGTTGATGTTTATGATGGTGATAAGTTTATTGAGAAGAAGAAGCTTGGTATTGGAGAGGTTAGTAGGAATGGAAGTAAATTTGTGGGTTCTCAAGATGAATAGGGGTGTTTTAATTTTTGGGGATAAAGGGGTTTGTAGAATTTGGCATAATGATGATTGGTTTTTTTCTATTGTTGATTTTGTCGGACAATTGAAAATGATGTTGAGTGATGGTAAAAATTATATGACTGATTGTGAGAAGAAGGGCTATGTTTCAGAAAAAGATAAATTTATGGGAGGTTTGATGAATAGGAATGTTTTTAAATTAAATGTTCTTGGTAGTTTTGAAATATTCCCTAGTGATCCTTTTGGGTCACTAGATGACTTTTATTCTGAAATTTTTATTGATTTAGGGGGTAATTTCTATGAGTGATGAAGTTTTGATTTTTATCGATGCTGGTTTTCTATCTAAAGTGTCAAAGCATTTTGGGGACGGAGAGTATGTAAAATTTAAAATTAAAGATTTTGTTAGGAATATTTGTTCTAGGAATAATTTTGTTTATGAAAAAATTTTTTACTATACTGCCCCACCTTATCAGTCCAATAATTTTAATAAGAGTGAATTAATTAGAAAAGAGAGATATGATTCTTTTAAGAGTTCTTTGGCTAAAGAGGGGTTTATTTTTAGAGAAGGCAGAGTTCAGAGACTAAAAGTTGATGGAAAATTTATTTATCGCCAAAAGGGCGTGGATACTTTGTTGACGATTGACCTGAGTAATATTAAGGAAGATTATCCTGAGGTTGAGAAAATCATTTTGGTTTCTTCGGATACTTATTTTTGTCCTGTTATAAAAGATATAACAGAGAGAGGTTTAGAGGTTTTGTTGTTTACATATTTTGATAAGAAGAGGGGAAGTTCTTTTTCTTTAAGTAATCATTTGTTGCGGGTTTGTTCTAATTTTGTTAAATTAATAAGGGAGGATTTTAAGTGAATAGGAATATTCTTACTCCCTTAGATAACTTTTTCCGGTTAGATGGCTTTGTGTCAAATGGGACAGGTAATATTAAGCGGGACAAGCAATATCGAATGGTGCTGATTTTGTTGATTGGAATTTTTATGGTGGCGAATGTTTTGGCTTTGGGGATTACTCCTGGTAGGACGACGCTTGATTTTGAAAAGAATATGCAAAAGAGTGTTGGCTTTGATGTTTTGAATGCAGGTGGTAGTGATATCAATGTTGTTTTCTCCGCTCAGGGTGATTTGGCAAAATATATCTCTTTACCGATTAAGGATGCGAAGATTTTAGGAAGTGAGAAGAGTAAACATTTTAATTATGAGTTGAATTTGCCTGATAAGTTAGGGCCTGGAGTTCATACAGGGGAGGTTTTTGTTTTACAGTTGCCAGGGAATAGTACTAGTGAGGGCTCCCAGATTTTGGCTACATTGGCAGTTGTTACTCAGGTTTATCTTTACGTTCCTTATCCAGGTAAATATGCTAATTCTAAGTTGTATATTTATAGTGCTAATGTTGGAGAGGATGTGAAGTTTGTTATTCCAGTTGTTAGTGCTGGAGAGTTTGATTTGAGTTCTGTTAGAGCCAATGTAGATATTTATAATAAGATGGGCGAGAAGATTGATAGTTTTAATACTAATTCTGTTAGTGTTAAGAGTGGTACTAAAAAAGAATTGGTTTATAATTGGAAGGCAAATGTTCCGATTGGAGAATATATGGCTAAGGCAGCAGTTGTTTATGATGATGGAACTATTAATTTGGAAAAGTCTTTTAGTGTTGGTAGCAAAGAATTGGAATTGCAGGAGATTAATGTTAATGGGTTTAGTTTAGGTGAAATTGCCAAGTTGAATATGTTAATTGAGAACAAATGGAGCGAATCTATTAGTGATGCGTATATTGAGACTAAGATTAAAGATAGTGATGGGGATATTGTTTCTAGTTTTCAATCGGCTGCTCAAGATATTGGGGCTTTGAGTAAAAAATCATTTGTTTCCTATTGGGATACTGCTGGAGTTCGTGAGGGAACTTATGATGCGGAGGTTACTATTAATTATGGAGATAAGAAAAGCGAGAAGAATTTGAAGTTTAAGGTTAGTAAAAATGAATTGGTTGTAGTTGGTCTCGGTTATGTTATTTCTGCTGAGGGTAGGGGTGGTACTGATGGTATCGTTATTGTTTTGATTATCGTTATTGTTTTGTTGGTTTTGATTAATTTGTTATGGTTCTTTTTGTTGAGGAAGAAGTTTAAATCTTAGGGATAAGGTTAAATATTGATTTTGTTTTGTTTCGATATGAAGAGGTTTGTCTATCTATTATTTTTTATTTTTATTGCTACTAGTGTTTTAGCGGCTTCTGTATCTGGAGATAATATTGTTAGTCTCGAAGGGGTTAATCCTGGAAGTTATAGTATTGATTTCAAGGGGGGTTTGCATAAAGATTTTGTTTTTGTTTTTGTTGTTAATAGTGAGAAGGAATTAAAGGTTAGGGGTGATTTGGCAAAATATGTTAAACTTGATAAGAAGAGAATTTTTGGTAAAGAAAAAGTTAATGTTAGTTTAGATTTGCCGGAGAATGCAGGTTATTTTGGAGTTAGTAATATTTGGGTTTTGGCTGGCAGTGTTGCAGGAATTATTAAGGTTAATGTTCCTTATCCTGATAGATATGCAGATTTAATGTTGTCTATTCCTAATGTTAATATGGGGGATGAGATTGTCGCAAATTTGAAGGTTTCTAATTTTGGCAAAGAGGTTTTAAACATTAGCCCTAGTGTAAGTGTATATTCTGGAAAGGATTTAATTAGTGTTTTTAAGTTAGATAAAAAAACTCTTGGGGTTCATGAAAAAGATAGTTATAAATTTATATTGAATGATTTTAATTATTCTGCTGGAGATTATTTAGTGGCGATTAAGTCAGGTGAGTTTGAGACTAGAGGTATTTTTAGGGTGGGTGAGTTTAAAATTAAGATTTTGAATTATACTCGAGAGGTAAATGAAGGAATAGGAAAATTTAATGTCGAGATTGAAAGCTTGTGGAATAATAAGATGAAGGGGGTTTATGCTGAGGTTCGGGTTGTTGGTAAACAGGGGGGAGATAACGCAACTTATTCTAAAATAGCTGGAGATTTTGATAGCTCTATTGTGTCTTTGGGTGGGTGGGAGAAGAGGAATTTGACTGGTTATTTTGATAGTAGTGATTTTGAGGGTGATGTAAAACTTAATGTAGATGTTTATTATTTTCCATTTGGTGATGATTTTATTTATTCTGATGGTGCGGCTGAATCTAAAATTATTAGTGTTTATGTTAAGAAGTTTCCTAGCTGGATTCCTTGGGCTGGAGTGGTTTTTATTTTGATTTTTTTATTTTGGTGGTTTTGGAGAGCAAGTAAGTAGATTTTTATATTGAAAAGTATTGTATTGTTTTATGGAAAAGAAGGTGATTATAACTTTATTTGCTACTTTGCTTTTATTTGGATTTGTTAATTTAGTTTTTGTTAATTATTTTGGTTTTCTACTTTCTCCGGTGGCGATTACTGGTCATGTTGTTAATGATAGTGGTATTGTGCAGGTTTTTATTAATCAATTATTAAATGTCAATATTTATTCTCCGGAGAATATTACTTATAATTTTAACAAAGGAGATTTGTATATTATTCCGTTGAATGTTAGTGCGGATTTTAATGTTGAGCCAGTTGATGGATGGAGATATTGGCTTTATGACTTAACACATGATATTTATGTTGAAGATGGTACTCTTTTTACTCCAAATAGTTCCATTAGTGCTGTAAGGTGGGGAAATTTATTGACGGTGTCTGCTTTGTCTGACCAGGGAGAGTGGGTAAATAAGAGTGTGGTCTTTGAGGTTAATGTTTCTAACTCGGCTCCTATTATTGAAAATTTTAGTGATCCTCTGTTCACCTGCGAGGGAGAATCGTTGGACTATAAATTTACTGTTACAGATATTGATGAAGATGATGTTGTTGGGGATATTTCTCCTAAGAATCCGTTTTATTTAATTTCTCAAGGTAGAATTGGTGTTAATAATTCTTTTGATATTGTTTCGGGAGTTTTGGATAAAGGGGATGTTGGAAATTATAGTGAGGTTATTTCTGCTATTGATCCCTGGGACGCTATTGATAGTAAGAATATAACTATAGAGGTTATTGAGATAAATAATCTGCCTATTATTAAGGATATCGGGGCGCAGACTGTTTGGCTTAGTGGAGAAAATTCTAAATTTTATTATGTTGTTGATGTTACAGACGTTGAAGATGGGAATACTAAGGATGGAAAATTAAATTTTAGTTTGAATTGGAGTGGTAACGAGAATTTATTTGACATAGGACTTAGTGACGGTATTATGAATTATACGCCCGTTGTTGGACAGGAAGGACATGTTTATGATTTAGAGGTTTGTGTCACCGATAATGCTTTAAGAGTTATTCATGATAATATTAGTTTATGTGCTCCAATGAGTGGGGATTCACATAATATCTGTGATTCCTTTACGTTGACTGTTACTAATGATAATAGGGCACCCGAGATTTTGAGTTATAGTCCCATTAATGACACGTTTAAAGTTTCTGGAGATAAAGATGTGAATTATTCTGTTGAAGTTTATGATGCGGATGGCACAATTCCGGATATTGATTGGTATGTAGATGATGTTAGAATTGAACATAATGAAAATATTTCCAAGGATAGTTTTATTTATAAGTTTGGGTGTGATGTTTCTGGTGCTCATAAAGTTGAGATTGTTACTAGTGATGGATTGCTAAATGATAGTCATGAATGGTTTGTTGATGTTAGTCGAGTTGCTTGTCCTATCTTTACCCATGATGGCGGTGGCGGTGCTGGTGGGGATTTTTGCGTTGAAAATTGGGTTTGTGATGATTGGAATATTTGTCAGAATGTGAAGCGAACTTTTGATTCTGGTATGATGTCTTTGGAAGACTATTCCGTTGCTAAGGATTCTTGTTCTCAGAACAAGGAGGATGATGAGAGATTTTGTGGTTTTCAGATTACTAAATGTTATGATTTAGCAAAATGTGAGAGGGCGGATCCTATTATACCTAAGCCGCTTGAAAGGCAGTTTTGTTATTTTACTGAAAATCCGGGGTGTAATGACGGTATTACTAATTGTCATGACGGTGCATGTGAGGTATTGGCGGATTGCGGGGGACCTTGTTCTCCTTGCCCCACTTGTAGCGATGGAAAACAAAATCAGGGTGAGGATGGGGTTGATTGTGGAGGACCTTGTCCTTTTATGTGTGAGCCAGAAGTTCCTTTTGCTAAAATTAGTAATGTTTTAATAATTATTTTAATTATTTTAATTATTATTATTTTATGGATTTTATTGAGGCTGTTTTTGTTTTGGAAGAGAAGGAACAAAGATAGCGAGTCTCCTGTTCATGATTAAACGAAGGGTTTAAATACTTTTAAAAGTATTTTGTTAGTATAAAATAAGGGTAAGAAAGGTATTTTAAAAGTATATGGCAGAAACGATATTTAGAGATAATAGCATACAGACGGGACATAGGATTAAGATTCCCAAGGCGATTGTTGACACTTTGGGTTTGAAGATAAAACAAAAGATTGAGATTCGGTTTGATGCTGAAAAGGGGACGATGGTGGTGGTTACAAAATGAGGACTGTGGAATATGTTGGATTTTTGCGATTTTTATTTATTGTAATTATGATTGGAATGGTTGTTTTGGTGGGAGCGGTTCCTTCTTGGGATGGAACTCCTTGGGATAATGTTAGTTATTGGAATGAAAATAATACGGATGCATCTAGCTATAATTTCAGTGTGTTTGTCCTTAATGCTTCAGATTCTTCTGTTCCATTGAGTTTTGTATTTGGTTCTGGCATTAATATTAGTTCTAGTATTTATGGCTCTAAAGAGGCGTCCTTTTTTGATTGGATTTCTCTTGATTCTGGTACGGGTATATTATTAATTAATTCTACTAGAGACAACTTGACAGGTATGTATAATATTACTACGGATGTTTATTATAATGACCCAGCAGAGAGTATCGGAGCTAAGACCTTTAATTTTATAATTAATGCTACAAATGATGCTCCTAATTTCACGGATTTGAATTCAACTTATGATTTTCCACAAGATAAAGGGAGTTATTATATTGTTCATGCTGTTGATGAAGAAAAACAATATCCTTTAAATTTTAATTTAACTTTTATTAATAATTGTACTCATGCGGCTTGGTCTGGGAAAGTTGATGGGGAAAATTGTAGCATTTTTAATTTAAGCAATACTACAAATACTTCTACAATTTTTGATTTTTCTCCTGGATTTAATGATGTTGGAACTTATTGGGCGACATTTAATGTTAAAGATTTTAATGGAACTTGTCCTAGTCCTTATTGTGATGCTTCTAGTTATGAGTTGAATCAAAGTAGTGATACTTATCTTTTGACATTTAATGTTTATTCGATGCTTAGTGTTAATGTTTCTAATTGTACTGGTGCCTCCATTACTGAGGGTGATACTTTTAATTGTACAATCAATATTACTACCAGGGGTGAGACTGATAGCTTGGATTTTTCTAGTTATGCGTTTTTTAGCAGTAATTCTGCTATGGCTTATGATGAGAGTAATAGAGATTGGTTTTATGCAAATTATAGCAATAATGCTTCTAATTTTTTCTATAGTTTGCCTATTTCAGTTACTCCATTAAAGAAAGAGGTTGGTAATTGGACGATTAATTTTAGTGTTGAGGATTCTGATAATTATGATATTAAAGTTGGGCAAATCAAACTTTTTGTAAATTATACAGAGTCTCCAGTTTTTTTAGATCCTATTTCTAATGTTACCTTGTATGAGAATAAAAGTTTCTATCTTAAGGCTTATGATGATGATTTATTGATTTATGACACTAGTGTTAAGGATGAGGTTTTGACTTTTGCTTCTAATACTAGCTGGGTTCGTCCAGGTGTTGGTGTAGAAATTTCTGGTAATAATTATTCTACTTCAACTATAGATATAGATCACACTCAGGCACTTAATACGCTAGGAGAAGGAAATTATAGTGTAAATATTAGTGTAAATGATAGTGTTGGAAATTTAGCATGGAAAATTTTTGTTGTACAAATTATTAACGAAACGGCACCGGTGTGGAATGCAAGTTTAGATAATCCTGTGATTTTGAATTTAACGGAAGGACAGGCTTTCTCGTATAATGTTAGTGTTAATGTGAGTGATCCAAATGAGACGATTAGTTTTTATTATGAAAATATGACTGAAGAATTTTGTTCTTTGACTCCCAGTAATTTTAATTCTAATGGTTTGATTAGTTTTACTCCTAGTGATTGTGATGTTGGATTTCATAATGTTTCAATTATTTCTAGTAATGGGAAATTAAATAGCTCATGGAATTTTGTGTTTAATATAAGTAATATTTTTGATGCTCCAATTATTAGCCAACTTGTAGGAAAGAATGGTACAACTAACATTATTGCAGAAGGGTCTAATTTTATTATTAAAGAAGGATTAACAATTAATTTTTCTTTAGATATTAGGGATGATGATTTTTTAATCCCAGAAGGACAAAAAAATTATTATAACGAGTCTTTAGTCGTTAATGTGACGTTTGTAAATTCTACGGGAAGTTATTTTAATTTGTTTAATTTCTCATTTTTGGAATTTGGGGGTGTTAGTGGAGAAATCGCTTCATATGTTGCTACATTTGTTCCCGGGGTTGCGGATGTTGGAAATTATACGGTTTTTATGAATATTACAGATGTGGCTGGAAATACTACTAATCAGACCTGGTATTTGAATATTAGTGAGAGCTTAGGTCCTCCTGTTTTATTTAATATTAGTAATATTTCTTTGACAATTAATGATTATCTCAACTTTACTATTAATGCTACAGATGATGAGGATGACTTTAATGGGTTGAATTTGAGTTATTATATTGTTGCCTTAACTCCTGGGTCCCCAAATTTAAGTATTATTGATAAGAGAATTGATTTTAATTTGAGTTCTAATAATTCTTATTCTGGTAAATGGAGATATAATATTAGTGTTATGGATAGTGATGGCATGGTTGATTGGCAAGAATTTTATTTGTCTGTTTATGGCTTTGCATCTCTTGTTTCTCCTATAGAAAATTATTCTTTTAATTTGAAAGAAAATGTTTCGAGTTATTTAAATTTTACAATTAATCATTCTGTTGGGGATAATTTAACCTATGAATTTTGGATTGATAATATGTCTTGCGGTTTTTATAATAATTCTAATTGTAGCTATGGAAATTTAAGTTTGAGGGCAAATGTTAGTGGGTTTGGGAATGGGAGTATTTTGAGTTGGAATTTTGTTCCTAATTTTAGAGATGAGAGTTATGGTTTGGAAAAGAATTTGACGGTGGAAGTTTATTCCAATAGTAGTGCTTTGAGTTTTAACCAGAGCATGTCTGTTGCTACTAATTTTAGTTTTAAATTGAATATTAGCCATACGAATGCGCCGATGCGTGTGATTGCCCCCATTGGTATTTTGCAGACAGATTATAATAGCAATATAAAATTTAATTTAAATGGGTATTTTGAGGATGAAGATGTAAGTGATCCTTATTATTTACAAAATGTGACTTTCATTAAATCTTCAGGAGATGGAGATATCTTTCTTACTCATTCTAGTGGGTGGGATATTCAAATTGGCACTACTTTAAAGACTGTTCATAATGGAATTCTTTATATTAAGGGTAGTGATAATTTAACCTCAGACACTAGTGAGATAATTCAAGTTAAATTTACTGAGCCTCAAGTTATTGTCTCCCATTCTAGCGGAGGTGGTGGATCTACTACTGTTAAATTTTATTCTTTGAGAATTATTGTGCCGGAAGATGTAATTGTTTCCGATCAGAATTTCATTGATGTTCCGTTTGCTCTTGAAAATGCTGGGAATGTTGATTTGAATGGTATAGATTTATCTAGTCAGGTTTTATATAATAATGAATTTGCCGATGATGTTAGCGTTAAGCTGGGGGCGGATCATCTTGATTCTTTGAAGGCTGGCGAAAGGAAGAATTATACTATGAGAATTTTGGCTGATACTAATAGATCGGGTAAATATAAGGCTACTCTTTTTGCTAATATTACTTCTCCTAAATTCCAGGATTGGGGGGATTTTTTTATTGACCTAAGGAGAACGAATGAGAGTGAGGCGGAGAAATTATTGGTTTTTACTTCCAAGATGATTGCCGATAATCCTGAATGTTTAGAATTAACTGAAGTTTTTCGTCGTGCACAGGATGCATTTAGGGCTGGAGATAAAGCTAAGGCAATGAGTTTAGCAGAAAATGTTAGTAATGCTTGTGAAGACGCCATTTCTGCTAATGCACAAGTTAGCTATAAGGTTGAGGGATTTGTTGCAAGGAATGTTTATTATATTTCTTTTGCAACTCTAATGATTTTTTTTATAGGATTTATTTTTTATGTTTATAAAAGAGTAAGGTTTAATAAATCTGCGGAGGATGTATATGTTAGGTAAAGTGCATATGAATGCATTTTTTATATAGAGGTGTTTGAGATTGTATCGGGTAATATGAAGATGGTTAAGAAAAAAAAGATTGATGTTTTGGGAATGTTGGCAGAAATTGAGAAAGAAATGGGTGTTATAATTGTTGGACAGAGAGAGATTATTCATGGTATTTTGCGGGCTGTTCTTTGTAATGGGCATGTTTTAGTTGAGGGTGTTCCTGGTACTGCGAAAACCTTGATTGTTAAATCTATGGCGACTATTTTAGGATGCAAGATGAAAAGAATTCAGTTTACTGTGGATTTGTTGCCTACGGATATTACAGGGATTATGAGTTATACTCCTGAGAAGGGGTTTAAGGTTGAGAAGGGTCCTATTTTTACAAATTTTGTTCTAGCTGATGAGATTAATCGTAGTCCTCCTAAGACTCAATCTGCTTTATTAGAGGCTATGCAGGAGAAGGAGGTTACTATTGCTAAAGAGACGCATACTTTACCTAAGCCCTTTTTTGTTATGGCTACAGAAAATCCGGTAGAGAACAGTGGGGTTTATACTTTGCCTGAGGCTCAAATAGATCGGTTTTTGTTCAAATTGTTAATTGATTATCCTAAGCCACATGAAGAGCAAGGTATTTTAAGTAAAAATACTACTACTAAAACCTTTGAAAGTTTTAATTTAAAGGCCATTTTGAATTCTGATAAAATTGTGGAATTGCAAGAACAGGTTAAGTTGGTTTTTACTTCTGAAGTTATTGAGGAATATATTGTTAAGATTGTTGGAGAGTCACGTAATAAGAGTTGGGAATTTGGTAAATATATTTCTTATGGGGCTTCTCCTAGGGCTTCAATTGCGCTTTATATTGCGTCTAAGGCTGAAGCATTGATGCAGAATAGAGATTATGTTACTCCTGAAGATGTTAGGGAGGTTATTTATCCTGTTTTAAGACATAGGATTATTCTGAATTATGAGGCAGAAGCTGAAGGAATAACTACGGATAAAGTAATCAAACATATTCTTAATAGAGTAAGTGTGCCGTAATAGAGTTAATTAAACAATGTTAAATATACAAAAATATTTTTAACAAGGATATAGAGTAAGGTTAATAAGTCTAAAGTTCTTTGTTATTTTAAGATGGTGAGTGATTCGGGTAAAGGTAAATTTGTTTTGAATTTTCCTAGGGCTATTGCTGAGTTTGAGAATGCGATGCAGAAATTTCCTGTGAAGAAGATTTTGTATAAGAATATTTTTAGAGGTAAAGGTTTAGAGTTTGATTCTTATCGTGTTTTTCAGCCGGATGATGATGCAAGTTTGATTGATTGGAAAGCGACACTGAGGTCTAATCAGATTTTGGCGAAGAAGTATATTGAAGAAAGAGAGTTGAATGTTTATTTTTTGGTTGATGTTTCTAATAGTATGTTGTTTGGTTCTGGGGATAAATTGAAAGCTGAATATGCTGCTGAGTTTGTGGCGTCACTTGCTCATTTGGTTTTGGGTTCTGGGGATAAGATTGGACTTGTTATGTTTAGTGATGAGGTTGTTAAAATTTTGCGTCCTGCTAGAACTAAAAATCAGTTTGCTTTGTTTACTAAGTTTTTGGGAGATTCTAGTTTATATGGTGGTGGTTTTGATATTAATAAGGCTATTAGTCATGTTTTACAGACGGTTAAGTCCCCTTATACTATTTTTATTTTAGTTTCTGATTTTATTAGAACTAAAAAAAAAAGCTTAGATGATTTGAGACTTATGGGAAGTAGGTTTGAGAGTTTGGCTGTTATGATTAGGGATCGTTTTGATGAGGATCTCCCAGATGAGGGTTATCAACTTGCTGTGCAAGATCCTTATTCTGGGAAGCAGATGATTTTGGATCCAGGAATTGCTAGAGAAAAATATCGGAAAAATGTTATTAAACAGAAATTATTAATTAGAGATATGATGAGGAAGTCTAGGATTGATTTGCTGGAGTTAATTACTGATAAGAGTTTTGTTATTTCTGTTTCTAGTTTTTTGAGGGGTAGATCTATGGGGTCACGAATATGAAGCAAAAATTAGATAGTTTTACGATATTTGATTTACGATATTTGATTTTTGGCGATAGCTTTCTTTGCGGTCTCAAGTGGCATGGCGTCTGTTATCCTAGATTATGTGGTGGAGGGTTTTAATGGGGCTAGTTTTTCTTTATCCTAAGTTTTTGTCCTTTCTTTTATTGGTCCCATTTTTTGTCTTTGTTTATTTTTTTGGATTAATTTATAATAAAAAGAAAGCGATTTTGTTTTCTAATTTTGAGGCTATGGAGAGGTTTTATGACGTTGAATTTTTTTCCAAGAATTTTTTTGCGTTGTATCTTAATATGATTGTTTTAATTTTATTGGTTTTATCATTGGCAGGTACGGGTGTTTCCTTTACTGCTGATACCTCTGTTTTTTCTTATGTAATCGCTGTAGATTCTTCTAGTAGTATGTCTAGTAATGATGTTTATCCTAGTCGTCTTGATGCTGCTAAAGCGGGTGCTAAGAAGTTTGTGGATTTGTTGCCAGTGGGTGTCGAGGTAGGAGTTTTGGAATTTTCTGGAGATGCTAGTGTTTTGCAGGTTTTGAATAGTAATAAATTTAAAGTGAATATGGCAATTGATTCTATTAATTATGGAGAAGTTCAGGGAACCAATATTTATAATTCTTTAATTGCTGCAGATAAATTATTTGGGGATAGGCAGTTAAAATCTGTTATTTTAATTAGTGATGGACAGTTAAATACGGGGGATGTTCCTAGAATTATTAAATATATTGAGAGGAATAAATTAACTGTTAACACGGTAGCTGTAGGTAGTAAGGCGGGAGGTGTTACTGGATTTAATACTATATCCAAGGTGGATGAAGATGTTTTGAAGTCTTTGGCATTTAATTCTGGGGGTGAGTTTTTTAGAGTTAGAGATGTTAAAGATTTTGATTTGTTATTTGATACTCTAATGAATAAAGTATCTAAAAAGGTTACGGTGGATTTGAGTTTTTATTTTTTAATTGCTGCAATCGTTATGCTTACACTTTTATGGACTTTGCATAATTTACGTTTTAAGGTTCTGCCTTAATTTTTAGCGACTTATTTTTTGTTTTATATGTTTTGCAATTATCCGTTTTGTCTAAGTTTATTGAAAATTAAAATTGTTGATTTTTTGGTTATATTTATAATTGTGCCTTATAAAAATTTCTATTGACTTCTTCTTTTGGGACAAATGGTTCCCATGGGAGAAATTTTTGAAACCAGCCTTCTTTTTTTGGAGAACCCGCGATTGCTTCTGCAAGGTTTTTGATTTCTTTTGATATACTGTTGGTTGAATCTAGAATAGAGATGGGGGTTTTTTCATGTAGGGCTTGTGCCATTTTTTTGTGGTCATGAATTTTTGCTAGAACTGGAATATTGGAGATTTTTTCTATTTCTTTAAGATTGTATTCGTGGCGAGGGGATCTTATTCTATTTACAATTATTCCTTGGATTGGGGTTTTTTGTTCCTGTGCTATTTTTGCGGCTTTGAGGGTTGTATGAAGTGTTACATGGTCTGGAGATGTTACTAGGAATATTTTGTCTGATGCTGCGATTATTGGTTTTAGTTCTTCGTAATTTGGGGAGGTGTCTAGGATTATGAAGTCGTATCTTGTTTTGTATTTTTCCAATATTTTTTTTAGTTTGTATGGATCTATTTCTTTTTGGTAGTTTAGGGAAGAGGGTATTATGTCAATTCCATGTGCTTCATATATTGCATTTTGAAGAAGAGTTTGTCCTGAAAGAGAGTCTTGGAGATTGTAATCTTTGGTTAGGTCGAGGTATAGTCCTATATTTGGTGCTGAGAAGTTGGCGTCGACTAGGAGGACTTTTTTGCCGAAGTGCTTGGCCAGAGATATGGCGGTTTCTAGGGCTAGGGTTGTTTTTCCTACTCCACCTTTGATTGATACGAAACTTAGAATGTTTGTCATTTTTATCACCTAGTGTTGATGATGTTAGGGTTGTATATAAGGGTTTTGGGGGAGAAAAGCAGAGACTGGGAATCGAACCCAGGATCAGCGGGTTGCAGCCGCTTGCCTTACCGCTTGGCTATCCCTGCATAAATATTTGAGATAAGGAATTCTTTTAAAGTTAACTACAGGGTATATTTTTTCAATACACAATTATCAGGAGTATGATGATTAGGAAAGTCCATAATATTTCCCTTAGTTAAAACTATATCTAATACTTTCAAAAAATTACTATGACTACACAAAAGTATTTTTGAATTTTTGTCAAAATTTTTAATGATATATTCAACGAATTTTTTTGCCCTTTTTTCTACATCTATTTCAGATTCTCCGTTTAAGGGAATCCATCTAACAGCATTTTCTCTAGACTTTTCTTTAATTTTTTTAAGATTTAACATAGTTTCCCCACTTAAATCTCCCAAATTTCTTTCAGTTACTAAATCCAAGGTTATTATCTTTGGTTTAATTTTTAAATTATTAAGGTATGGCTGAATTGTTTGAAGAGTTCTTTTCATTGGACTTAAAATAATTATATCGAAATCATGTTTCTTTAGTTCTGACATTAGCTCTGTAGCCTGAGTTTCCCCTCTTTTTGTTAGATTGTCATAATGTCCAACCATTATAGAAGCAGCAATTTTTTCTTTATTAGCTGTAGTCTCCCCGTGCCTTATTACATTTAATTCCATTTTAGAATTACGCTCCGGGCAGGATTTGAACCTGCGACTTTCTGCTTAGAAGGCAGACACTCTATCCATGCTGAGTTACCGGAGCCTAGAATTAGATGTTTGAGTTGATTTTTAAGTTTGTTGGCAAAGAATAAAAAGTCCTTTTTGGTTGATATGTTATGGCAGAGAGAATAGGTTTGACATTTTTGGGGACTGGTTCGGCGATTCCTACCAAAAGGCGGAATCATCCGGCGATGTTGTTGAGGTATAAGACTGAGAATATTTTGGTTGATTGTGGAGAGGGGACGCAGAGGCAATTTCGTAAGGCGGGGATAAATCCTTGTAAGATTACGCGTATTTTGATAACGCATTGGCATGGGGATCATGTATTTGGGTTGCCTGGGATTTTGCAGACTTTGATTTTGAATGGGTATAATAGGAAGTTGGAGATTTATGGTCCACGGGGGACTAAGGCTTGGGTTCGGAAATATTTTGATTTGGTTGGTCGCAATATCGAGAAATTGGATGTTGTTATTAAAGAGGTTAAGGATGGAATTGTCTTTGATGCGGGTGAGTATTTTGTTGAGGCTAAAGAGATGGACCATGATTGTCCGGCTGTTGGGTATTCTTTTGTTGTTAGGGAGAAAGAGAGGTTAGATAGAGAGAAGTTGAAGAAATTGAAGATTCCGAATTCTCCTTTGATGGGTGAGTTGGCTAAGGGTAAGGTTGTGGAGATTAATGGAAAGAAGGTTGATGGAAAGAAGTTGCTATATAAGGAAGATACACGGAAGATTGCGTTTGTTATGGATACTCGGTATAATGAGAATGCTGTGAAATTGGCTAAGGGTGCGGATTTGTTGGTTTGTGAGGCTACTTTTTCCAAGGAAGAGAGTGAAGAGTTACTTGGGAATCGGGCGCATTTGAGTTCGGTTGAGGCAGCTAAGATTGGGAAGAAGGCTAAGGTTAAGGGTTTAGCTTTGGTTCATTTGTCTCAGCGGTATGAGGGGATTCCTAAGGTTATTTTGGAAGAGGCCAAGGAAGTTTTTGGAGATGTTATAATCCCTGAAGATTTGGATAGCGTTGAACTTTAATTTCTATCGGTTATTTCTTGGTAAAAGATTTTCTCATGTGCGTTTGCACACATCGAAAATTTTTACACTGCGAACTAACCTGATATAAATCAAAGTTGTTAGTTGATTTTTATTTTTTATTTCCCATCCACCAAAATATCCAAATTATTAATCCTGTTTGTATTATAGGTGGGAATGTTTGCCAAATTTCACTTAATCCATTCGTTAGAGAATTTATAAAATTGAAAATTTCTTGCCATCCTGCAATTAAGGATAAAAATATTCCGATTCAAGAAAGTGCTTTGGTTTCCATTTTAAATACATTTATGTTTATTTATATGTTTAGGACAAAAATATTTTTTACACTTACTTACACAATCTTTACATAATCTATATCCCGCTAAGAGTCCCAGTTAAGATGATATCCACTACACAATGCAACTATTTTGGCATTCATTTTTTTACAGTTAGAACAAGTCCTACTTTCTTCATCCATAACTTTAGATTTCCAATCTTCTGCGGAAAGAGTATTCTTAATCTCTTTTTCATATTTTTCTTTCTCTTTATAATAACCCATAATTAAAATAAAAATAAGATAATTTATAAAGTTTTTGAAAATCCAATTGGGGAATTTGAAAATAAATTTATTTAAAATTAGTTTTTTTCTACTGTCCAAACTAATAATAAATTTTCTGAGAAGCCAAAAGCCCGAGCTAAAATGAAGGGCGAATGCTCAAATTTAGTTAGCTGAAGGTGAGATGAAGACGATTGTGTCGCCTCGAAGGAAAGTTAAGCCGTAGCTTGTTGTCTGTTCTCCGTTCTCTACTTCTTTAGCACCTTCTAAAACCACGTTGATGTGGATGTCGAAAGCTAGAAGTGTTCCGACAAATTGCTTGCCAGACTTCAGCTGAACTAAAATCTCTTTACCTTTTGCTGAATTCAGCAAATCCAAAGGTCTATCGA
>CAZROF010000010.1:0-28457 GCA_964601675.1 Candidatus Woesearchaeota archaeon
CCTCAATAACGGACAAGCGCCTCTTCAATCAAATAAGACAAATGAAAAAATATTCGAACTCATACTTAATCTTAGAAGGCTTCGACTTCACATATAAATCCCAACTACACCAAAACGCAATCCGAGGAGCAATACTCTCAATAACAAAACACATCCCAATCATCTACACTAAAAACGAATCAGACACAGCAAAATTCCTAATTCAAATAGCAAAACGTCAAGAAAAGAAATCCTCAAGGTTTGCAATCCGTCCGACAAAATCCGAACTCTCCCAAGAACAACAAAAACAATTCATTTTAGAGGGTTTTCCGGGAATCGGACCAATAATCGCAAAAAACCTAATCAAAGAATTCTCTTCACTAAAAAATATATTCAATGCAACAGAATTCCAGCTTGAAAAAATAATTAACAAAAACAAATTAAATAAATTCATAACCCTACTAATCCTTAACTAGCCCCATACCTCATAACATAACTATCTAGATACATACTATAAATTCCCTCACAACCACCATAGCTAATTCTAGAATAAAATTTAAACAACAACTCCTGCATAAAAAATTTCTGCTCTGACAATCCCGCCAAAAACAGATATAACATCTAGGACCCCCTTAATCCACTAACAATGTCTTCAATAATCTCATACCTAAACCCCTTGTCCATAAAATTTATCACTAGGGTCTAAATGTTTTCGATTTAAATCAATATAAAAAACTTCTGCACAATCCCCACTTTCCCTAGGAAGTCTTTTTGTCTCCTGCTCAAAAACATAAGCCTCAATCCCAATAGGCAGAAATCTTCTAACCCAATAAGCGAAACTAAATCTCTTATCAACATCCCCCCCAAAAACAACAATGCATTCTTTACCCTCAATATTCCTCGCAGTTCTATATTCTTTAGAAAAATTCATCGCAACTTCCCTCGCAAAACCTTCCAGCCCTTCCATTAAAAAAACACAAACAAAGCCTCATTTATAAAAATAATTATAATCAAAAAAATATATTCAAAACCAACAATCATATAAACCCCTGCCTGCCTGCTATACTATATTCTTCCCAAACATATAAAATATAACATAACATATAAAATACAAAATAACTCCCTTAATTTTTTTTCTTATTTATTTTAGAAAGATGCTCTATCAACTCCGTACTTTCCACCAAAGCCTCATTCCTAAAATCTTCATCAAAAAAATCCCTAGACTCTTTAAAATAATCAACAAAACCTTTTTTGTCTTTCTTTTTTACTATCTGTGCCAACTCTCTAACCGCACTCTCATAATTTCCCACCATCTGCTGAGAATATCTATTTTTTATCTGAATACTTCCATAAAGTTCTGGATCCTGAGAAAGAAGTCTCGCAATCATCCCAAAACGCATCTGGTAAACAACTCCTCCATATTCCAACAAATCATCAAAACCAACATTAAACTTCTCAGAAGCATCTTTCAAAATTTTACCAAATGTTATAAAATTAAAATGAGTCACTCCCTGCAATATCGCCATAAGTTTATCATGCTCCTCTGCATCAGTTATCTTTACCTTAAGCTTGGCATCCTTAAATAAATCCAAAACCCACTCTTGCCAATCTCCCGCTCTAGCAGGAACAACAACAATAGTTTTACCCTCTAAATCCCTAATATTACCAAACAATGGATGCATTCCAATAACACTCGACTTACCCTTCAACATAGTCTCAATCGGTTCTTGTTTTATAGAAGTAAAATCCATCAAAAGTTGATCTTCCCTAGTATATGATAAAACATCTTCTATAACTTTCTTCGTAACATCAATTGGAACAGAAAAAATAACCACATCACACCGCTTAACCAAATCAACAGATGTCAATTCCGAATTCCTACCACTAATCAAAACCTCATAACCCTGAGAAATAAAAAACTTCTTAAAAATAGTTCCAAGAGTTCCCGCCCCTCCAATAATTCCAATCAAAGGCTTACTTTTCATTTCTGAACCTCTCGAGAATTTTTAATAATCAACTCAAATACATCTCTAATATAATTCCTATCCACTCCTTTTTCATCAGCAATACCCATAACCTTTTCAAAAATAACCTGCTCCCTAGAAATATCCATAACTTCCCTTCCAGCACCCCTCTTTATCTTGCCAATTTTAATAGAAACATCCTGTCTCTTCCTCAAAAGCTCCACTATTTCTAAATTAATTTTATCGATTTCTTTTCTATATTTTTGTAAATCTGGCATAATACACTCTAGAAGACAGTTAAGCCTTACTGATATTTTTAACATTAATTTCTTTTTTAATTCTTTCCATAAATAATAAATAAACCTTCTGTATAAAAAATATAACACCTAATTAACCAAAGTAGATATCTGGCAACAAGATTTTAAAAAAACATTACCATAAAAACTTTCTCCAAAAAACATCAATAATAGATATAAATCACCCTTAAATAAATCGTCCAAACCAGCTCACTCTAATTCTCTAAACATTATAATCTAATCCCTGCCCTCTGCCTACCAACATGGAAGCCTCCCGACTTCACTAAAACCAAACCTCTTAAATAAACTAACATCTGGAGTATCCACTACAACCTTATTAGCATCTTCCAATTTAGCAATCTCAAAAAAATTATTCATCAGTAAATCTTCAAGCTCCTCACAAACCACCCCTTTAGAACGTAAAAAATATAACAAATATGCATCATGCCCCTCTCTTCTTGCACCCAATACACCAATAATTTCCCAACCTTTTCGCAACCAAACAAATAGAAAAATCATCCCTAATCAAGTCACGAACCAACTCTTCATTATACGCCTCCCTCCCATGTCTCTTCAAAATATCCAAATAAATTTTTTTAGATTAATTTATCCTAACATTCCTTATCTTATAGAAAATCATATCCAAAGAAACACTAAAATATTTTTAAGATTAGCTACTTAGGCCCCAATGAAAAACTAGAATATTCAATAATACCAGCCAACTTCCTAATATCCTCAAGTGTAACATCACTAATTTTAGCATCATAATTGTAATAATCCTCGGCATCACCAACAATCTCCTCCATCACGAGATTCAAAGCAGTCTCACTAGAACCTTCTGACTCAACACTTCTATTCCCGACAACCTGAACCTTTGCTTGCTCTAATTCATCTTCAGTTAAATCTTTCATCTTTTTAAATTCCTCCAAACAAACCTTTTGCACCTCAGCAACCTTGGTTAAATCAGTGCCAGCAAAAATAACCATATAGCCATAATTTTTTCCCATATCCAGCTCACTCTTAACCCCATAAACTAAACCCCTTTTCTCACGAACCTCACTAAAGAGTCTACTACTCATACCTTCCCCTAGAATAGCAGAAAATACCTCCGCAGCATAACGGCCATTCTCATTCGCTTTAGGAAAATGAAAACCCATCATTATATTTGATTGCTCAACACCCTTTCTAAATTCCTTACTTCCAATATTCTGCTCAATAATATTTAAAGGTTTAATACCCTCACTCTCTCTGCTAATATTAGATAATTTCTCTGCCAAGGAAATAACCTCATCAAAATCATTATTCCCGACAACACAAAGAACCGAATTTTTAGGAACATAAATTTTATCATGCCTAGTCTTCAGCTGTTCCCTAGTCATATTACGAATAACCTCTGCTCTACCCGTCCCAGAATACCCAAAAGGCTCCTTATACAAGTTCTCTTTAATCTTATCAAAAGCATGCCTCATTGGGTGATCCTTAATCATCTTAATTTCCTCACAAATAACATCAGCCTCCCTCTTAATATCATCTTCTGAGAAAATAGGGTTAAAAAAGATATCAAACATAACATCCATAGCAACATCAAAATAATTAGATGGCAATTTAACATGATAAGCCGTGAGTTCCTCATGAGTAAAGGCATTCAACTCCCCTCCAACTTTCTCAACCTCTTCAGCAATTTCCTTAACATTACGTTTCTTTGTCCCCTTAAAACATAAATGTTCAATAAAATGAGCCATCCCCTTCTCTTCAATAGAATCGTAAGCCGAGCCATACCTAACCCCAAGCATCACAGTCGTAACGTCAATATCACGCTTCTCAAACAAAACCGTCAATCCATTGTCTAAAACCTTCTTCTGGAACTTCATAAAATAAAACAATAAAACCACCTTAAATAACTTTCTCACCCAAAATAAAACCTTTATTCCAAAAAAACTTCATCCAAAATATTCCTCTAATTTTGGAACAATCTGCTTCTTCCTGCTCATCATCCCATCATACCAGCCATTCTCACTCTCACCAAAAACCTCCTCCCTCAAACCAGCTTCACTAGAAACACAAAGTAACAAACTCCCCTCCTTCATAATATCTGTCAACATCAAAAACACAGCACCTCTCCCTTCATCCTTCAACTTCTCCATCTCCTCCAACAACTCATCCTCCCTACCTTTAATCATTGCTAAATCAATCAACTCCAATTGCCCAACTCCAATCTTACTTCCCCCCATCTCAAAATCCTTATAATCTCTAGTAACCAAATCCTTCGCAGAAACACCATCGACATTTGACTTTACTTTAAACATCTCCATACCCAATCCTTCCAAATCTTCAACACCCGCAATTTTAGCAAGTTCTCCAGCAACCTTTCTATCCTCATCAGTAGTAGTAGGAGATTTAAAAATGACACTATCACTCAAGATAGCGCAAAGCATAATACCAGCAATATCCCGAGGAACCTCTTTCCCATAATAATCATACAAACTCTTAACAATAGTACAACAACACCCAAGTGGACGAACCAAAACTTCAACAGGAACCGAAGTCTCAACATCTCCTAACTTATGATGATCCACAATGCCAACAATCCGAGCTTTATCTAAATTATCAACCGCCTGCGACAAATCACTATGGTCTACCAAAATAATATCTTCATCCTCAGCACTATCCAAAATCTCCGGAACATCAAAATCAAACCTCTCTAAAATAAATTTACTCTCTGCATTAATCTCTCCAGCAACTCTAGCTTCACACTTCTCGCCCAGCATTCCCTTCAACTCCGCAACAGCAATAGCAGAACCAACCGAATCGCTATCTGGACTCTTATGTCCAACAACATATATCATAATGAGACAAAAAATATCAACCTTAAATACCTTTCCCAACCCAAAATACTTTCATATTAAACCTAAAAAACATGAACAATTTATTTGCGAACGCAAAGAATTCTCTCACCAAACATCTCAAAATCCCTATCAATTTTAAAATTTTCAACCAAATAATCCATCAACCATTTTCTCTTAACCGCAAATCTCTTCCTGCCACCAAGACTAACCAAAGGAACACTAATAATCAAAACCTCTGCATTCTTCATAATCTCACTAATTAATTTTAAAGAAAAATCTCTCTGAACACTCTCCAGAGCGTCAACAACCTGAAACAAAAAAATAACCCTCTTTCTCTTAGACTTCCTTAAAATACTCAAAACCATATCAATATCAAACAAATCACCACGAACAACCCTCGCATTAAAACACCTATCTTTAAAATAATTATTCATCTGTTCAACCAACTGTCCCGCCGCCTCTACTCCGATATATTCAATTCCTTCAGGTAAATATTTATAAGAAAAACCATTAACACCACACCCCAAATCCACAACACTCCCAACATTCTCAATACCTTTAAAAATTTCTAAATAAAATTTATGATAATCCCTCTTCTTAGAAGAAATATGAACATCAAGCATATTCCCTTTACCCTTCAAAACCCTATTAGTCAAAAACACGCCAAAATATTTCCGAAGCAACTTTCGAGACTCCTTCACATCATCCCGAGATTCTCTCAACGCCCGCTCAATAACAGAATTAGGCAATTTCGAAAACTCTTTCTTATTCTTAACTTCACTCACTAAACTCACATTAAAACCTCCGAAACAAAAACAGCACCACCAAGCAAAATCAAAACCAAACCAATAGCTCTCATTAAAATCTTCTCATCTAATTTATTCACAACCCTAGCCGAAACAATAGCACCAAAAATACCTCCCACTCCAGCAACAACCAAATTCCATATTTGAAAAGGTTCGTAATAATAATGCCCAATAGCCCCGAATAACGCAATAAAAATCATCATTAGAACCGATGTACCAATAGCAACAGAAACTCTAAACCCAAGCAACAAAACAAGAACCGCCAAAAGCATAAGCCCCCCACCCGCTCCAAAAATTCCAGCAATCAAACCAACAATAAATCCAGCTAAAACTTGTAAAAAAACACCCTGTCTTATTTTTCCTTCTACTAACTCTTTACGAGACTTCTTGAATAAAAAAGAGGCACCTGTTCCAAAAATAGCCAACCCACTAATCCAAGTCAAATTTCCAGAATCAATAAAACTAGAAAGATGACTTCCAACAAGAACTGCTACCAATGCCGGGACCAAAACAAACAAAGATTCTTTCAATTTTAAATTACCATTCCTATAATAAATCACACTAGCAAAAAACGAAGCAAAAACATCAACCCCCAATGAAAGTCCAATTGCCACATAGGTACGCATATCCAAAAATAAAATTAACAAAGGTGCGGCAACAACAACTGCACTAGCCCCAACAAAACCAGTAACGAGTCCAGCTGCAACCCCAGCAACCAATAAAACAATAATCTCAAATATCATCTACATCTAAAACAAAATCAACTTTAAAACAATTTCTCAAACCAAATAACCCTTCTCAAAAACGTTCAACATATTACAAAACAATATCAACCCCCACCGGACAATGATCAGAACCCATAACATTTTTCAAAATAAACGCATCCTCAATACCCACCATTTCAGAAGCAAAAATATAATCAATTCTCCATCCAATATTCCTCTCACGACAATTAGCCAAATAAGGCCACCAACTATAATGCCCATCACCCTGACAAACCTCACGGAAACTGTCCCTCAACCCAATCTTACGAAAACAATATAATTTCTCACGCTCTTCAAAAGTAAACATTATATTATTCCTATTATATTTATATCGTGCCAAATCCCTATCCTCCATGGCAATATTAAAATCCCCACAAACAACAACTCTTTCTTTTTTAGCAAAAATCTCTTTAATTTTCCTTATAATAAAATCATAACTCTCCAACTTATAATTCAAATTCAATTTATCACGACCGCCATGCGGCAAATAAAAATTAACCAAAACAAAATCCTCAAACTCCAAAATCAACATCCTCCCCTCACAATTAAACCTCTCCAAACCAACATCCATTTCAACACTCACAGGCTCCTTCTTACAATAAATCGCAACCCCACTATAACCCTTCTTGCTAGCACAATTGGAGTATAGATTATATCCTTCAATATCCAACCCTCGAATCAATCTATCGTCAATCTTAATTTCCTGCAAACACAAAATATCTGGGTCATATCTTTTAACAAAATCTAAAAAATTCTTACGAAAAACCGACCTTAACCCATTAACATTCCAAGACAAAATCTTCATACTCCACCAACCTCAATCAAGTTTAAAATCATTTCTTTGCTGCCAACATATCTTCAATTTTCTAAACTCCTCAAGACTCACCCCATAATCTCCTATCTCATGAGAATCTGCATCAGAATGAAAATCCCCACCACCAGAAACAATCAAGCCATTCTCCTTAGCAATATCTCCAGCCCTTTTCACCATCCCTTCAGCCATCTCTTTATTAATTTCCTTGTTTCCATAAAAATAATCAACCTCCATCCCATCTCCCCCACACTCCACAAACCTCTTAATAACTTTTTCATAATCCTTATAAAACATGGGATGAGCCAAAATAACAATACCCCCAGCCCCATGAATAACATCAATAGTATTCTTTATCGTATCCTTTTCTTGTCGAATATATGCCTTCCCAAAACTTCCAAGTAACCGATCAAAAACATCCGACATCTCCCCAAACTCATCATATCTCCTCATCAAAATTCTAGCAATATGCGGACGCCCATAATTAATCCCGCCAGCCTCTTTCTTCAACTCCTCAAAAGTTATCTCATAACCCAACTTATTAAGACGCTCAATAATCTCTTTTTTCTGAATTTTTCTAGCACCCATTAATCTATTGGATAATTCAATCAATTTCTTGTTTTTTAAATCCAAAAACAAACCAATCACATGAACATCATAAAATCCTAACTTATCCTCATCAGCTCCAAGCTCTATCCCAGACACCACCTCAACATATTTGTCTTTAGAATATTTAATAGCTTCTATAGACCCACTCATAACCTCATGATCTGTAATCGCAATTACTGAAATCTTTTTCTTAATAGCCAAATCAACCAACTCTTTGGGAGATAACTTTCCATCAGATGCCGTAGAATGAATATGTAAATCAATTTTCATAAGCTAACAAATTCCCTGACAATTTCCTTTTGTCTAACCTCTGGATGAAATAAAACCCCATAAAAATCACCCCTTCTAACAGCCTGAGCAAAATCCTTTCCAGCAAAAACATCCCAATCATCACCAAATTCAACATAATTATTATGTAAATGATAAACCTCAACCTCACCCTTCAATCCCAAAAACTCTTTATCAAACCTCTCCTTAAAAAAACCAATCTCAGAACCAGAAAGATTATTCTTTAAGAAAAACTTCTTCTTTAAAACATCGTCAAAACTATTCTTAATATCCAAATTAACAACCTGTTTCTTTAAATTATCGACTAAACCCAAAATCTGCATACCCGCACAAATACCAAAAACCGGTTTATCAAAATTCCTTAAAAATCCAAAATAACCAATATCCTCAAGAAATTTATTATCCTTCAAACTCGTCCCACAAATAATAATTTTATCACAATTAGACAAATCACCTTTCTTAATTTTATAATAATGCCTAACAAAAAACTCTTCTCCAACTCCTTTCAAAATATCCAAAATAGGCCTAACAAACTCATAGTAATGCAACCTCTCTTTACAGACATTAACAACTAATATCATCTTCCCACCTCATTCATTTTATCCCGAATGGCCAAAATCAACTTCTTATGAACATCCAATAGCTTCCTATTCTTCTCAATAGCATCCAAAAATTCCAAGGTCTGCAGTCTATATCGCTTGACAAATTCATCACTCATAATATCAAAATCAGAAACATTATCAAGTCTATCTGCTAATTTAATAACAAGAGCCCATCCACTAACCCTGCTTTCATTAGAAAATTTCATGGATAAATATTTTGTCTTACCAACAATATCAGCAACAGATCTATCAATTGTTAACTGAACAACAAGCAAGGCAACAAATTCTCCAAATTCCTCTCTAATTTCCGAAACCTTAGTATCCGTATCCTCTAAAGTGTCATGCAGTAAAGCGGCGGCGGCAAATTCATTTATCTTAACATTATCCACAAATTTCAAAACAGTCTTAGAAACCCTCAGGGGATGATTAATGTACCGTTCCCCATTCCTCCGAAACTGCCCACTATGCCTTTCTTTTACAAACTTCTCAGCCCTTAAAATCAAATCACTCATCTTCTATCTCCAATTCTCGCCTCCAAGAATTTCCCTCTCCAAAATCTTCAAATCCTTTAAATTTTAAACTCCTCTCAAATAAAGGACAATCTAAAACAAAACTCTCAAACTCACCCCCCTCTCCAGCCGGATTAATATCAAACTTCCTCTTCAACTCTAACATATTATCGATAAATTTATTATCAATAATTTTTCCTAAAAATTTCTCATCCAAAGGATAAGCAGCAACCCCAACAACAACAACCTTAAACCTCTCCAAAACTAAATCCCTCAGCAACTCAATCTGATCTTTCTGCCAAAGTGGATTAAAACATTCCAAATCTAAATCATTACAAATCTTCTGAATCCTAGAGGACTGATAAATAGACCCCACAGCTCCACTAACAACACCCTCAATATTAAACCTTTCTTTAGCTTCCCTTATAGCAAACCTTAAATCTTCTAATTCCAATTCTTTCTCTCCCTTGCTTTTCTTTAGAATCAAAGGCAAACCCATAACCTCAGCCTGACTAGAAACCTTATTAATTGAAGGAACATGGAACATGAAACTCTCTTTATTTTCAGAAACAACAGAAATAAGACAACCTAACTCGTGACCTTCCTTCTTCGCAATCCAAGCAGCCAAACTAGAATCCTTTCCACCACTAAATAAAACCGCTAATTTCATTTAAAATAATAGAAATATTAATTTAATAATCTTCCGAAAAACAAAACAACAAATAACATCAATTCGAATATAAACAATTTATTCTAAAACATAAAAATACAATAAATAAGAATAACTATTCCCACTTATTTTTAGATCCACGAAGCCATAACCAAATAAAAAAACCCAAAACCAACAAAAAAATAAAAATAAGTCCCATAGCAATATAAAAATCTACAGTGAAATATGTTCCACCTCCAAAAGAAGAATCAGCAGAAGTAGTATTTACAAGACCAGTATGGACACTATCACCAAAACCCTCACCAGTTTGGGAAGTAGTATTATCTCTGCTCTCATTATTAACCGTAACATTAATCCCCTTTACAGTGTTAATTTTTCCCCAATCACTTTCTGCCCCCATTACTACGCCCAAAACTAAAACCAAACATAAAACATAAACCACACTTTTTTTCATCCCCTAGCCCCCAGCCCTAACAAAACACAGCATAAATTCTTTCTAAGACACTTTTCCATAAAATTCATAAACCTCTCAACATTAAAAACTTTACGAAATAATAAAAATCGAATCAATTAAAAATTACCCTAACAAAATAAAATTTATGGCATCAACAAACCAATCACCGTTTTACCAAAAAGCAGAACAAGAATATCTAGAAGCGACATCAGATAGAGAAAGGCTAGCATGCCTAGAAATAATGATGAAAGAAGTCCCAAAACATAAATCATCCGAGAAGATGAGAAAAAACCTAACAAACCGATACAAGAAAATAAAATCATCTTTAGCCAAACAAAAAAAATCAGGTAAGGGCGGACAAATCGGAATAAAAAAAGCAGACATACAATGCGTACTAGCAGGATTCCCAAATACCGGAAAATCTACCATATTTAACATTTTAACAAAACAAAAAGCGAAAACCTCCCCGCACCCATTTACAACATATCAACCACAACTCGGAACATTCTACTTTGAAGATGCGCAAATCCAAATAATAGATCAACAATCATTCCCAAATCACGACAAATCACTAATAAATTCAACCGATACACTTCTCATAACAATAGACAATCTAGATCAAATAAAAAAAGCCGAAAACTTCTACTATAGAACAAAAGCAAAAATAATTCTAATATTTAATAAAAAAGATATTCTATCTGAAACAGAAAAAAGAAAAATAAAAGCAAACTTAGAATCAAAATTTAAAGAATATAATTATATCTTCTTTTCAAATAAAGCAACAAAATTAGAATTAGAAAAACTAAAACAAAAAATATTCGAGACATTCCCAATAATAAGAGTCTACACAAAGGAACCAAAAAAACAACCGAGTAAAGAGCCTATGATGCTAAAGAAAAATTCAACATTTAAAGATGCCACAGAAAAAGTCCGAAAAGGTATGTCAAAAAAGGTAAAAAGATCTAGAGTTTGGGGACCCTCATCCAAATTCGGAGGACAGGTAATTGGATTAAATCACATCTTAAAAGATAAAGACATTATAGAATTTCTAGTAGAATGAGACTAGAAAAACTAACCCTAATCCTAACATTACTAGGAATTCTAATATTAATACTGCTTACTCAATCAAGACCAACATATCAAGCAACAATACACTCAATCCAACAATCCAAAGCAAAAACAACAATCCAACTAGAAAATCAAACGACAGAATTAATTATATTTAACACACCCAATCTAAATTTGAAACAAAATGATAAAATACAATTTCAGGGCAAATCAGATATCTACAAAAATAAAAAACAAATTATAATATCGAAAATTAGTCTACAACAAAACTCATAAAAAATAAACACATTGACCTTTAAAAATTATCCCAAACAGAAAATAAAACCCAATATTGTATAATAAAGAAAGTATAAAAATTATTGCTTTTCATAATATGCACGAGCTCTTTTTTCAAATTCAGACCAAGCAAATTCAGGAACTAATCCTTTTCCAACTTCTAAAAACTGTTCAACAGAAACATAATTTTTTCCCATTAATTTATCTCTTTCATCTAAAGCACTACCGATTTGATTAATTTGTTCAGGTTTTAACATTCCTTCTAAAGTTTGAAGTTGAGCTCTTGCTTTATAAATATCAGTGCATTTAGCGTCTCCGACGCTATCAAAGGCGAACCGCCCACCGACGTCGTCCAAGCCAGTCCTCGCATTCGACCTAGCCCTGTTGTCGAGCCTGTTGACGTACCACTCCGACCAAGTTAGCCTATTTACTTCTTGTTTTCACCATCACTTCATTTCTGTTGTGATTGTATTTTATAAGAGTAAACCCCCATAGTAAATAAGCGTATAGCCTAGCTTACTTCGTTAAAAACGGTTACTAGGACAAAATTAGATAATAAAAAAGGTATAAAAATCTATTGCTTTGTCAATTCATCAATAGCTTTTCTCACGTCACCTTCATTGGCAGAACCAATATAATCTCCGATTACAGAATAAATTTGGTCAGTTGTCAATCCAGATAATCTTTCTTCCAATTGATCTCTCTCATCTAAAGCTTTCCCAATCTGGTCAGTTTGTCCAGTTTGTAACATTCCTTCTAAAGTTTGAGGTTGAGCTCTTGCTTTATCGTCGCCGACGCCTACGGCGTCATTCATAGCGTCTCCGACACTATCAAAGGCGAACCGCCCATTGCCGCTGACCAAGAAAGACCCCGCATACGACCCAGCCCTGATGCCGAGCCTGTCGACGCACCACACCTTCAAGACTCCTTTATCACTAACATCAGGTAAATATTGTCCCATCATTCCCCTCCTTGTATCATAACCATACTCGCTTTTTCCTAACTCAAAGGTTTTTCCAATAATTTCAGCAACTTCATCCTTAGACCTTGCAAACTTTCCATCAACATGATCTGGATGTCCTAATTTTGTTAATAGTAACTTATGCTTCATTGCTTGTGCTTCTGTCAAATCTTCATTAAGAATCAATCCTTTTCTTTGTAAAGTATAAACACCATTTCCATCTAATTTTTCCCATCTTCCATCAACATCTAAATTTACTCCATAATTAACTAGCTCTTCATTAGGATTAATTAAACTTAAACCAAATTCTGCTACATCAGGATTAATTAAACTTAAACCAAATTCTGCTACATCAGGATTAATTAAACTAGGATTAATTAAACTTAAACCAAATTCTGCTACATCAGTTAATTCTCTGCTTCCCGCCTCATAAGGTAAAATAACTTTTATAGCTTTCCCCTTTGTTGCGGATAGTGTTGAAGTGTCAAAATATTCACCTCTCACATCCTTGTTTTGTGTTCCATAAAGTCTTATATCAGCTTCTGAAGGAATAACACCCTCGCCCTTTTTCCATCTCTCTAAAAGTGCTGGAGCTTTATCTACATTCCTTCCGTAATGCTTTTCAATTGTTCTATCTTCTAGTTGAATTTTATCCATATGCTTTTTAGAAATCAATACCTTATAAAACTTTCTAGAGTGTTACTACTAAATAATTAACAGGTCAATCTTAGAAAACGTCCCATATTCCCAAGATATTTCTCGATTATCGGACTTTGCGGGGCGAAGGGAGTATAATTATTATTATATAATAATATATAATTCCCACCCCACTTATTTTTTATATTATTTTTGTGGATATGCTCTTTCTTTAAATCCTCTAAAATTTCTGCCTCTAAAATTTCAACATTAGGATTATGCATATCGAACTCTCTCAAAACAGAAGCGATTTCCATAAATCTCTTAAAATCGCCTTTCTTTATCTTTCCAATTAACACAAATTTATCTTTTCCCATAACTTTAATCATTAATTCCGTCCTGTTCAGATTTCCATTATTCCCATCATTAAAAAATTTGCAATAATCTTTCACACATTAAATAGAGATAATATAATTTATGATTCATTTAAAGAATTAGGAGAAAAAATAATTGAAGATTTAGATACTAAAAACACCCAAAATGGTTTCAAAAGCACAAAACCCACAGAAACTAAAGAACAAAAAGGAGAAACATTATAATGTTACCAACGATAAAATCACAAAAAACCATCTTCGGGAAATGTGCTATTTACACCACATCAACTATAACTCAAATTAATCTTAAATATTCCCGAAACCCCAAAATACTATGTTATTACAGCTTATACTCGCTCTCCTCCTCGGTGTGTCCTCCGGGACTTTCACGGGCCTAATCCCCGGACTTCATATAAACCTAGTAGCAATATCCATTCTCAGTCTAACCGCAATCCAAACACTCCAAACAAAAACCCTCCTAATCTTCATAACCTCAATGGCAATCACCCACACATTCCTAGACTTCATTCCCTCCATTTTCCTCGGAGCTCCATCAGAAGACACATCCCTCTCGGCTCTCCCAGGTCACAAATTTCTACTTAAAGGACAAGGACACAATGCCCTGAAACTAACTCTCATAGGTTCAACAATAGCAACAATATCCCTCATAATAATAATCCCCACATTTATATTCGTAATCCCAAAAATATATCCCTTCCTGCAACGAATGATGGGTATCTTCCTAATTTGGATTGCAATACTATTAATTTTTAATGATAAAGAATCAAAAATAAAAGCAACTATAATTTTCATCCTAGCAGGATTCCTAGGACTAGCCTCCCTAAATCTAAATATAAATCAACCCCTACTTCCTCTTCTGACCGGACTTTTTGCAACATCAACATTAATTCACTCTATAAAATCCAACACAATAATTCCGAAACAAAAAATAGAAAAACTCTCTCTTCCAAAATCTCATATTATTAAACCAACAATCGCAACAATTATTATTTCCCCAATCTGCTCTCTCTTCCCCGGTCTTGGTTCAAGTCAAGCCGCAATTATATCTTCCGAACTCTCAGGAAAAACAACACATGAACAATTCTTAATACTACTCGGCTCAATTAACACAATTGTGATGTCAACTTCATTCATCACACTTATTTTATTTCAAAAATCCCGAACAGGCACAGCATTTGCAATCTCCCAAATAACCCAATTAACCACCCAAAACCTCCCTACAATTATAATAACAATAATTATAACCACAATCCTCTCAATCCCAATAGCACTCAAAATATCAAAAATAACAGCAAAAAATATCCACAAAATACCTTATATAAAAATCTCGACAACAACCCTAATTTTCCTAATTATAATAATAACATATATCTCGGGATTTATAGGATTATTGGTGCTCATAGTCGCAACAACACTAGGATTAAATTGCATAGAATTCAAAACAAAAAAAAGTTTCCTTATGGGAGCAATTCTAATTCCTACAATTATTTATTATCTCCCTTTCTGAAAAGCAAAAAAAGATACCAGTAAAAATAGAGTCATAATAAAATTATAATAACCGTTATCCTATGTCTTAAAATAAGCACCTTAGAATTAAAATTCAGTTGGAAGAAAAAATTAATTCTAAATATAATGAACTTGAAAAAACTTATAAACCAAAATAACCCCTTTAATTCATGACAAAAGAAGCAATATTCTTAGGAATAGCAGGAATTATACTTGGAATTACCATGATTATAAAAAACCAAAACACACTCATAGCACTAATCCCTACAATAATCGGAATCGCATTAATCTTATTCTACAAGGAAGAAGACAAAATAGAAAATAGAAAAGATATTAAACAAAAAAAATCAAAATAAACCATGAAGAAAATACAAACAACGACAGGATTAGAAATACCAGATAGAAAAATAATAGAAGTTTTAGGTATTGCAAAGGGGAATACAATACGAGCTAGAAATATAGGAAGGGATATTGGAGCAGGGTTAAAAAACATAATAGGTGGAGAAATAAAATCTTATACCCAAATGACAACAATGGCCAGAGAAGAAGCATTTAATCGAATGGTAAATCATGCAATCGAGATGAAAGCCGATGCAATAATTGGGGTGAGATTCGCAACCTCTATGATAATGCAAGGTGCAGCAGAAATGTTGGCTTATGGAACCGCTGTTAAATTAAAATAAAAATCATAATTTTTCATACCCTCATGTTTCTGTTCAAATAAAATACCATTCAATAATTCTGGTTTTCATCCGGAAAATTCGAAGCATAAAATTTTCAGCAAAAATCAAAATCACTGAGCCTCACAAACAAGAACCGACTTGGCAATAAAAGCATCCCCAAATTCTTCACTCTCCTTAAACCTACCCTGAACCTTAACCCCACACCCGACCTTAACCCTCTCCGCATCCTCCCTCATCTTTTCAAAATCCCGAGGAAAAATAGTCACCTTCAATTCCCCACTCTTCGAACTCAAGTCCATAAACGCCATATCATCCCCTTTCTTAGTAACAATTTTAGTAAATCGTTTAACCAATCCGAAAATATCCGCCTCAATATCATCTTTCAATTTGTCAAAACTAACAAACCCATTATCCATAGATTCGGCATAAACATCAACTGCATGACCAGAAACACAAACGCCCAATAACTCAGCCTCCAAATCTAACATTTCTTTCATACCCAAAGGCTCCAACTCCGGATATTCAATAACATTAGCAACACCACCACCAAAAAGCGTCATCTGTTTTTCAAGTGCATTCTCAGCTTTTTTAACTCTGTCATAAACAGAAAGCAAGCTAGCACGATTAATCCCCAGCTCATCAAAACAACCAACAGAAATTAAACTATGACAAACTCGCTTATTTACTTTAGATAAATCAACTCTGTTAATAAAATCTTGATACGATTTATACGGACGACCTTCCAAAATCTTCACAACAGCTTCGTTCCCAATATTTTTAATACCATTAAGTCCAACCCTAATAATCTTCTCACTATTCCTTTCAATAACAGAAAAATCTTCCTGAGAGCTATTAATATCTGGATGCAAAATTTTAATACCCTCACTACGAGCAGATTCTAAATAAAATGCCAGCTTCTCAGGATTCCGAATTGCCGAAGAAATAGTAGCGGCATAAAACTCTTCTAAATAATATTTCTTTAAATAAGCAGTTCGATAACTAATCAAAGCATAAGCAGCCGCATGAGATTTATTAAAACTATAAGCCGCAAATTTCACAATATCATCCCACAGCCTATTAACATCAGACTCCGTCATACCAGAAAATTCAACACATCCCTTCTTAAATTGCCCCTCCATTTTATTCATCAAATCAATCTTTTTTTTCCCAATAGCCTTACGTAAAACATCAGAATCCCCAGCCGTAAAATTTGCAAGAACCCGAGACAACTGCATAACCTGCTCCTGATAAACCATAATTCCATAAGTTGGAGCTAAAATCTTCTCAGCATTAGGATGAGGATAACTCACGTCTTCTCTTCCAGCCTTCCTGTCTGCATAAACTGGAATATACTGCATCGGACCAGGACGATAAAGAGCAACAATAGCAATAATATCATCAAAACAAGTCGGCTTAACCTGAGCAAGAACCTTTCTCATTCCCTCACTCTCAATTTGAAAAACACCAATACTTTTCTGGTTCCTAAGCATCTCATAAACAGAATTATCTGTCATAGAAATATTCTCCAACCACTCACCTGTCTTACCAATTGCATCCAAAACTTTCTTCACAACATTTAAAGTTTCCAGCCCCAAAAAATCAAACTTTACTAAACCATAAGTCTCGACATCTGGACCTTCAATTTGAGTAATCACATCTCCATTTTTTCCATAAGTAGGAATATATTCATTAATTCCCTTTTTTCCCCAAACAACGCCACAAGCATGAACACCTTTATGTCTAACACAGCCCTCAAGTCTCTTAGAAATTTTAAACACCTTAGAAAACTTCTTCTCAAAATCTCTAAGCTGACGAGCATCCTCAATTAAATGCCCATCTTTTTCAGCATCCAAACTCTTCTGGATAGTCTTTTCATTTACAAGCTTAGTAATAGCATTAGCCTCATTAAAAGGAACACGAAAAACCCTCATAACATCTTTCAAAACAGCCTTCGCACTCATGGTACCAAAAGTTCCAATCATTGCAATTTTTTCCTTTCCATATTTATTTCTGACATAATCAAGTACAACATCTTTATCTCCAAAATCAACATCGAAATCAGGTAATGAAATTCTATCAGGATTAAGAAATCTCTCAAACAACAAACCTAAGGCTAGAGGATCTAATTGTGTAATACCTAAAGAATAGGCAACAATAGACCCAGCCCCCGAACCACGACCCGGGCCAACCTGACAATGCTTCTTTGCATCTTTAATAAAATCAGCAACAATCAAAAAATAAGCCTCAAAACCCATCCTCCCAATAACACTAAGCTCAAAATTCATTCTTTCAATTGCTTCTTTATAATTTGGTTTCCCACCATAAATTTCATCAATTCCTTCTTCGCATAATTTAGACAAATAATCCTTATGACTCATTCCATCAGGTGAATCAAAATCTGGGAAAATAGGCTCACCCATATCTAATTCAACATTGCACCTGTCTGCAATTTCGCAAGTATTTTCCACCCACTCATAATCCTCAGGAAACAATGCTTTCATCTCTTCTTCACTTTGAACCCAATACCCACTACCACTAAATTTAAACCTCTTTTCATTATTCATATCCCCATTAGTTTGAATCGCAAGCATTACTTCATGGGCATAAGCGTCTTCTTTTTTTAAAAAATGAGCATCACAACTAACAACAACCTTCAAACCCGTCTCTTTAGCAATATCTCGATAAAATTTAATAGCTTTTTCTTCTTCTAAAATACCATGATTAGCAACTTCCAAATAAAAATCCTCTTTACCAAAAATATCAATATATTCCTCCACCAACCTACGAGCCTTTTCTATATTATCTAAAATAATTGCCTGATCAATATCATTTGCAATACATGCACTCATGCAAATCAAGCCCTTAGAATATTTCCTCAAAATCTTTTTATCAATTCTAGGTTTATAATAAAAACCCTCACTATTAGCAATAGAGACCAATCTTACTAGATTTTGATAACCCTCCAAATCCTTTGCCAATAAAATCAAATGATACCTCTTCATATCCTTATCTCTAGAATTTAAATCATCACAAACATAAGCCTCAAAACCCATAATTAACTTCACACCAGCCTTCTTAGCCGCCTGATACTTCTTAATCACAGCTCCCATATTTCCATGTTCAGTAATAGCAACCGCATCCTGCCCCAAGCCCTTTACATGATCAAACAACTCATTTACCTTAGTAGCTCCATCTAAAAGAGAATATTCAGTATGAAGATGCAAATGCGTAAAACCCATATTGTAAAAAAACAAATTTACTTTAAAAAAATTTAGATACTACTCTTAAGAAAATATAAACTCAATCTCAAACCTTACAAACTAATCTGAATCTCTCCTTTCCCAAAAATCCTCTCAATATAATCTCCAATTAACTCCATACTCTCTTTTGTATAACTAGAAATATTATAATCCCTAACCAACTCCATCGCTGGCTCCAAATATTTTCGAACACTGCCCTCACTAATCGTAAAAATCAACTTCCCGCCACATTTAGTACAAATACCAACCAAAGGAGGCCTTCGAAAATTCTCATTACAACTACTACATCTAAACCTCTGCCGAGCAAACTTCCTTAAATTTCCACGAATATCCCTAATAAAATGCCTCTCCAAAATTAATCGTGCAACATCATCCTCATCAACCCCACGTAACTTCCCAGCCAATTCCATCTGCGCCGCAACCTTCTCCTTCATCGTAGGCAAACTCTTATACGCACCGTTATTGTTTCCCAAATTAAAATCACTCGTATCGTGACTAAATCCGTTGCCCACAAATCCATCCTCACCCCTCTTCAAATTATCGCGAATTAACTCAACATCAACAACACTAGAATGCATCCCTTTTTCTGCCGCCTCATACAAACTCAGGGGATATTTTCCACCACTCTCAAAAAACAAAATCTGGTCGTCAACCTCCCCCGCAATAATCCTTGCATTTAAAACAAGTGGAGCATCCTGACTTCCCCCGCGATGACTTGGTAAAAATTTCCGACTAAAATTCAATAATACATCCATCAACAACATCACAGCCGCCTCATCTCCATCGCAATCACGCCGCATCGCCGCATGCATATAAGGACTAGCCAATAGACCCTGAATATTACCAAAACCAATAATTCTCCCAACAACCCCTGCACAATTATGCGGTGCCATACACACAACCTCAACGCCAATCAGACCATTTTCATCCTTCAAATTATAAAACTTTTCTAAACCATAAAATCGGCTCAACTCCTCGTCAACAAAATTTGCCATATTAAAAAAAGCCCTATCTGCCCTCTCTTCTCCCAAAATGGAACAATTTGGCAAAATAATATCATGCGGACGAAGCTCTAAAATCTGACTATCACTAACCAAATCTTTGTCATTAATATCCTTCAAATATCCAAGCCCCAAAAGCTTCTCAACACTAGTACCAATCTCCTTCGGTCTAAAATGCGTCAACGGAATCTCAATTGCATCATAACGAATCGTACCGTCCTTATTCACATTCAAGTTAAACTTCGCCCTCAAAATTCCTTTAGCTAAATTCTCCGGTATCATAGATTCACTCTTCATCGTATTAACACCCTTAACCAAAGGAGGAATCTCAAAATCCTTAAAGCCCAACCTCTCCACGGCATCCTCAAAATACCTTCCAACCTCAACCTTCCGGTTCCAACTATTAGCAGTCTCACCATGCAACTTACAGTCTCCACTCATCGCCACGTTACACTTTCTACAAAAATTCAAACGCTGCGCAACTTCTCCACAAATAACGCATCTTTCACTAATCCCCTCTTCTCCACATCTGCATCTATATATGGGGAAATTCGCCTTAACAAAACCCTTACCAACGGCATCTTGGACACTTTTTAACCTCCCTCCACTATCTCCCACGGGAAATAAAACATTTGGACTACCTGTCAACTTCCGCAACTTGGCCTTCTCTGGTCGCCCCATCCTAGCACCGATAAAAGTCCCAGCCTTATCCTTAATCTCCAAAGAACACAACTCATTTACAACATCCAAAACATTCCTACTCTCAGTCTCATCAATCTTAAATTCCAAAATCTCGCCAGTATAAAGTTCCGTTTTTCCCAAATTAAACAACAATGCCCTAGCATCTTCTTCAATAACGACATTATCCAAAACAACCTCATGCTCCACCCCCAAAATCTCAAGTGCCCTCTTTCCCAAACCAAACTTTTCCCTAACCCCCTTTTCCCAGTTCAAAACCAATTTGCCAGAACGCCAAACCGAACCATTAAGCCACCTCATTAAGTCAACAAACTCTTTCGTAGAAATCTGCGACCAATAGAAAATAAAATCCGGATGCAATGGAATGTCATTTTCTCCACATAATTTAATAACCAAGTCTAAATCAATATCCTCAACCTCCCTTCCAAGTTGAGCTTCCCACCATTCCTTCACATATCCAGGTCGAACCAAATCAGCATTTCTATCAATCACATCCCCAATCGGAAACAAAATATCCCCTAAATAAATAATCTCTTTAACTTCCCCGTACAACTTACTAGCCTCATCATAATCTCGCAACTTCCGAACACTGCCACTCTTCAATTTCACAATAGGGCCATCAATAGAATCACAGCTAGTAACAACACAACCCTTGGTCGGCTTTTCAATTTTCAATTGTGTTCCATGCGACAAAAACCCACCAGAAATTCCCATTGTAGCCGGATGAACCGAGACCGCACTAAACCCACTAGTTCTGCCCCGACCATACCTAAATCGAAAACCTCCACTTCTGCCAGGATGACCATAAACAGGACGTCCCGCAACTAAATCTTTAATATAACTAGCAATCTCATCACCTCTACCCCTTTCTCTTTTACTGTGTAAAACCATATAATCTTCAATCCAATCAAAACCACTACACTTTAATCCATTTTTCCTACAAGAATTCAAACGACCAAAAGCTTTCCCAGCCTTTTGTGCTAAACCCTCACTAAAAACCAAACACATACCACCCCTAATTCTGTTTGTTTCAACTCTATCTAAATCTTTAAAATTAGAAACTTCCAACTTCTCAGTTGGCTCCCCATCAATTTGAATAGGTAAATTACGCGCTAAAAATTCCATCTCTTCATCACTTGGAAAATATTGCAAATTAGCAACCCTTTCATGAAAATCCTTATTTTCTTGGATATATCTGAACACCTCTTCTTCCTTAATATCATATTTGGCATAACCAAAACTCTCTCTTAAATAATCAATCAGCATCAAAACCAAACAAACAGAAGTAGTTCCAGCACTTCTAATCGGACCACTAAAACTTACAATAAAATAATCCTCATTATTTTTAGTCTTTCCAACTCTTAACCCCGTATAACCCTCAATTGGACTTACCACAACACCAAGTGTCATATAAGCAAAACCAACTCTAATTCCAGCATCAATTGCCTCAATTCTATCTTTAAACTTCCCAAACTTCTCTTCCGCAATCTCCCGTGCAACAATAAAACTGACCATAACATCTAATTTACCATACTTTTCTTCTAATTCTGATATTCTATTACTAATCTTATTAACCGATAATTTAGGATAAATAGTTTTAACTAAATTAACAGAACGCTCAGCCATAGTTAAGGCCAAAGGACATTCAACCTTATCAACAGGATCTAAGCCCCTACTCCGAGCAACCTCAGCTACACTATAAGCAACATCAACCTTCTTTTTTAAATCCTCAAAATACTTTTTCATTTTTAAATTCCTCCACCTTTTCCAAAATTTCATTCCAACTAAAACACCTAATAATATTTTTATGTTCAAACTTCTGATTCCAAGGCTTATCTAACAATAAAACATTTAATCCATTTTTTACATAATCCAAGGAATTACTGCCATTATCTTCAATAATCAATTCAATTCCCATATCTTTACAGATTTCATCTTTCCTTTTATTTCCTCCAAAATTATCCCCAGAAAAAATAACCTTATTTCCCAAAATTCCAAATTCCTCAAAAATAAAATTCCTTGTTTTTTTAGAAACACTTTTTGGTCTTGCAGTAATAAAATAAATATCAAAATTATCCTTCAAAAAAACAACACCCTCCCTTGCGCCTTTAATAAATTCAATCTCTTCAAAATATTTACTACAATTATATTCATCTAATAATTCAATAAAGGTTTCCTTTTTAATATCAAAAACATCCCACAAATCAAAACAGTCAATATCGTCATAACAAACCCTCTTTATTCCCTTACCCTCCATAAATTCCATATACTTTTCAACAAAACCAACAACAACCTCATCAATATCAATCGCAATTTTTCCTTTCATTTCCGCACTCCCAAACTACAAACTAAATCATCTCCACTATCCCATTTAACCACACTATCAGAAAAATCCAAAATCTTAATTTCCTTACTTTTTAAATTCAAAATAGGAACCTTACAAGGTTCTGGTTCACTACCAACTTTTTGCTCAAAATCAGTCTGAGATTGCCAACAAGAACTAGAAATAATTAATATATTATTATAATTACCAACAACTGCTCTATGTTGTCCCCCAATAACAAAAACATCAGGTAAATCCTTCAAAACTAAATCATCCTCAACCTTATTAGGAACAATATCCATTTCGCCATAAATAGGAGCTAAATGCCTCCTTTTTAAAATTTCTTCAATAACCCTAACTAGGGGCTCTTTATTTCCATTTTTAGATTTATTTAATACAGATTTACGAAGTTCAGGTATCTCATCAATAAATTTGTTTAAATTCCCACCATAATAAATTAACATATTTAAACCCCCAATTTTAATAATAGAAGGATTAGAAACTAATTTTAAATTTTCCATTTTATTCAATCTTCCACCCCATTTTTCGGCAATTTCAGGCTGAGGTTCTCCAATCCAAACAGCATCATGTTTACCAGGACACATCACAATTTTAACATCCTTCCTAATTTTTTCCAAAATCCTACTTAACTTATCATATTGACCTCTACATCCTTTAATTTTCAAAAATTTATTCTGTCCAGGATAAACACCAACGCCTTCAATATTATCTCCACTTAAAACCAAATATTTAACTTTTCGCGCAAGATATCGTTGTCTTTCGTCCCCAACATCACCATTCAACCAATCAACAAAACGCATTAAATTACCTTCTAAAAAATTCTTAGATCCAATATGAAAATCCCCACTAAATGCAACAAATTCATCTTTATTCCCAAATTTCTCACTGTTCAAACAGGCATTTGGATAAATAAAATCACTAGCAAACAACATCTTAGAAGAACCCGAACACCTAAACGCAACAATATCATCCAATAATAAATATTGTGCCCGTTCAAACAACTCTTTATTCTCTTTATTTACTAAAACAATAGTCCGTCCAGTTAAATCTTCAATTTCAATTAATAAATTCTTATTTTTAGTAATATGTTTATCAAAAACCACACCTATAACACAAAAAAGGCCATTATCTATACCAATCCTTCGAATAGAACTTAAATTATCCAAATTATTATTTTTAATTAAAATATCCCTTAAGTCCTCAAATCGTGACCTAAAATAACTTATAAAATCACGAGCCTCAACTTTTCCAGAATTTACTTTTATATTTTTTAAAATCTCAATATTATCTCTAATTTCATTAAAATCCTTAAGGGAATAATTTAATTTACCCTTATATTTATTAAAAACATCCATAGTTAAAATTTTTTCGGAAATATTTAGATTTTTTAATGCTAAAATAATATTTTTAACATCATCAATTTCAATAAAAAAATCTAACATACTCTTATCTAAAAAAAACCCATTATCTATACATAATTTTAATATATCCCGTTTTTCCATTTTTTATAAATGAGGAATCTACAGTTCAATGGAACTTGCCCTCATTATTTAATTAAGTTCTAATGATTCAACTAAAATCATCTCAACTTTATCAAATAAATTACTAGGAATAACCAATCTAATCTCTCTTGTTCTTCCATGTCTCCCTTTCGAAATAACCTTAGCATTAATAATACCCAACATATCAAGTTCTCCAATAATATCAGAAATTCTACGCTGTGTCAAAATATCAGTTTTAACCCTATCACATAAATCTTGATATAAATTATAAACATCTCCAGTATAAAATCTATCTAAATTTCCAGCCTTATTTTGCTTAGTTAATTCCAAAATAGAATATAAAACCAATTTAAACTGCTTAGGTTCGCCCTCAATTATATCCAAAATTTTATCTTTTTCCATCTTCGCATTAGCTAAATCAATATATTCCTCACTTATTTTCTTAACAACATCCCTCTCACTAAGTTCCCCGGCAATACGAAGCAAATCTAAAGCACGTCTAGCATCCCCATGTTCACGAGCCGCATAAGCAGCACATTTAGCAACAACACCATCAGCAACAACACCCTCCTTAAACGCCTCTTCACACCTACTATTCAAAATATCTTGTAATTGAATGGCATTATAAGGGTGAAAAATAAATTCTTCCTCACCTAAACTAGATCTAACTCTAGGATCAATATTTTCCAAAAAAGTAACCTCATTAGAAATACCAATTAAAGAAATTTGAGCCTTACTAAGCTCTTGATTTAAACGAGTAAATGAATAAAGAAAATTATCATCCATCTTTTTAATCATCTGATCAATCTCATCAAAGATAAAAATAATTAATTGTTTCTTTTTGTCAACTAACTCAATAAATTTACTCCAAACCTGATCAGTGGGAAGTCCTGTAGATGGAATTTTCCCACCAAGCTGCCGAATTAATGCTGCTAAAACCCTATATTCAGTATCAGCAACTTTTTTTAGTTTACAATTTAAATATTCAAATTTAATACTAACACCTAATTCATTTGCTTTTTTCATTATTTCATTTTGAACATATTGGACAGAAAGTGTTTTTCCAGTTCCAGTTTTCCCATAAACAAATAAATTACTAGGTCTCTCACCCCTTAAAATAGAAGCAAGAATAGATGCAATTGATTTAATTTGTTCATCTCTATGTGGAATAGAGTCTGGAGTATAACGAACCTGTAAAACTCCTTTATTTTTAAATAAACTATTATTTATAGCACTATTAAAAATATTATCAAGTTCAACTCCCATTTATATTCTTCAAATAAAACCCCATAACATCATCCGCTTTCAAAACTATTTAAACTTTCATATACTTAAAATAATCTTTTAAATAATTCTTTCCACAGAAACTCCCCTACCCTATTGTTTCCACTCTAACAATATTTTAGAAATAATTATATGAATTGTATTCTAAAATATATTATTATATCATATCTTTAATTACTATAATAGTAATATATTTATATTATTTGTATTATTTATCATTGTATTATTTATCATTTGTTATTTGTATTATTTGTTATTTGTATTATTTGTTATTTGTATTATTTGTATTATTTATAACTATATCACTATATAATATATAATACAAATTATAATAATTAATAATATATATTATATAATATAAATATTTATAAATAAAAATTTAAAAACAAAAAACAAAAAAATTCATAAACTTTTAAAAAAGCTTCTATAAGAAATCAAGGGGTCACATCTATACCAATTTTAAAATAATAAATCAAAAATTTATAACTTATTATTTCATTTTTAAAAATAAATACTACTATTAATAAATAAAAATAGCAAAGAAAGATTTATAAAGAAATTATAATTGAATCAAATATGGATAAAAAACCATTTAAATCACTATTAGGAAAACAAGTAGTTACTAAGGAAGGGAAAAAATTAGGAATAATTAAAGATATAACATTTGAAGCAAGAACAGGAGAGCTTATACATATAATATTACAAAATTTAACAATATACACTTCAAATTTATCCTTAGAAAGAACAAAAAACAAAGAAGCATTAATACCATATAATGCAGTAATAGCCGTAGGAGATTTTATTGTAGTATCAGAAGAGGATTTATTATAATTATTTTTAATATGATAGATATAAAAATAATTGGAGCAAATTTTTTAGAATTAAAATCTAAAAGAAATCCAAAGTTCTCAGGAAAAGTAAAATTAAGAACAAATATACAAATTGACTTATTAGAAAAAATAGAAAAAACAAAAGATAGATTAAAAATGAATTATACTTTTGAGATAAATTATGAAGATTTGGGAGAAATTAAGATAAAAGGAGAGTTATTCCTATTATGTGGCGAAAAAATAATAGAAACAATATTAGAAAATAAGAAAAATAAAGAATATAATACACCAGAATACATAGAATTAACAAATATCATAATAAAAAAAATATCAATTAAAGCTTTTGAGTTAGAAGATGAATTAAATCTTCCAATTCATATAAAATTACCAACTCTTTCCTTAAAAGAATGAATTTATTTATAAAATATTAAAATATTTTAATTAATACACTTAATACTCCTTATAAAAATATTTTTCAAAACAAAATACTAAATATAAAACTATATTTCAAAAAACAACTATAATTATAAACAAAATAAATTTAATTAATATATGGATCCAATAAAAGAGGCATTTATTAAAATAAAAGAGGAAATATTGCTATTAAAAAATGAGATAAAATATATAAATGAAAGAATAAATGATATACAGACAATTCCAACACATAATCAATCAAAAACACACCAACACACCAACACACCAACGCATTTAAAATCAATTCCAACACATAATCAACCCATACAGCCCTTATATAACAATAATACACCTATTTCCATGGGAAATGAAGGGGTTCCAACACACACACCAACACACACACCAACACACCAACAATTAGAAAAAGATGTAAATTTAGACTTTAAGAAGGCAAATAGTATTATAGAATCACTAGATATTATAAAAAAAGAGATAAGACTTAAATTTAAACGTTTAACCCCTCAAGAGATGTTAGTTTTTAGTACAATATATACTCTAGAAAATGAAAACTACAAAGAAATAACATATAAAGTAGTTGCAATACAATTAAAATTAAGTGAATCATCCATAAGAGACTATATTAATAAACTCATAATTAAAGGTGTTCCAATAAAGAAGACAAGAAGAAATAATAAGACAATCATTCTTAATATATCTAAAGATCTAAAAAATATAGCTACTTTAGCTACAATTCAAAGCCTTAGAACAATTTAAATGAACTTGTAGATATATGAAGCATCTCTATGCTACTTTAGCTACAATTCAAAGCCTTAGAACAATTTAAATGAACTTGTAGATATATGAAGCATCTCTATGCTACTTTAGCTACAATTCAAAGCCTTAGAACAATTTAAATGAACTTGTAGATATATGAAGCATCTCTATGCTACTTTAGCTACAATTCAAAGCCTTAGAACAATTTAAATGAACTTGTAGATAT
>CAZROF010000011.1:0-27560 GCA_964601675.1 Candidatus Woesearchaeota archaeon
ACCTCGTCGGTTATTTGGAAAACTTACAATTGAAATTAGATTTGGTATTATTTGACAGAGGTTTTTACCATGCGCATTTAATTGATTTTTTGAACTCAAAAAATCTCCCTTATCTGACATTAGTTCCAAGAAACAACGCAATAAAAAAATATATTGAACAAACAAATTCTTTTGGGTCTTTTCGTCACGAACTAATCTACAAAAAAGATAAATCCACATGGCAAACTCATACCACAATTATAATCAAGAGAGTTAAGGAAAATCTTTATTTTTGTTATGCGACAAATCAAAAGCCTTCAATCTTTTTAACTTTGGAGTATAAAAAAAGATGGAATATTGAAACTGGATTTCGAATTCATGATGAAGCTAGAATTAAATCAAAGAGCAAAATATTATTAATCAGGTTTTATTATCATTTACTTGGGATGTTATTGGTTTTGATTTGGAGGGTTGAATTCTTGAAAAGAAAGGTTACTTTTAAGAGATTTTTGAAAGATGTCGAGGCTTTCTATTTTGGGGAAATTTTGGAAATTCCGCCTCCTCCTTTGTGAGTATCGGAGATACTGCTCAGTATAGAAAACTATAAAAGTTATAATGTTTATAGTTTTCTATGGAAATGACTACTATTGCTTTACCTAAGGAATTGAAAGAAGGGATTAGAGAATTTGGGATGATGGGGGAGAATTATTCTGATGTTATTGCTAGGTTACTTGAGAGGGCACGGGAGCGGCAGTTGCAAGATTTTTTGATGTCTTCGGAGGGATTTGTTCCAATTGAGAATGCGTTGACAGAGGCTAAAAGAAAGTGGCCAGAGTAGAGATTGCTAAGAATTTGAAGGGCGAGATTTTTAAGAAGTTTAGAGGAGATTCTGTAAAGATTTTTGAGTTGATGATGTCATTGAGGAATTCTCCTAAGAAGGGGAAGTTTTTGGGTAATGTTGGGAATGTTGCGATTAAGGAGTTGAAGTTTAAATCTTTTAGGTTTTATTTTATTACCGATGCGTTTAAGGTTAGGTTTCTTGGGGTTGATGAGTTGGAGGATTTGTTGATTAAGTTTGTTCGGATGAGTGATAAGAAGAGGCAGCAGAAGGTTATTGGGGAGATTCGGGATTTTTTAGGGAAGATTGGGGGATATTAGGAACGGTTTTTCAAATCGTGTTGTTGGTTTTTTGTTTTTGGTTGTTGGTTTAGGGCTGCGCCCGAATTGGCTGAACCTAGCTGGTTATGATTTTTTACCCTCTTGTAAAGATTAACAAAATTCCATGACTGATTTTAATTTTTGAATGATATCTTCTGTGAATGGGTTATCTAATTCTCCCTCTTTCATCCATTCAAAATATTCCATCTCTGTTTGATTATCGTTTATTTTTTTATAAGTATATTTTACATGGTAATTATTTTCTAAATCTGAAAGTGTAAATATTTTGTTGTTCTCAAATTCTACAACTTTGTAGAAATCCCAATTGAAATTATTTCCTCTGTTTTTATATTGAGTTCCAATCTTTGGGGATACTCCTCTGCAATTTCTTCATTGATAGAAGTAATCCATAAGTGGGTGTTTTTCGGATTCGTTGTAAATTCAAAGACCTCTTCGATCGGTTTATTGATAATGACTGTTATTTTATTTTCTTGCATACTAATTATAAAATTCTCGATGTATATAAATTTTTGGGGAATCTTGATTAACTTGTCATTATTTCGATTCCGTCTCGATGCTTCAATGGATGATCTTTTCCTACGGGTTGTTTTGTTCGAACATCTATTGCCTTGATGAATTTATCTCCAATGTCAGTATGAAGATGATATGCGAAATCTAATGCGGTTGATCCATTTGGCAATAGGAAACAGTCTGGAAGTACATTCCCTTTTGAGTCTGCGAGTTTTGAGCCAGCTGGGAATATTGCTATTTGATTTAGGAGGTCGAAGACTGAGTAATCTAAAACTTCTTGGACACCAGTTGAGCCAAATTTATCTAGGACGTTTTTTTGGATTGAATTCAGTGCTTTCTTTTGGTCTTCGTTGACTTTGTCTTCGTTGACTTTGAAGCTAGATTCTCCTTGGATGTATTCTATTAGTTCGGCTTTTGCGGCTTGTCGCAGGGAGAGTTCAGCGTCGGCGGAGCATGGAATTATTTTCATATCTGGGAATGCTTCTTGTAATTTTTTTAGATTTTCTTGTGAGCCTGGTTTGTCTGTTTTGTTTGCGGCGATTATCATTGGTTTTGTTGAGTGTCTTAATGTTTTGGTAAAATTATGTAGATCTTGCTTTGTCCAAGCTGTGGGTTGTGAGGAGTCTAGTTTTAGAATTGTTAATACTCTATTTACATCGACTTCTTTTACTCGGAGTCCTGAAAATTGTTTTGCTACTGATTTTGCGAAGTCAGTTTTTGTTGATTGGATTGTTCGGGAGAGTTTTTCCCAGACTTTTTGGAAAATGGAAGCGTACCAGAGGTTTAGTTCTGTTTCTAGCATTTGGACGTCTTTGATTGGATCGCCTTCTCCTTCTTGACCTTCTAATGTTGTTGTTGCTGAGATGTCTACGATTTGGATAAACATGTCGGCTTGTCGGAGGTCGTCTAGAAATTTGTTGCCGAGGCCTTTTCCTTCACTTGCGCCTTCTACTAATCCTGCTACGTCGAGCAATTCAGTTGGGACAAATCTTGTTTCTCCTGTGCAGAAGCCGGTTCTGGGGTTGCATTTTACACCTAGTTCTTTACATAAGGCTTTTACTCTGACGTAGGCCATTCCGTGATTTGGTTCTATTGTTGCGAAAGGGTAGGATGCTATGAGTACGTCTGAGAGGCTTGCCGCTTTGAAGAATGTGCTTTTGCCACATGATGGTTTGCCTATTAGTCCAAGTAACATAAATCGATGAAATCTTGTTGGTTTTTATTGTTTTGGTTTGAGTTTGAATCTTTTAGATTATCCCTTGGAATTGTTATTTTTATTCCGAATGCTTTAGATTTAGAATAATTCTTTAACTCTCTCTTGTGCCCCCATGTCCCACAATTATCATAATATATCTTTAATCTTTTATAACTCCAACCACCAAGAGTCTTAACAAAATCTTCCATGAAAGGCAGTATTAATCCCTTTTTGCCTCTAGCTATTCTCCTAAGTATTTTTCCACTAATTTTGAAGCTTTGGATAAACTTTTTTAATGTTATAAGATAGGGAGGATAACCTCACCTTAGTTTTCTGACATAATTGCCGATGAATTAATTTATTCTAAATTTTCCCCCTATTCTTATTTGGATAAAATTCGGGCAAGGATGCTCTCTTGGAACTGCTCTATTGTTTGGATAATGATCCTGCCGGGATTTGAACCCGGGGCCTCTAGCTTTCTTAGGCGAAAGCTTTTACAATTTCCGTGGAAACAGTAGCCATATAAGACTAGCGCTCTGACCAGACTGAGCTACAGGATCATTATTAGTGGAGAAATTAGATATAAAAAGATTGGGGTTAGTGATTCTGATAATGTGAATATTTATATCGGTTGACAACTACTTCATCTATAAACTGAAAAATCCTGTTTTTCCAGTAAAGAAACTATTTTTGCTAGCTGGATTAGAATGTTTCAAAATAATAGATACAAGATTTTGAGGAAGTCTAAATATAGTCACTTCTTGTAAAGCAGTCAATTGTAATTAGACTAGTTCTAATAAAAATTCTTTCAATTTTACGTGCATGGGTATCTCAAAATACTTATCGATTTCCTGAGGTGTTACCCATTTTAATTCTACAATATCATCTCCTGGCTTTTCTTCTCCTTCGAATATTCTTGTTAAAAAAGAGACTGATAATATTTCTGAACTTTCTTCGTAGGTTCTTGAAAAAAACGTTCCTATATTTTTTACAGAATAACCAGTCTTTAATTTGATGTTTCTCTTTAAAGCGTCGTCTATATCCTCTCCATTTTTTAGTCTTCCACCAGGAAAACACCATTTAAGTTTTTCTAACTTATCATTTTCTCTTCTTCCTATTAAAATTTTCTTTTTTTCATGATCAAAGATTATACCTAATACTATTACTTCAAATTTTGGGTTTAGTTTCTCCATGATTTTATTGGTTATTTTTAGTTTTTATTTGTTTGTATTGCTTATAAGACGATAAAGAAGATTATAATCTCGAGTGCTAATATATTATACGAGTTCGGAAAGAAATTCTTTTAACTTACTATGAAGGGGAATTTTGAAATATCTTTCAAGTTCGTCTGTGCCTACCCATTTTAACTCTGTTATGTCATCTCCTGGCTTTTCTTCTCCTTCGAAAACTTTTGTTAAAAAAGAGACTGATATCATATTTGGATTTTCTTCGTGTGTTTGTGAAAAAAATGTTCCTATATTTTTTACGGAATAGCCTGTTTTAAGTAGGATTTTTTCTTTTAGGGCTTGGTCAATATCATCTCCTGGCATTATCCTTCCTCCAGGGAAGCACCACCCTAACAATTCTGCGTCTGGACCTTCTTTTTTCTTTCCAATTAAAAATTTCTTTTTTTCGGAATCGAGGACTATTCCTATTACTATTACTTCAAATTTTGGATTTTCTTCTTCCATATTGTTTCTAAGGATAATAGGTTTTTATTTGTTTGTATTCGGTGTGGAGATTTTGATTTGGGTGTATTTTTGATTGAACTGTTGATATTCGAAGAATGAAACGCTCCCACCGACAGAATGTATAAAATGGTATAATTGAGGTATGTCGTTAGAATAACTTCTGGTAAATTAGATAACCCCAATATGTTACTATAAGGATAGGAGTCAATTTAAAGGCTGTAAATCCAATTACACATCCAAAAGTGCTAATGCTACATAAAGATTCATAAAATGTTTCTCTAAGAATAGAAAGAACAGGAAAAAGCAAAATTGTTATCATTAAATTATTCATAGTTAGAATAGCAAGCTAATGTTTTTAAAAATTATTATGATTGAGATTTATAGTCAATGCAACAATTAAAGAGTTCTTGGAGCCGAGAAATTAAATCTTCTATTAAATTATTCCATATGTGGGGGTAGTCAATAGAGGGATAAGATTCGCAATATTTTTTGAAAATATCTTCTAACTCTTTCGGAGTTTTTTTGCACTTTATTGGATGTCTCTGTAAAACATTTGCTAAAAGGTTAAGATTTTTTAAAGGCTCATTCCACCTAGAATATTCCGCTCCTTTAATCTCCAAGAATTTTTCGATAGTAGATTTTTTGTCTTGATTATTTTGTGGAATTTTGTCTACCAAGAAAGCTCTAGAAAAAGAGGCAAGTTTATCTGAAATAATTCTATTTAGGACAATACTATGATTACTTAAATCAGACCAATTTTTACACTCAAGAAGTAATGCTACGAAGTCATTAATCTCTATTTCTTTCTCATACTTTATATTTACTAAATTGTTTAATTTATCCAATTCTTGAAATAAAATTACTGTTTTATCTGTTTGTTGCTTGGATGTCACAACTGGCAGAAGAGGGGTCCAATCAATATTATTAAATTCTGAATAAAGTTTTTTTGAGGCAGTGGGATTAGCCATATTAACAAAATCTATTTTACCCTTCAAGTATCTCATGAAATTTTTATTTTTTATTCTATTCTGAGTAGTTACCCCTCGAGTAATGCAATTATGTATTATAGCGCGTAACTTCCTTCGCTCCTTTCGTGGCACATTTATTGAGTTATTTACAACAAGCCCTGTTACTATTTGTCTATTTTTATTGCTCAAAAATCTAGTTTTGCGAGGATATATTTTAAAGCCTTCAGACTCTATTATTCGGACAATTGAATTAAACATAGATTTTTTTATCTTCCTCCCAGAGAAAGTCATATCGTCCGCATATCTAGTATAATCCAATTCTAATTTTTTAGCAAGTTTAGCAAGTCTTAAATCAAGGTTTGCGCATATCAAGTTTGCGATATATGGAGAGGTAGGCGCTCCCTGAGGGAGGCGACCATTAAGGGTTATTAATTCAGTTAAATGATGCGAGGACTTTTTATCTAATCCAAGACAATTTTTGAAGTATCCATTTATTCTACGAGAAGTTATCGATGGGAAAAAATTTCTTATATCTAATTTTAATAATGCTCTTTTATTTTTATGAGGAAAAGCGTTGGTAAAAATTGAACGACCTCTAACAAATCCACAGCAATTGGGATGTACAGGATACCAATATAGAAATCTTCTTAAAATTTTCCGTTGAACCTTTTTCAATTCTTTATTCGGGATAGAAATATTTCTTGTACCCCCATCCCTCTTTTTTATTTTCATTAGATAATAAATATCTTTTCTGTTATTCATTAGATAAACCATTTGGGTGATTCTAACATCCATCTTTTCTGAAAGTTCGTATATGTCCATTTTAATGTTCGGCAATGCCCTTGCCTACCAAAATTTAGGCTTATTACTGCTAGTTCATCTTGAGTTGCTCCTAATTAGGATTCCTCGCTACGGCTTGACGTTGCATCAAGCTGCAACTATTCTATTGAATGTTGCTATTTGCCAAGGGCATTGCCAAAAAAAGAAGTGTCTAAGATATTATAAGTTCTATTGTAATAAAAACATCACTTAATCATAAATTAAATTTATGCACATAGAAGAATTATCGCGCTATTTCTTAAATTATTTTAACACTAGTATACGGTCTTCCAGTCTTCTCATTTTTTTCATGCTTAATCACTTTAACTTTATTAAAAAATTCTAGTTCCTTAATGTGATTCAGAATGGTTAGATTGTTGGTATTAGTTTTTCTCTCAATCTCCCCCAAAGACATTTCTCCATTTTCTTTCAAGATTTTGAGAATCTTCTTTTTTATATCTAGTCCCACTCTCCTCTTCATTCCATAAAGAGGTGGTAAGGTTTAAAAGATACATTCCATTAATTAGTGGATAAGTAAAATGACAAAGAAAAAACAAACAACTCTTTCAACTGGCTCAATAGTAGCAATAGTCTTAGGTATTCTTGTTCTTGTGTTTATGATTCTAAGCTTTATTAACCACCAGATTGAGCAGAGTAGAATTCAAGATTCAGAGAATATTGAGCTTTATTGTGATGAAGGAATGGTTTTGGGCGATGATAAGATGTGCCATGAGGAGTGTGGAGAAGGGTACTGTGAAGATAAAGATATTTGTTACTATAAGCAATGTCATGTTTATCCATCTAAGGCTGTAGCTTGTATGGATAAAATTGAAGATGATTTAAGGGATTATAATTTGGGAGTAAATATAGTAAATAGACTTTCAGAAAAGACCTGCTACGAAGCTTGGTTTAAATACAATAGAACAGTTCAGCTTGTAGTTAGTTTTGCTGATTCTTCTCAAGATTGCCTAAAGGAAATTGAGGATAAAGATTTTCTTTTAGAAGAGTTGGGATATAATATGACTACATATATAGGAAGGTGGGATAATATTACTTCAGATGCAACATATTACGTATTGGAAAAGAAAGTATCTTTAGAACAAGATTGTGGTTAGGAGATGTCTAATTTTACCCTACATTTCTCATTGGGACAACATCCTTCTTCAAATTCATTAAACCAAGAGCCACATTTGCCACATTTGTAACTATATGCTTCATCTGCCTCCTCTTCCGTCATTGCCGTTTTTCTTGGCTTTTCTATGGGATGTAGGACTTTTGGTTCTCTTGGTTCTCTTAGGGGTGTTTCTGCCGTCGCTTTTTTTATTATAAGAGCGCATCCCTGACTTTCCCTGTCTCCAAATTCTTTTCTTATAACATCGTGTTCCGAAATTGGAAATTTTATATGACAACAAGTAAAATTAACATAGTGATTATGTTTGATTTTCTTGGTCTTCTCGCATATTGGACACCTTACTATCCTTGCCATTTGGTTACTTTGGTTATTTTAGTTATCATGGTTATTTTAGTTCTTTTGGTAATCTGGGTTATTTAGTAATAAATTTGTAAAATATAACGGACTTTCGATATTTGTTAATCCGCAATTATGAATCCTCTTAGCTAGTGATGATGGAGCAATTAAGCTCATAAAGACAAAATCTTTTCTGATAGTTCTAATTGGTTTTTTGGATTTTATATTATTTAGAAATATCTTCCTAAAATCTCTATCTCCCCAAAACATTTTTTTATGTTTTTCATAATCTTTGAAGTCCTTAGATTCTAAACCATATCTGTCAACCACTCCTTCCCTTTTGAAGACTTCTTTTGTCATTAGTATTTTTTCAAACATTTCTTTAAATGAACCGACAACGTCCTTATGACTTTTATCAATAAATCTTTCAAGAACAGCATTAACAAATTTAGTTTCTTCTTTATCAAAATTCCCAAGAGGAAATAAATCGGCTTTGTATAATTTTTTATTGCAAGTTATTTTATTTGTATGGGTTTGCCGAATCATCTCAGCATTTAATAATTCTAAAATCCATTTGTGAATCGTCCCTCTCTGATTTGGGTTGTTATAAATTAAAATTGCCAAGTCTGTCTCTGACATATCTTCACATAGAAGTAATCCGTAAATCTTTCTAGGAATTTCTTTGTTTAGTAATTCAATTGTACTATTCGCCATATAACTGTACTATCCAAGTACAGTTATAAACTTTGTGCTTTTAGGTCGGATATGGAAGAAATAGAAAACAAACTAAATAAGCTTCAATCAAAGATGGACGCTCTAGAGTTGAGATTGATGAGGAAGCTAATGAACGGAAATGAAAAAGAACTCCCAGCTCCATGTAGTTATTGAAACGTATAAACTTAATCGATTAAAGGAGGAGGCTAGGGAGCAGAGAGTTTCTTTGTCGGAGTTGTGTCGGCAAAAATTGAAGCCTCGACCTCAGATGGATAGAATTGAAAGGAAGTTGGATAGGTTGTTGAAGAAAACAAGTTAGAATTTCCAATTTTCCTCTCTAAACATTTCTATTCTATTAATACACTCTATATCAAAATCTTTACAAACAAACGGAATTCTTACTCTGTTTCCCTTAAGCGCTTCCTCTGTGACTATTAATCTTTTTATAGAGAATAAAGTTTTTTGAGAACTGTCTTTTATTTCTTTTGCTAAGGCTATGAGCCATGGGTCTGCATCATATCGCCTATCTACTTTTATTAGGGATGGATATTTCTCAAGAATTTCGGAGACTATTTTTGCTTGTTTTGAGGAGACACCTTTAAACATCTTCTTATTACTTTTACACCATTCGGTTAGCTCATCATCTTGTTGTGTAATTTCATTAAATACTTCTATGTGAGAAACAAGCATCTCGGTATTAACCAATAAACTTAATTTTTCCCAAAGAGATGGGAAAACATCCAAGGGATTATGCCTATTTAATTCAATTAGCGAACAACTATCAATAACATAATAATTTTTTCCCATCATAGCCTTCCAAGTAATTTATTAAAATTCTTTGATTTAATTGAAAGATAGCCTAATGCATCACTATAAGTTATCTGTTTTCTTTCTGCGTTTTCTGCTACTAATGAAACAAACTTCTTTCCCAGTTCTGACATTCTTCTTACATCTGCAGGGATACCCCCGCCTCCAGCTTTCTTAACTTGTTGTTTCGCCCATTTTCTATGGCGTTCTACAATCTCATTGTAATCATCAAAAGTTATGAATTTTAATTTGGTCATATTATAGAGAAGCATTGCCTTACTAACTTTGTATTTTCTAGAAATACTTCTGAGTGTTTTATGCTCGGTTAACCTTTCATCGTTTTCTATAAAAATTCTCTTAGCCATCGCAGATGGTAGTAAAATATTTGATGCAAATTCGTTACACCATTTTTCCACCTTATTCGTATCATTAAAATCTGGTACACTAATTCCTGTCTTGCCCAATAAAACATGTCCCGCCTCATGCATTAATGTAAATATTCTTGCCTCAATTAAATCCTTTGAATTTACTGCAATTGCGTTAGGTATATTATCCGCCAGAGCAAAGCCTCTCGCATCTTCCATTGGCATAGATATTTGAAAAGCAAAGATATTTTCCTCTTCTAACTTTTCCCTTAAGAAATGAAAAAATTTATATGAATCTTTGAATTTTCTTTGAACTTCTTCTGTAAGTTTAAATCTTTCCCTAATTATTTTTGCAATTTCCTTAGGTGAATCATTTAGTGTAATCTTCTTTATTTTTAATGATGTTTCTTCGTATATATTCCTAGAAAGTTCTTTGGTGATTTCTTGAAGCTTTCGGGCTTTTCTTATTGCAAAAAAAGTCTTTTTATCAAACTTACCCCTTTGTTCTGGATGTAACCTATAATCTTCTGGAAGTGGCTTCTCTTCCGGGGCTTTAGAAAGTAAGAATGAAGCGAGAGGTCTTTTAGTTTTTTTAGATAATATTTCTAATTGATTTAATGTAGGGTTTTCTTCTCCTGAAATCCATCTATCATATATGCTTTGGCTTATCTTTAAGTTTTCAATTAGAGACTTTATTTCCCATCCAGAAGTTTCTATAGACCATTCTATTAATTTTGGATTAACCTTAATTTTTATAGATTCTTTAGCCATAAACACCTCATTAGAGAATGGAATTTAATGTATTTAAACTTTATATCCATCAAATATCCGCCTAAGCACAAATAGCTCCCCTTTTCCCCATTTGGTCAAATCTTTCTTCTTTTCCAAATCCAAACTATCCAAATAAGCTTCCCAAAGTTCATCCAATAGTTTACCCTTGATTAATAATTGCTTGGGCTTGTGCATTTTCCAACCTCCCGAATACAATATCAACTCTGTCTATCGTCTCAATAAACGTGTCTAGACGCCCCTCTATAGCCGTCAGTCGCTCTTCCATCATCTCTTTAGACTTATCGACCTCTTGGAGTTTTTGCTCTATCTCTGTTTTCGTGGTATCTAAAAACATATCATCCTCTTGAATTGTATCCTTCATTCCTAGAAGCTCCGAGTAATAATGAATCTTATCTGACTTTTTCCAACCAAATCTATATTTTAATGCAGATTCAGATTTATATCTTGGAAGCCAATAGCAACAGGAACAATGACGAAAATCATACATTGTTAGATTCTTATATTGTTTTCCAGCCTCACTCATCTCATCAGTAAAAACTCTTTTTGCCAATCGTTTTAGATATTTGTTTACTGAAAAAGGCTGAATAGTAAAAAGATAATCTTCTGGCTTTAGGTCTTTTTCTCTAACATAACTTTCTATTAATTCAGAAGAAAGCATGAGTTTTATTCTTCGCCCGAAAGTTTTACTCACTTCATCTCTAACATTAACTTCTTTAAAATTATTGTATAAGTCGGAAACTCTAATGTTGATTAATTCACTCGGAGCTCTCATCCCTGTATCGAATAAAAACATAATCATAACTTTGTATTCCCATTTTGCATTGTCGCATAATTTTTTTATTTGCTCTTCGGTTAAGTATACCCATTTTGGCTTCTCTCCTCTAACATCTAAATCAAGAGTTATGTCTGGAATTTCTACTCCATTTTTTCTATTAACTATTTGATGCCAATGCCAGAAAGCTTTGAATATTTTTACGAAAGTGGGAATTGATAAATAGGTTTTCCCATCTTGTCTAACAATTTCACCCTTTCTCATTCTTGAGAAAAATAACATTATTTGTTCTTCTCTGATTTTGGTTATATCATTTAGGCTATATATTTCGTAAAACTTTTTAGAGAAATAAGCCATTTTTTCTGCTAGAGAATTTAACCTAATATAGCTTCGTCCACCCTTGACGCTCTTCGATGAAACGTTAAGTCCGTGTTCCATGTCGTGGAGATATTGCTTTATTATTTCGGAGTTCTTTTTACTGATGTCTGGAATTCCTTTTGCGGTTTTCTTTTCCCATCGCTCCCATCTTTCTTTGTGTTTGTACGGGTCTATCTTTATCATGAGAATCTTAGATAAAAATTCTTTATATAAAACTTGTAGAAGTGTTGTAGGCTTACAATTGTTGTAGGCGATTTTACCTATTATTTATTTCAACTAATCTAAGAAGAATTGCTATAAGTGCCATTCCCATAGCAATAAACGATATTGAATGATAATCTTTTTGATTGAATGGGGTAGTTTGTGGTAAAGAAGATTTTTTCACATAATGATGCAATCTTCCTCGAGTTAAAACCAGTAATGAAGTTAATCCCTCAACTGTTAAATCCTTTTTGTGGATGTCCAACATTTCTTTTACTGATTTTAAATGTTCTTTAGAAGTTAAAATTTGGGTATCGATGAATCTTTGCATTTGTGTCTTAAATTCATCAGATTTAAGAAATTCTTTCTCAATATCCTTATTTCTTGTTTTTCCATTTCCATATATTCCTTCTAGAATAAAATAAAAATTATAAAAAGCATTAATATATCTTAACGAATTATACTCGTTCATCCCTTCTCTATAAAAAGATTTTACAAATGTCAATTCTTTATATTTTGGTAAGCTTTCAATATGACTCTTTAATTCTTCTAGGGAAATATCATGCTCAATATCTGGGAATCCGCTGGTAAACTGTCTTGAGTATATCTGTATTTTTTCTTTTTCTTCATCATTTTCTGGGATAATTGTAACTTTCGGCTCTTCCCAACTTATTTTCTTAATATGGTATGAAAAACTCATAGACGATTCTAAATGTTTAAACTCGTCTAATATTTTTTCATAGAATTCCTTATCTGAATTTATTGTGAAAGAAATGGGTTTTACGCTTGTATCTATAACAGAATAAAACTTTTCAGGGTTTGGAACTTTTGCAATTATTTTCATTTTGGATACGAATCCATTTTCGCCAATAATAAAAAAATATTCACTGTCCCCAATTGTAAAAGATAAGTCTGTTGGAGATTTTAATTTTGTTTCACATTCGCATTCTATCGATAACTTCATAGAATCATAATGAATCAATTTTATTTAAGTCTTAACATTCCCTAAAAATCGACGGAGCGTGGGCACTTTTTGTCCACCTAAAATTCCATTAATATACCGAAAGATAATTACGCTCCCACCGGGATTTGAACCCGGGTCACTGCCGTGAAAGGGCAGCATCCTTGGCCACTAGACTATAGGAGCGTACAATTATTGGTTGATTTTAATTTTTAAAGGTTGTTATGCCGAGTTTTCAGAAAATTTTATATAGCTTGTCGACGAGTTATTTTAATGAGGTGTTATAGGATTAGATTTTTGGATTTGTCTGTATGTAAAATTAACGGAACAAAATATCTGAAATCTAAACTTAAATTTCCTGAAGCTGTAAAAGTTGCTGAATTGTTTAAGAAAAACGGAAATTTGAATTTGATTCGGGATGGGAAATTTTTATTTGGGGAATTTCGTGATGGTAAGACCATAGGTAAGAGGATTGATATTTTGCCTAATGGAGAGAAATTAAGCAAGGGCTTTCCATTATTTGCATCAAAATTAATGATTCATGACGAGAAATCTCACGGACATTGGGATGTTATTTTTAAGAATACTAGCGGGAGCTTTAATTATCTTTACAGTTTAGATAAGATGCGTATTTCTAAAGAAAAGAAGTTTGATTTGGTAGATGATTTTGAAAGATGCTTGCCTAGGTTAAAACGAAATCTAATGAAAGCTTTGGGAGAGTCTGATATCATATTAGCTATGCTAGTTTTACTGAAGACACGAATGAGAGTTGGAAGCGAGATTTATTATAAGCGAAATCGGCACAAGGGGTTGACTACATTAAAGAAGAAAAATATTAATATTTCTGGTAATAATGTTACTTTTGATTTTATTGGAAAAGATGGAGTTCCTCAAGTCATTACTGAGAGATTCGGAAAGAAAGTTGTGAATGAGTTGATACGAGTGTTAGATAATAAAGATGATGATGATTTTGTTTTTTTGAATCCCATGGGTAAGATTTTTCGGGATGTTGAGTTTGAGGCTGAATTTGAAAGATTTTGTGGAGAAAGGTTTTATCCTCATATTGTTCGGTCTCATTTTGCTACTCGAGAAATTGAAAAATTTTTGGACAAAGGCAGGGGTGATCCTAAAAAATTCTGCTTAGATTTAGCTGGAAAGCTGGGGCATAAGAAGTTTTCTAAAAAGAACGATAGCTGGGTAAATTCATATGAGGTGACGTTGCATCATTATATTCGTCCTGATTTGGTTGAAAAAATTAAAATGATGGTTTAATGTTTATGTTTAAAGAACTCAATTTGTCTCATTCGTTTTAGGACTTTTTCGTAACTTCCTTTTTCTACTAATACTTTATCTTTGCTTTTGTTTAGAAGTCGGAAATCATAATCGCTGGGCTGTCCTTTAATTTTATCTTTACATGGATAGTCTTTCCAGTTGGAGGATAATTTTGTTTTATATTGAAGTACAATGGTTTGTTTATGATATTCTAGTATAAATAATTTTTCATAACTATTCTAGTGTAATAATTCTTAAAAGGTTCTTTTAGTCTTAATTTTTATGAGAAAAATGGCTTTAGTACTTGGATTGATTTTAATAATCAATTTTGTGGCTGCACAGGGATTTGATTATAAGGAGAAGTTTGTTGATACTAGATATTCTGGTGATTTGAGTATTGTTTCTAAAACCACTTGGGTCAATTATGACAATGATGATAGATATCCCACTTACGATTATCGTCATGGATATAGCTATCGAGCTACGCGAGAATATTTCGAGCGTAGTGATATACCTTCTAAGTTGGGCATTAGGGCTTCGTCTTTATTAGGCAATGATAAATTTGTCGACGATGAGGCTGAATTTTACAACAAGAGATTTAGCAATCAGAATAATTATTATGATTCTAGAACTCGTAATACTGCACCCCCTAAGTTGGGAGCCAGAATTTTATTCTCATTAAGTAGGTGGACTTATTATGAATATATACCATATATGAAAAGTTATAATAAACAAGATTGTTATGTAATGCCTCCAGCCGACCGGCTGTTCTATATTAAGTGTTGAGTTGTTTTTTGAAGTGACAACTAAATCTTTATAAAGAATTTTGGGATTTTAATTTCATGGAAGAAGAAAACGTAACTCCTGTGGAGAGTGTTGAGGATGCACCTGTTGTAGAATCGACTGAATCTCCAGTAGAAGAAGCTGCTGAGACTCCTGTTGAAGAGGCTGCTGAAGAGGCTGCACCTGAAGCTGAAGAAGCTACTGCTGAAGAAGCGGAAGCTCCTGCTGCTGAAGAGGCTGCTGAAGAGGCTGCACCTGAGGCTGAGTCTGCTCCTGAAGAGGCTGCTGAAGAGGCTGCTACTGAAGCTCCGGCTGAGGAAGCAACTGAAGAAGCTGCTAAAGAGGAAGCTGCACCTGAAGAAGCGGAAGCGGAAGCTCCTGCTACTGAAGAGGCTGCTGCAGAAACTGAATCTGAAGAAGCACCTGCTGAAGCTCCGGCTGAGGAAGAGACTTCTGAAGAGACGGCTTAATCTTTTGCATAAATTTTTTTTATTGGCCGTCGGGGGGTAAAATCTCCGGCTTTAATTTTTTAATAAAGTGCAAAACTTATATATCTCAAAAATATATAATTAATATGAGTGAGAAAATAGACTTGGATAAAAAGTTATTTGAAAAACTAGATAAGTTGACCAAAAAGAAATTTAAGAAATTTTCCAAATATTATGTTAATGATTCAAAGTTATTTATTAATAAAATTTTGAGGGATAATCTGATTTCTGGAAAGTTTCCTATACATATTTACAAGACTATAAAAAATATTGATAAAAAGAAATATGATTCTGCAATTTGTCTCTTGCGAGGTGCTTTGCCCTATAGTATAATTTTTGAGGCATTGGGGTGGAAAGTTCATTATGTAATTTGTGGCAGGAAAAACGAAAAAATAGTTGGGCATAGGTTGGAGTTGAGGTTCAACAGAAGTGTTGATAGGTCGATGAAATCTATTAAAGGTAAAAAATATCTGATTGTCGAGAATAATGTTGTTACAGGGAATACTCCGATACGGGCGACTGAAGAATTGAAGAAATATTTTAGCATTAGAAAGCCAGATTTATTTTTGGATTATATTATTCCTATAAACGACTGGATGAAAGGTGCTGATTTTTTTGATGGAAATAAATCTAAGATGGGTTTTTTTGGTAAGATATATACAGCGACTATTTCTAAGAAAAACAGGTGTAAAAATCCATTTTCTCCGAGAATAAAGATTTCCCCTAGAGAATCATTGAAATTAAAAGATGAACTTTTATGTAAATTAAAAGCACTTTAAAGAATAAAATAGTAGGTGGAAGGCTCAGTCTGCCGGCATTCAGCATTAAGATGTATTCAATCGAACAGTATATTTTAAAGGGAGACGGAAGGCGGGAATCGAACCCGCGTCTCATGGACCACAACCATACATTCTACCATTGAACTACAACCGTCATTGTTACCAAACGTGGTAATATTGCGAGGAGTTTTTGTTTTTTAAGTTTATTGAATAGGAATATAATGCAGGGAAATTAATCCCTGCAAAGCTGTTGGACTACCCTACGCATTAAGTCGAGTAGTCCGCGGGCGGCTATATTGGTTGGGGTTTTTGTTTTAAGAGGTTTTGGATTGAATTAATTAATATAATCTTCTTTAGATACTGTTTCGTCTACTTGATTCCCATACTCTTTATATTTCTCATAAAACCAGAGTGCGAATTCTTTTATCTTTTTATCTTTCGGAAGAATCTTTTTGTCTTCTTCCATTGTATAATCTTGCATAAATAATATTGCATCTTTTTTTTCTAGATAGTATTTAGCTAATTTATTATATATATTTCTGTAGGATTTTTTTGTTATATCGTAGGATTTTTTTGTTATATTAACATGAATTTTTTTTCCATTCCATGAGATAATTTTTGAATCGAATAATATTTTTAGGTGAATTAATCCTTCAATATAGTATGGTCTTGTCTCCCCTACTTCCATCCACCCTATTAAACCAACTGCCCTATCTATTACATCTTTAATGAAATATTTCTTTATTGAATCTTCTTCGTTTTCAAAAAAGGTTATTATTCCTCCAACTGTCGCCTTAAACTCCTCTATGTTTTTGAAGTTTCCAGTTTTGTTCATCTCGGTTTCGGTATTTTCTTCTAGCCAGAGGATGTGTCCAAACTCATGCCCTATTGTGGCGGCGTCATAAATCTTATGCCATTTTTCTGTTTCATTAAATAAAAACTTTCTGGATTCATCTATGTATTCTTGCTCATAAACTTCTCGCGATAACTTTGTAAAGGGTCTATTTCTTAAATTTTCTAATATCATATCTGCGAATGCAAATATTTTTTTCCCTTTTTGCTTGCTAATTATCTGATCATTTGGGACTACTTGTGCCGAGAATAATCCGTTAAATTGTGCACCATAATAAAGCAGGGGTTTTCCTAAATATAGTTGTACTTTTTTTAGATTAGCCGTTGATTCTTGATATACTTTTTTGTAGGATTCTTTTTCAAATTGCTTAAATAATTTATCATATGTTTTTGCCACTTTATTGCCTGTTGTATTCTTTAATGAATCTGGATTTTGTATTCGCATATCCCATCCCGCAGCTACCGCTTTTCTATAATGATCTTCATAATATTCTAAGGGGTGTCCAATTTGCAACGGAGTTGTAATTTCCATCCAATTACTATCTACTTTTGCCCATTTCTCCACTAGGCTGTTTGTAGAGGTCTCACCGAATGCGCTAATTAGACTGGTTAAATAGTTGATGTATTCCTTTTTTTGATTATACGTTTTGTCTTCTAGTTTTGATAAGTTTGCCCTAAATATCTTCAGTGTTCTTATGATTTTGGAAACTTCTCTTGGGAATATTGTTTTATATGATTTACTCTTATATCCAAAAAATGTTTTTTTGAGTGCAGAATAACTTCTATCCGCTATTTTTCCTCCATGCCCACGATCGAGAAGATTGTTTTTTTCTAAGAAATCCATAATCTTCTCCTGTGAAGCGAATTCATCCTCTAGGTTTTTATTTATAGTATTAATTATATATTTATTCCATTTTACGTGGAAGTCATTCATTTTTGATCCGACTGAGTGTGTGCCTTTTAGAATTTCTATGTAAAATGGGGGCAGTAGTTGCCTGTTCTCTATTTTTTCTATTAATTTTCTATGTGAGACCATATGTATTTTTCTTGTTAGTTTGTATGAATCCTCTTTGATTATTTCTATTTGGTTAGTGGGAATTTTTTCTTTTTTCAAGAATTGGGTTAGTGAGTCGTCTTTTAGAGATATTATTCTTTTTGCAACTGCAAATCTTGATTCTTTGGTTTTTGGGAGATTATTCTTTCCCAAAAAAATATCTAGTATTTCTCTTTCTTTTCCCTGAGTTATTGTTGCTGTATAGAATTTATTTATCTCTTTATCTGATTCTGTTTTGAGTTTGTAAATTTGTTCTAAATTTGTTCTAAATTGGGCAGGTTCCATAAATTGAATTGATATTAGTCTTTTTTAAGAATTTGGGTTATGTATCACTAGTAAATGATTTAAAGCTCTCTTGGTTGATTTTGTTATGGTGAAGTCATTTAGTTTGGTTAAAAAACAAATTTTAATTTTGTTTGTATCTTCTATATTAGTTTCTATTGGGGCTATTATTCATGGAATATTTTTTGATTTAGCATGGGATAAGATTAAGAGGTTGACTTTTGGTGGGTTGATTTTTACTTTTGTCGTTGTTTTTCCTGGGGTTTTGTTTTTGGAATGGGTTTTTGATATTAATAATAAGGTTGAGATGGAGAGGTTGGAGCGACGGGTTAGGAAGTTAGAAAGAGGAAAATTTAAAATCGATAAGTTTAAAAGTTAGTTATTTGTTTTATTAATATGGTAGCTATGAACATCAGGAGTTATCGGCATTGTCCGAAATATTGATTCTTTTAGCTGTAGCTTTGACCTTTCTTCGAATTCTAAATTAAATAGCGAGGGATTTTTTTATGTCAATTAATGTAAGAGATTACACAATAGATGACCTGCCAGAGTTAATTGATATATATAAATCTTCTTTTGCTGAAGCTCCTTGGAATGAGACATGGTCTGACAAACAGGTAGTTCGTGGACTAAATTCTGGAATATCTGAATCTAATTCTATTGTCCTTGTTGCTGAAAATTCTAATGGCCTTATTGGATTGACTTGGGGCTTTGATATCCCATTAGAGAAATTTCCTTTTCTTGTTGATAATTGTATGATAAATACTAGCTATATAGCCGAGCTTGCAGTAAGTCCTCGGAACAGAAATGAAGGTGTAGGGACTCTTCTTGGAGAGGCTTATGTAGAGAGAGCTATGGAGAAGAGAACTTCTGAAATTATATTGAGAACCGATGAGAGAAATCCCGCCGCCTTGAAGTTATATAAAAATGTGGGGTTCTCTGAGATTAACGTAAGAGATCCAAAATACAATAATCGTATTTATCTATCTAAACTACTAGAGGAAAAAAATGGAATCTAACATTAAAGTTGTTGAGAAAATAGGGGGAAATCCTGGGATGGATGTTGTCGTAATGGCGGGCGTCCACGGAGATGAGGATTGTGGAGTAAAGGCTTTTGACAATCTAATTTCTAAAATAAACGTGGATAGGGGAAGGGTTACTTTTATTTATGCTAACCTAGAGGCGCAAAGACAGAATAAGCGGTATATCGAATATAATCTTAATAGATGTTTTTCAGATGAGCAACCTAGTGAAATGGCAGAAACTCTAGAGGGGAGAACTGCCAAAGAAATATTACCTTTTCTTCGTAGGGCAGATACATTACTTGATTTACACTCGTCTAAGAACTCCGATTCTTTGAAATGTATTATTTGTGAACGAGATTGTTTTGACTTTATATCATCCTTTAATCTCGAGAAGGTTGTTGTGGGAATTGATGATTTCCAGAAAGGTGGCAGCGATGGATATATGTATCGCCAGAAAAAACTTGGAGTTTGTATTGAGTGTGGACTGCGCGAATCAAATGATTCTGTAAAAATTGCAGAAGAGGCTATCCTGAGGTTTTTAGTTAAGACTGGAAATACACCTGGGGTCAACGGTAAAAATATTTTAAAAAGAATATTTAAGATTGTCCGTTTCTATAAAAATAAAAATGGACCGTTTCGTCTTGAGAAAAAGTTTAAAAATTTTGAGAAATTTATCTGTAGAACTTTGGTTGGGTACGATGGAGATGAAAAAATTTATCTCGAGAAGGATGACGTAATTATATTTCCTTATGAACCCAAGGAGATTGGACGAGAGTGTTTTATTGTTCTTAGGGAAGAAACATTATTAAACTTGAAAAGAGATGTAAGTAAATGAGTAGTAGAATAGTTAAGGGATTTCAGGATTTCGTTGGAATGGATGCTTTGAAGAGAGCTAGGATTCGTAAGATTATTCAGAATGAGTTTGAGCTTTATGGTTTTGAGCCGGCGGAGAGTCCGATTATTGAGAGTGAAGATTTTGTTGTTCCCGAAGGTAATAACGACGAGGCGGTCCGAGATGTTTTTAGACTTACAGACAGGGGAAAGAGGAAGTTGGCCTTGAGATTTGAGTTTACTTTTCAATTAAAAAGACTGGCACGAAATCAGAAGTTGCCGTTTAAAAGGTTCCAGATTGGGAGCGTTTTTCGTGATGAGCCAATTCGGAAAGGGAGGGCTAGAGAATTTACTCAGTGTGATGCGGATATTGTTGGGAGTTCAATGAAGGATGAGGTTGAATGCTTGAAAATTGGGAAGAATGTTTTTGAAAAACTTGGGATGCCTGTTAAAATTTATGTAAATAATAGAAAGTTGATTAATGAGATTTTGGTTTCGGAGAATATTGAGGAAAAGAATCTAGAGCAGGTTATACGTGAATTGGATAAGTTGGATAAGTTGTCTAGGAAGCAGGTTGCTGATAATTTGAAGAAGATTGGGTGTGAGAGGGTTTTGGATGTTTTTATTAAGGGTGATTTTGAAAGGTTTAAGTTTTATGGTGAGATTGTGGAGTTAAAAAAGTTGTGTAAGATGTATGGTGTGAAGCCAGAGTTTCGGCCGTTTTTGGCACGTGGGTTGTCTTATTATAATGGGACTGTTTTTGAGATTTGGTCTGATGATTTGGGTGTTTCTCTTGCTGCCGGTGGGGCTTATTTGGTTGATGGTGTTCAGTCATTTGGGATTTCATTTGGGTTTGAGCCTATTTCGTTGTTGACTGATGTTGAGGGTGAAGCTGTTGAGATTGTGGTTTTGTCGTTGAATGAGGATAGGGTTGCGGTTGATTTGGCGGAGAAGTTGAGGGGAAAGGAGAGGAGGGTTGTTTTGTTGATGGATAAGTCGGTTAGTAAGGGGATGGAATATGCTAATGCTAAGGGTATTGGGAAGGTTGTTTTTGTTGGGGCGGATGAAGTTAGAATGGGAAAGTTTAGGGTTAAGGATATGGGGAGTGGGGATGAGGTAATGGTTGATGAAGATGAAGTTTTGGAAATGGGATTATGATAAATTAGCAGAGCTTTGTGATGAATGATTTTAGGATTTCTGTTAGAGTAAGATGACACACTTTGGTAAGAATATTTAAAATGCTTTCAATAAAGTCCTAGTTATTCACGGTGAGTAAGTTTGGATTTTATATTATTTGTAATTGATATCCATTACTCGGGTCTATAAAATCTGCTGGATGCCATTTTTCGTCTTCTTTAATGTACCATTCGGAAAGCACACCTTTTTCGCATGTGAAGCGTCCAATTGTATCGTTGTGTGTGAAGGTTGCGCCTGTATCTCCAAATGTCTCGATTGTTTTACTGAGGCTCATATTGAATGCTGTTGTTTGATAGGCAATTGCTCCGAGTTTTAGCAAGTCTTCTCCCATGTATTTTTATTCTATCGTTATTTAAAAGAATATGCGTGATGGAATGTTTGTTTTAGGAATGATTTGGTTGTGGTAGATTGTCATGGGGTTTGTTGGGAAAGTGGTTTTTATATTTTGGAGAGGAGATTGATTATGGGCTTTAAAGAAATTGTGGGCGCACTGGGGCGTATACTAAATTATGCCATGGTCGTAGTTTTATTAAGTGGCCTTCTCCCTCATGTACAGAGGGACTGTACGAACTTCCCTTAATAATATGACTTCCTTTTTGATCTATGCCTTGCCATGTTGGACCACTTAGGTTTTCTTTTGCGCTTGATAATATACTTGAATAGAGTGGGTTTTCTTTATTGTTTTCTTCTGCTAGCTCTTCTGTCTCTCAGTAACTAAATCGTCTTGGGAGAAAGGTAATTTGATTCCTACAGTATTTAACCCTAGGATTAACGATAGGCTATCTATTTTTTTGTCATTTTGATACAATAAGTTTTCGTTATTTAAGATTTTGTATGGTTTGGTCTCAGATTAGGATTGTTCGGACTAACTTCGGTAAATTAATAAGTGATTTTTGTTTTATTGTTTGATGAGATATGAGATTGGAAATTTAAAATTAAAAAATAGGGTTTTTCTAGCACCGATGCTTGAGCCTAATGATATTGCTTTTAGACTTCTTTGTAAACGTGCTGGATGTGGGTTGACTTATACTGGGATGACCTCGCCTCTTTCTAGGGCTAAATTTAATTTGGAGGATAAACCGGCTTTACAGTTGTTTGGAAATTCCACCAAAGGAATAAAAAGTTTTATGAAAAAATATGACTCTCAAGTTAGTCTTTGGGATTTTAATTTAGGGTGTCCGTCGAAATTATCCAAGAGACTGGGACATGGGGCATTTATGCATGAAGACCTAGAGGACATTAGAGAAATATTAAAAATAATGAGAGCCAGTACAAAAAAGCCTGTAACTATTAAGATTCGTAAAAGTGCGAAAGCTATTGATATTGTAAAGATAGCGGAGCGAATTGGGATTGATGCTATTGGAATTCATGCTCGGACTATTTCTCAGGGATATTCTGGTAAAGTTGATTATGATTTTGCTTTAACAGTAAAAGCTGCTGTTAATGTACCTGTTATTTTTAGTGGAGATGTTAATGAGAATAACATTGAAAAGATTTTGGAAGATTTTGACTTTGTGTTTGTTGGAAGAGCTTGTATTGGAAGACCAGAGATTTTTGGAAATAATATCAATGTTGGATTTGGAGAATATTTAAAATTAGCTAAGAAGCATAAGTTATTTTTTCGACAGATTAAATATCAGGCTATGAATTTTAGCAAAGGTATTGTTGGGGGTAAAAGACTACGGATGAAGTTAATTGAAACGGAAAGTATTGAAGATATTAAAACTGTTATGGGAAGGAATAAATAGGGATATTAATTTAGAATAATATGATATTTAAGGTGATAGTTACAATATTAATATTTCTTATGTTAATCCTTGGTTTTGGCATGATTTTTCAAAATTTGCCCATAAAACATATTGATTTAAAGGTAAATTATTTGAATCCCGCAATTCCCCTCATGGCCGAAAACAACTTTGCCAATCAAAGTCTTATTGAGTATGGGGAGGTGCCTGTTTTTGCAAAAAATTTAAGATTTGATCATAATTTAATATCTTATTCTATTGGTGAAGGCTGTGATATCTTACATAGAAATGAAATGGTTGCAGCATTCAATATTTTTAGCAATAAAGTAAAAATAGTTTCTTTTTACGAAAAAATTAGAGATGCGGATATTAGCGTCGAATGCTCTGAAAAACATATTGAGCTCGGCAAAGAATTATTTGCTGCTGGAGAGGGGGGACCTTCTAAGATTATCAATGCAACTAGATTTAAGATTATAAAAAAGGGCAGAATTCTACTATATAACGAAGATAATTGTGATTACCCAATTGTTGAGCTACATGAACTGGGACACGTTTTTGGTTTTGATCATTCTCATGATCCTAAAAATATCATGTTTAATGTTTCTGGATGTGATCAGCGAATGAGTGATGACATGGTTAATATTATTACTAAAATATATTCTATTAAGGCTTTAAGCGATGCTGAAATTGGAAATGTAAGTGCCAGTATTAAAGGAAATTATTTGAATTTTAATATATCTGTGCTGAATAACGGACTCACTGGAATTGATAATATCAATTTAACTGTCTTTTCCTCAACTGATAAATACGTTGCTGATTGGAAAGTTATTAATAGCATTACACTTGGCAAAATTGAAGTAGGATATGGGAGAACATTAAGGCTGGAGAATATGAGATTGCCTCGTAATACCGAAAAAATAAAGTTTGTTGTTGATGCCAAAAATAAGGTCGAGGAATTAAACGAAGACAATAATGCTGTTGAGATGATACCCAAATCCCAATAAAGCTTAAAAGTAACTGTTGATTTTCTTAAAGATGGAAGGGGATTTGAAATATACACATATATTGAAGGCTTTAATGGAGTTACCATTTCAGGTGGGACGTAATTTATTGTGCGATTTTTTGATTGGAGATTATTCCAATAAATCTATTTCTAAGAATCGGCTAGATAAACTAGATAATTTTGATAGTTTAAATTGGAACAAATCTAAAGTTTTTGGTGAGATTGATAGGTTAATTAGTAATGGAATGATTGAGATGATTCAAAGTGATTATAATAAGTTCGTCAAGGTCATGAGTTTAACAATTAAGGGTAGAAACGAAATTACATGTCCAACCTTAGAAGCTAAAAAAATGGGGAATCGGATTGATTTTATAGAGACGAAGATCGGGGAGGGTGATATAGAGCTGTTTGAGAAGTTTAAAGATTTTTTGGGAATGTATAATGAAGAACAAAAAAAGGCGATTGTCTCCGATGCTAAAAGTCTGCTCTGTGTTGCTGGGGCTGGATCTGGGAAGACGACAGTTTTGACCAAGAGAATTGAGTTTTTAGTGAAACATAAAGGGGTTAGCCCAGAGAAGATTCTAGCGATTACTTTTACAAGGAAAGCTCGACTTGAAATGGAGAAGCGACTTATTGAATTAGGAGTGAGAGGGGTTAGTATCCACACATTTAATTCTTTTTGTGAGAGAATTTTACAAAAGTATGGAGCACAAATTTATGGTCGGCAGGTTCGAGTGCAGAGCTATGGTGATAAGATTTTAGCTATGAATATGGCAGTTGCAACCCTGGGGCTTGATATGGATTCTATTATTGATGAATATTTTAGTGCAGGACAAAAGAAATTTAGAACGAGCACTCAACTGTCTAACTCTTTTATGAATGATTGTTTCGCTGTAATGGATTATTTCAAAGTATCGGGTAAGGGGGATTATGATTTTTCCCAGGATGTTGATGGGAAAGATAGAGTTAATGCAGAGAGAATTTATCGTATTACGAAATATTTGAGAGAACATATGGAAATACAGGGACTTCGAGATTATAGTGATCAAATTATTGATACTATTAAATTTTTTAATAATAATGAAACTAATATTCCAAAATTTGAGCATGTTCTGGTTGATGAGTATCAAGATGTGAACACTATGCAGATTGAATTGATTGAATTATTGAAACCGAAAAATTTATTTGCTGTTGGAGATCCCCGACAGTCTATTTTTGGTTGGAGAGGAAGTGATGTTAATTATATTTTAAATTTTGCATCCAAGGATACATCTTCTGTCCAGATGCCATCTGCTAATATAGACAAAGTCGGCAAAAGATTTAGGGATGCTGAAGTAGTTCATTTGAAGAAAAATTATAGAAGTTTTTGGAATATTGTAAATTTTATGAATTGTGCTATTAGGGAAATGTGCTTACCCGATTTAGAAGGACATCTTGAAGGTGAGGCTAAAATTAGAATTAAAGACTTTTCAAATGAGGAGGAAGAGAGAAAATTTATCTTGAGAGAGATTGAGGATTCTGACGTCGATTTAGAAGATATATTTGTTTTAGCTAGAACAAATAAGGCTTTAATGGAATTAGCGAGAGTTATGGCGGCTAAAGGAATTAATTATATTGTCAGGTCGGATGATTCTGTTGGAAGAAAGCGAAATGTGGATGGGGACAAGGGTGGTGTGACACTTGCAACTATTCACGCGATTAAAGGGCTTGAAGCAAAGAAGGTTTTTGTGATTGGATCTAATGAGCAAAATTTCCCATGTAAGGCGACTGATCACCCTGCTGTTGAGATGGTGAAAATGAATGATTATGACCATGAGGAGGAAGAGAGGAGGTTGTTTTATGTTGCAGTTTCTAGAGCGAGAGAAGAGTTGATTATTACGCATACAAAGAAGCCTACTTATTATATTACTAAGGAAATGCGTGTACTTGCTGGGAATCAGAGATTGGACTTTAAAAATCGGGATAACTTGGATGAGGGGCTTACTGAAGAATTGAAGAGCTGGAGGAGTGTTGTTAGTAATGAGAGAGGGGTTCCTGTTTTTATGGTTTTGCCCAATGCTACAATTAATGAGATTGCGATTTTGAAACCTAAAGATGCCGAGGAATTAATGAAAGTAAGTGGGATTGGACCTGAGAAGTTGATGAAGTATGGGGGAAATATTTTAGAGATTGTTAGAGATTTTTTAGAAGTGGATTAAGTTTTTCGTTTTAGAAGTATATTGCCTAATATAGTATATTTAAGTATATATATTTATCGATAAATTTATAATATATTTTAATTTCTAATTTCTATGAAAAGACGTGATTTGATTTATTTAATTATTGGGGCTGTTTTTTTGATTGCGTTTCTCATATTTAGTTTTAGTGGAAACAGAGATGTAACACCTGTAGCTTCTCCTAAGGTCGATAGTATTTCTGTAAATAATAAAGTAATTGCCACTCCACCTAGCGCCACTCCACCTAAAACAAATATTGTTATAAATTACCAAAAATATAATATCGATTATATGAATGATGACATCAAAAATATTCTTGTAAAAGAAATGGGAGCTAATGGAAAAACTTCCTTCTATTTACCTTCAACCGGATACATAAATATATCCAAAGGAACAAAGTATGGAGTTGCATTTGTAATTCAAAATATGAATCCGACAATTCCTAATGGAAACGAATTTGCGTATAACTTTAAGGCAGACCCATCATCAGTTAATAGTTGCGGAGTAAGTATAGAGAAAGCACAATCGTGGATTGAAAGAGGGTGGGCAAGTTCTGGTATGATTGGTGGTCAATGGAGGGCAGATTATAACGATTGGCATGATGCAATGACAGTTTATTTTGCATTCCCTAGTGGTGTACGAGCTGGATGTAATATAAAATATAATTTTGTAATCACAAAAGATGGCAAGGACTATGATTCAAAGACATTGGAATTTAATTTGATTTAAAAATCCATTAAGGATATTCATAAAATGATAATACATTTTCCGCAGTGCGAAGGTTTTTAAGGACTAAATTATTTATGTATTATACAGATAAAGAATGGTAAGTGTTCAATTATAAAATGGACGGATTCTAAAAATAAAATGGCATATGAAAAAGTGAAACAAACTGCAATTGAAGATATTGATGATAAGTTTTTAAAAAAAGAAACTATAGTCGTTGGTATTATTGAGAGAATTATTCAGACAGGTGGGCCTACTGTTTTTGGAATAGTGGATGGAAGCGGAAATTTATCTCTAAAAGGTTTTGTATCTCCGGGTGAACGAGCTTATCCTGAGATTGAAGAGGGAGATTTTATCGAGGCTTGGATTAGGGTTGATGAGTTTCAAGGTGAGATGGAAGGAAATATTTTGAAGATTAAAAAGAAGACTGGGGAAGAAGTTGAGAATTTAAGAAAGCATATTGAGCATCAGCAAAGAGTTAGGGCTAAGGTTATTAATACAGATTTTA
>CAZROF010000012.1:0-27166 GCA_964601675.1 Candidatus Woesearchaeota archaeon
GTCGGAAAGTCTTCTTGTGTTGTGAAGAATTGGTCTGAAGTTTATGAAATAGGGAAGACCTCTATTATATTCTGCATTTTGAAACATAGCCACGCCTACTTCAGATTTTACTAAAGACTTCAAAAAGCCTTCGCCATACTTTGATTTAATTCTTTCCAAGTCACCTTCTTCTACTGTACGAGTTTGTATTTCTGTATTGATATTGGCTTTTATTTCTCCTACAAAATCATTCATAACCTGGGAAATTAAAAGTTGTCCAATTCCCCACTTACGAAATTCTCTACAGCCTCTTTCTATTTGAAGAAATCCTTCGCCACATCCTCCAAACTTTGGGAGAAGACGATGAACTTCATCGAAAACTAAAAGAATTTTTAAATCTGGAGATTCTTTTGGGTCAGATTTGAAAACTTGCCTAATAACATTTGCTACAAAAATATCCATATCTTTTGGTTGAAGTTTGTTTAGGGTAAAAATTTGAATATGTCCTGGAGAGAAAAATTTGTTGATGTCAATAATTTGTCTTGCATTTTTTATTGCTCGAATGTTTCCTGGAAAGCCTCTTGCGTCTGAAGGTTTTAATCCGAACTTTGGATAAAATGACATCATTTTTTTATCTTCACATTTTCTTAGCATTCCTGACCACTGTGCTGTTGGATCAAACACAATTACACAAATATTTTTCATTAAAACTTCTTCTATTAAAACTTGCGCGGAAATTGATTTACCCATACCCGTAGCACCTGCCACTATTGTATGGACCGTTAATCTATCTATTTCAAAGAGTGCATTCTTTTTTGTTTCGGCAATGTGTCCCAAGCTAACTGTTCTTGGACCTGGATTTGGCAGAGTTGCATAATCTACTGCTACTTTATATCTCTTCATTTTGTCAAGATGACGTTTGTAAATAAAAAGAACCAAAAGAAGGAAAGTTAAAAGTGAAATTATTGCAAAATACATCCATAATGGGATTCCAAAGAAGGCGTAAAGATATAGAGGCTGTGTTACCTTAAAGGGAACTGTTATTTCTGAGACAAGATTAAAATATTTAGCCTCAATATTTAAACTATATTCTCCATTTGGAATATCGTCTGGGAGTTTAATTTCTTCTAGTAATGTTAACATGGTTTTAATATCCTCAGATGTTTCTTTTTCAACATAATTTACAGAATCATTTATCCCGCTTACTTTTGTAGTTATTGAAACTAAATAATCTTGATCGCTTAGAAGATTTTGAAGAGAAAGTTTATATTTTAAAACGTCTCCTTTATTGATGTTTGTATTAAATAAATCTGCTTTAATTAACATTGTTTCTATTGGCATTTTTCTTTCCGTCACTTTGATTGTTATTGGAATTGATTGGTCTAATGATCCTGATATTGTTAGGTTGCCCACATATTCACCGAGAGGGGCTGTCCCATAAATTGTCATTTCTAGTTCTCCAAACGAGTCTGGTTGAATTGTTAAAGATTTTTGCTTTAATGTAATTACTTTTTCTAAATTTTCTGGAAGTGAAAAAACCAAGGACATCGGTTCTCCAAAATTATAAATTCCGACTGATTCTTCTACAAAGGTGTTTCTTCTTATTTCTTTTTTGATTTCTTTTGTACTAATCCACTGATCGTCTCCATTTTTTTTGGCTGCCTCAATTATATCTGAAAGTTTATTTTTTTCTGTATATGGTCCAGTCGGATATATGAGTTGCTCTATTATTGGATTTATTTCTGTTAGTGTTAAATTTATTTTTGCTTCGGTTGGTTTAGATGTGAAGTTTATTATGGAATAATTATTATTGTATCCTTCTAGTCTTGCGATTAGAGAATGATTTTGTAGTGTAAGTGAAGGGTAAAGAGAATAATATCCTAGAATATCTGTTAGTGTTGTTTGCCCTGCGATTAAAACTTGTGCTTCGAATATTGGGAGATTGTTTGCGTCTAATATATATCCATAAATATGTGGTATTATTGTTTCAGACAATCCTGGCGTTGCTGTTAGGAGTGTTATATTTTTCTGCACAGTTGTATTCGTAAAAGTTATATTGATTGCATTAAATGCGTCATCATATAATTGTTTTTGTGTTATTATATTATAAGTTCCATCGGTTAGTGTTGGTGTAAAATTATAAAATCCTATGATAGATGTATTTATTGTTATTCCTGCAAATGTTACGGATGCGTTTGAAATAGGATTCCCTAAAATATCTTTTACATAACCTGAAACATTTGCTAGAATCGTTTCTCCTATTCCTCCGCCTTCTGGACATTTGTCATATGGATCTGTAAAAAAGTAATATGTTATAGCAGTTTCTTCTGGTGTTGGAATTAGCATTTGATAATTTACTGTGACATTTGGAGAGTATCCTTTTTGTAAACTTGAGATATGGGAAACATACACTATATTTCCGAGTCCGTCTTTTAGTATTCCGATGTCAAAAACATTATTTTGTCCGTCCCATCTATAAGTATGCGTTGCTGGGATGTTTGTTATGTTTGTCGTTCCGACCATTACGCTCATTGTATCCATAAATGTATTATCTGCACAGTCTACTCTGCCTGAGCACCCTATGTATGCGTCTGCTTCTTGGACTGTTGCTGGAGTTAGTGTTGCAAAATCTATTACTGAAGATGTTGAAGCATAAATTTCGGTTCCGCCTTCTGCTGAACTATCTATGCAATCAAAAAATAGATCTTGACGACCTATTTCTCCTTGTAGGTTTCTAGATAGTTGTTCTATGAATCCTGGAACTCTTAATGCTAAACCATATATTCCATTCCAATATAGTGTTGGGAATGTTTGTTCTATTACTACTTCTGTTATGTCTCCAGCTTGAGAATTCAGGACTACTGCATATCCTGTTATTAAATAATTAGATGTAAAAAGAAGGATAAATGACGATGTTGAAAGAATTGCTAAAAAAAGAAGGAATGCTTCTATTTTTTTTTCACGTTTTTCTTTTTGTAATTCCTTAATCAATATTGTTGTTGCTGAGGTAGAATTAATTGATTTATTTTGCTTGATAGTATTACTATGAGCTCTCCCTTTTTTCATGGGTGTAGAAGAGGAAGGGAAATTATAAAGGTGCTGGTAGAACAATATTTATTGTATTTTTATGTGTCTTTAATTATTGTTTCTTTGTGTTAAACGTAATTTGGAACTTTCTTCTATAAAGGTTGAACTCTAAAATTCTGATGTTGTTCTTTTTTTAAAAATCATAAAGGGAAAAATATGGAGTGAAAGAATTGAAAAAACATAGAATTCCAATAAGCAGAGTTTTATTAGATTTAGAAAAAGCTAAATATATTAAATGTTTAAATCCTGAAGATACTAGTTTTAGATGTTATGTTAGGAAATAAGCATTTATATTCTAATCTGATTAAAATTTCATGAGCAAAAAATATTTCTCTTTAACATTTCAAAAATAACTTTTTATGAGAAATAATTAGGAGAATAATTAAATTTTAGATATATTTTAGTTTCGGATGTACAAAATATTTAAAAGCAAATTAAAAAATATGCTAGATTATTTTCAAAATATATTTTATTGAATAAAATTAGAAATAAAAACGAATTTGATTTAAATAATCTAAAAAAAATTATAGAAAGGTATATAAAATAATTTGGGGTTGTAATATCGAGGAGAATTGGGATGGGATTTTTGAAGAAAAGTAATGCACCGAGTGAATTGCCTGATTTGGCTATTGATAGTCTTGGTGTGAATGTTGCCTCAGTTGCTGAAAGTAAGCCTATTACTGCACAGCCTTTGCCTGTTGTCAAAAAACCAGTTGTTGCTCCTATTGTTGCTCCTGTTGAAACAAAGAAAGAACCTATTGCTGAGGAAGATTCTTTAGAAGTTTCGCATGATGAAGCAATTAATAATTCTACGCACAATAATATTAAGAAAGTTATTAATGAGACTTTGCCTAAAAATGATAATGAAAATTTGTCTCGGCATGGTTTTTTTGATCAAATTTTAGATGATATTAATGTAGAGCTTAAGGATGTTGGAAAATTGGGAGATTGGTATGAGAATAAATTTGCTAAGGAAAATATTGTTTCTAATATGAAGGGATATTGGGAGGGGAATAAAGCGAATATTATTATTGAGAGTTTTGGAGCTGAATATAAGAGGCAGATAAATGATAAGGTTAAGGTTTTGCAGGAGTTAGAAGAAGATTGGCGTGAGATTTATTTTAGGTTAGTGAAGAAGGAAGAGGAGATGAAGAAAGAAGAGAGGGGATTAAAGGATACTTTGTCTGAGTTTGTGAATTTGTGTAAGAGGAGGAATTATGGTTGCGAAAAGGAAAAGGAAAACTGCGAAAAGGAAAACGAATAGAGCGATTGTTATTGGACTGTTTGTTGGAATTGGGGTTTTGGTTTTAGTTTTGATTGGGCTAGTAATGTTTAATTTTGGTTTTTTTGAAAATCATGAACCTGAGTTTTTTAGTGTTAAGGATGAGTGTTCTTTGATTATGGGAAATTTAGTGCATCAAATTCGAGATGATGGAGAATGTCGAATTCGTTGTGTTAATGAGTGTGATGTTCGGGATATGGATTTTGTTAAATTTGAGTATGAAGGGAAAGATAATGATTGTAATTCTTGTGGATGTTGGTGTAATTAGAAACTAGGGTTTGTTTTGTAAGTGATTATTAAAATTTACGCGCGTATTTTTACGGATTTTATTTTTGGGTAAGTTTAAAATATTTGATTGTGTTAATTTTTTATGGGAGAGATTGATGATTTATATAAGCAGGAAGTTGAGGATACTGATGTTGCTTTTTTGGAAGAGTTGAAGACTACTAAGAATCGTGATAAAAGTTTTGTTAAATATCAGAATAATTTGAATAAATCAAGAGAGAAATTTATTAAAAAATATGGAAGGTTTAACTCTTCGGAGACTCGGCGGATTAGAAAGATGAAAAAAAAGGTAGATGGTGTTGGTAAATTTAAACGTCTAAAGATTACGCATTTTGATTTTGAGTTTGGATTTTGGGAAAGGTTGTGGATGGGGCTTGATGTTGGTTGGTTTAATTTTGTTCGAAAGATTAAAAGATTTAAGACTTGGGTTTTTCCTGGGTGGCTTATTTACGAATACTGTAAAATTCGAGATTTTGTTTGGACGATTTGGAGGGACTTTGCTGGATATTTGAATGTTGAGTTGAGTGGTTTGAAAAATTTTACTATAAAACTTGGTATTAGTATTTGGGAGAAGCTGAAAAGTTTGAGTATTTGGATTGCTGGTATTTCTGGGAAGATTTTGTTTTGGAAAAAAGGTAAGGAAGTGGAAAAGAAAACAGAGGAAGAAGGAGAGAATATAGAAAAAGTTTAGTATTTTAGGCGAATTATTATCGTTTGGTTTGTATGGATTTCGTAATTTTTATCTGGCTCAATTAAAAAATTTGTTCCGATGCCGCCGAATGTATTTAGGTAGCCGAATGTCTGTCCGTATTCTGAAACTGAAATTGACTGGATGTTTGGGTTTTCTTTAATTAGTTGACTTGCGAATATTGGTGGAAAATATTCGTTAACTGTAAAGTTTGTTTGATTTTCCTGGATTTTTATTAGTAATGGATTTTCTGCCATTATTACTGTTAGAGATATTATTAGCAATAGTATTATTATTTGTTTTTTCATTTTTTTGTTAGGTGTTTTATTTCTTTGAAAACTTCATGTTTTTGTTCGTTTGATAGTCCCAGATAATCTACCTTTAATTGATCATATAAAAAACCTGCTTCTTTTATTTTATTTTGTTTCTGTAAAACTTTTACCTGTTTTGCTTTTTTTAAAAAATCTAGTGAAACCTCTTTTCGCTGCTGCTGTTTTATAAAAAGTAAATATCCAATTAATCCTGATGCTAAAATAATTAGGAATGTTGCTAGAGTTGATCCTTGGCTTGGGATAGAAGATAAAAAATAACCGGTCAAAGGAATGCTTTCTTTTTGTGGAATAATTAATGATAGTGATATTTCTGAGAGGATTTGGGGTTCTAATTTTTGATTAAAGGTGTATGTTATTTTTTTAGTGCCGGTTCCAAAACTTATTAATCCTTCTTGTTCGATGGTATAATCTATATTTTTTATTAAAAGAGAACTTATATCTAATGAACCAGATGGGAATCTTAGGAGAAATTTTGAAGTTGAGGAATTTTTTAATTCTGAAGTTAGGGAATGCTCCACTATTGAATAATCTTCCGAGGTTCCGTCTAAATATATTACATGGAATACTCCAAGCTTAGATTTTATTTGAAGATTTTCTTCTGTTGTTGTTTGAAGTGATTTTTTAACTGTTTTATCTATCATACTTGGACTTAATTCTGGAGAATATTCTAAAACTGTTTTTCTTATTGAGTCTTCTGTTGGATTAGAATTTATCTCTATAGAGTCTATTGTTTCAAATGAACTTGGTATTTTCTTTTTTAAAATTTTTATTTTTATTCTTGCAGAATCCAATCTACTATCCAATACATCTTTTGTCATATCAGTTAATTTATAATTTTCAACTGTTTTTTTTAGACTAGTTAATTCAGATTTTGAATTTTTGAATTTATTTATTATTTTAAAATCTTCCATATATTCTCTTTTTGTAGATTCTAAATTAGCTATCATATTATCTGAATTTTTTATATCTGTTTCTAATAATTCTATTTCTGAAATTACTGCGTCAACTGATCCTATAAGCGATGATGAAAGTCCTGTTGGTTCTGATTTAGTAGATGTTTTAAAAAGCAGGCCTGTTGCTGATATTTCACGAGATAAATCGGCCTTATTCCCAGCTTCGTCTTCAGAAGATATTCTATAATAATATGTTTTTCCATTTTTTACATCAGTATCGTAATATTTTTCTTTTTTTTCATTTATGGTTTTATATAAATTTGTTAGATCTATGTTTGGATTTTCTGATCTATAAACTTTTATTTTTTTTATTTTTTCATCTTCATTTAAAATCCATTTTAATTTTATTTGCCCGTATTCTCCAGAAGCTTCAAGTGAAGTTATTAATGACGGTTTTTTTGTGTCTACTTCGAAAATACTGTCTCCAGATATTTGAGTTCCTACTCTGCCTTCTAAGTCTCTTGCTTCAAATTTGAATGAGCCGACTTCTTCTCCTGCTGTTGGTGAAATCACTAAAAATCCTTTCCATGAATTTCCAGAACCATAAAGCATTATTGGGCTATATGTTATTCCATCATAAGAATATTTTAATTGCGGCGTTGAGGCTGGAAATTTTGTTGTCACTAATGATATTTCATGCTTGCCTGCTTTTAGTGGTGAATTATCTATGGTTATTTGTGCTGATATTGGATTGCTTATTTTTAAGGTAGCCTCAAGACTGGCTAATCCAGTTGATGCATTATTTATATCATCGATTGGTCTACATTTAACATAGTATTTATAAATTCCGTCATGTAATTCCGTCATAGTTTTTTTGTGTATTGTTTCAAAATTATCGTCAAATATTCCCTCCATTGAAGAAAATGGAGTGGTTGAAATTTGGCTGTATCTGCAAAGTACTGGGGAAGTTGTTATAACTTGGAAAACAATTGAATTTGAATAAATTATTCCTATGCTGTTTTGAGATGAATTTATTTCTGGGTTAAAATTAAAACTAACTATTGAAGCGCTTACTAATACTGGTAAAAATAAGATTAAAATTAATAATATTTTTTTCATTTTTTTGATTTTAGGCTAAAATAGGACCTCCGTTCCTTTCTTATTTTGTAAAGTAAAACTAAAATAATGAAGACTAGAAATATGTAGGAGATTTTTTTCATTATTGATTTTAAAGAAGATTCTGGCATTACATTTAGGATTGTGGATTGTTCATATGTCCGCTTGCCATCATAAAAAACTCTACCTGAAACTACATACTTGCCTGCCTTTTGTGGAGTAAAATAAAATTGAAAGTTATCTTGATTATTTATTGGAACAAAGAGCGACTCATCACTGTTTATTAATTGAATTATTTTATTTTGGTATGTTATTTTTCCCACGAACCTTGCTTCAAGTGGCTTTTCTCCTGTATTTCTAAAATTAACTAATATTGAAACTATGTCACCAATATCTGCCCATGGTTCTACTATTATTTTTTGTAATACCCCAGATGCATAAAGTGCCCCTTCTTTTAAGATGTCAAATGTTAGTGTTTCGGATGAATAACAATCTGGGGCTGAAACATCTGCCCAGTATTGTCCTAGTTTTAAATTTGCAGAAGGAATTTTAAAAATAAATTGTCCTTTTTTAGTTGGTGTGATTCTGGTTGGGAAAAATTCTTTTTGATCTATTAAGTTTGTTGAAGATTGATCCCATATGTCCAATATTACTTTTGGTGAAATTATTACATTACCTTTATTTTCAATGTCCATATTTAAAATTATTTCGTCTCCTTGTTCTGTGTTTGAGATTTTAAAATTTGTCGCTTTACATTCTGTAATTTCTTTATCTGTAACCTCTGTCCTTATATAAACATCTAATGTTGGGATAACGAGTCCTGTCGCATGCCCTTCTTGTGTATTGCCGAGTCTTGAAGATTTAATTCTTAGGAATCCTGAGTAGTTTCCATTGGGAGTGTCTGAAGGAGGAGAAATTGATACAATTATTTGAAGAGGATTTCCTTTTGAAACAGAGAGAGATTTTGAGGTAAAATTTATCCAATCAGATGTGTTTCCAAATGTTTCAATTTCTATTGTTGTTTTTATTTCTGAATCTATTGTTACAGTTATTGGTCTTTCTGCATATCCTGACCTTAAAACATTTTGGAAATTAATTGATGCTGGACTAACCCCAACATTTACCGCGGAGACTAATTGGATTAAGGCTACCAATGCTGTTATGACTACTATTAATGATCTCCCCTTCATTTTTTTCTCCCAATTGTATCTTTCATTTTATGTTTATTTAACTTTGTGTGGCGGCGAATACGACATTTCCTGAGCATCCAGAACTTATTCCCTGAGGAAGGTAAATTCTCCAATAAGTACTTTTGTTTGCTTCATTTGATAAATCGTTTTGTCTTGAATTTAGATTGAAATTATAAGTTGTTGGCGAGGTTGTTAAATTTTGATATATTGTTTCGAATTCTTGTTTTGTTAGATTGCTTGAATTTGATGCTGTTAAATTAAATTTCATGTAGTCTATTTGGATGTCATTTGTGCCACATTCCATTGCGTTGCCATCACCTGGATTTTGTCCGTATCCGTTTAGGGTTAGGTTTATTTGTATATTTCCATAATTTGTAATATTGGCTGAAATTTCTTGGCTTACTTCTTGTGCGCTTACTTCTCCAAATTCCATTGGTGAATTTACAGCTAGCGCTAGGAGTGTGTTTATATTTGTAGCGTCTGAAGTTAGTGTTGAGGATGAATAGTTATCGGTTGTATTGATTTGACATTGCCATAATCCAGGTTCTGCGTAGTATTCAATTTGAAATCCACAAGATACTTCTGCTTGGATTGAGGTTCCGTAAGATTCATTTATTTGGCAACTTGAATTTGTGTAATGAATGTTGTTGTCATCTGGGTTGCCAAAAGCCGAAGAGGATGAAAAGAATTCTGCATATGCTGATTGAATAGAAGAGCCGCCTTCATAGTCTTGAATTATTCCTGAGCATGTGACTGGTGTTGTTGATGCTGGCGTTAAATCGATTTCATTTTGGGGAGAGGTTAGGGTGTCTTCTATTGTTAAATTAATGAATGTAGGGGGAGTATTTAGTGACATATTTTCCGCTTTGTCAAAACCCGCTCCTGTTACTGTTACTTGTGTTGTTTTTTTTACGGTGTATCCTGAGATGTCATTTTGAATTGTTAAATTTAGGATGTCTCCTACTTTACATGGAGTTGTTAGCATTTCGCAATCTATCATGTAAACATTTGATGTTCCTGATGTTCCTGATGTTCCTATTGTTGTGAATATTTCCTGTGCATTAATTGGGTTCCATAATCTAACTATTCTTCCATCAGGAGAGGTTGAATCTAGTGCATCTTCTACATATCCTGCTATCCAGTGGGCAGAGGAGGCAAACGGCATTATTAATATTGTTGCTAACAATAAGGTAAGAAAAAAATAGTTTCCAACTGATAGACTTTTAGTTGTAGAATATTTAAGTATCATTTTATATCGAGAGTTAATTTATTTGTTTTTAGATTAAATTTGATTTCTATTTCTTGTCCTTCTTTTATGTCTAGGGTGTCCACTATTGCTTTTGGTATTTTTACTCTGTATCCTTTTTGGATTTTTCCATCTTTGAAAATCATCTCTTTCATAGGTTCTTTTAAAGGTCTTTATTTGTTCTATTTAGGTTCTTTTTAAAGTATTTAAGGTTTGGGGTTTTGGTGAATAATAGAAATAATTTGAGAATTTAAAATTTTGTTTATTTTAAGACATTATATTAGATGTTAAATTAGTGGAGAAATATAAATTTCCAAAATTGCGGAAAACAAGAGGAGTAGAATTGCGATTAATATTAAAGCTGTCGTATCTAAAATGATTCTTTTAATTTTGTCTTTATTTACTAGGTCGCCTTTGATTAGTGCAAAATAGAGAATTCCCCCAGCTACTGAGGCTAAAATATATGCGAGCATTTCTGGAATTCCGTGGAGAAAATATTTTGCAAATGCTATTGGGAGTGCAATTAGTCCGAAAGTTTCTCTTGAGATTGTTCCTATTACAAATCCCATTACTGAGGCATTCCATGCTATTATATAAATTGCTCCAGCTCCGTAAAATACTGCAAAGATTAGGGAAATTAAGACGATTTTTATATTATTAGTAAAAAGGGTTGTAAATGTTGCAGATATGTCAGTTGCTTTCCCTGTGATAAGTTTAACCTGTTCTACTGATGAGCCCTGCATTGTGAACACAGTTTGAGATATTTCTTGTGGTAAAAAAAATGACCAAAGTGCAAATGAAAACGTAAATCCGATAAAAAGAGCTAGAATCATAATTGCGATTGATTTATGTTGTTTTAATAGCCATTTTTCATCGTTCCAATTTTTTTCTTTTTTTTCTTCTATTTTTATTGCACCCTGAATTACATAAAGACAAGATATTGTTGTTAAAAAAATAATTGCTAAAGATATTGATTCTTTAAATATCCAAAGACCAAGGATGATTGATATGGATGAATAAAAGAATGCGACGATTGCTATTTCTAATGGGTGGCGCTCGGCTCTAGCTGGGTTAAATAAAACATCTAGCATGGTTGATTATGGATAACTTTGTTTATAACTTTGTTGGGATTGGAGTATTTGTTAATGTAGATGGAAAGTTCATCGACTTTGTCAGTGGAAAGGCTCACACTTTGCATGGAGAGGCTTAATTCTCTTTTGAAAAATTAGAGTAGTTCAGCTTCGCTGGAAGTTTTGGTGGATGTTTAAATTTTGGAGGAATATTGTCAGGTGTGGATTGAGATTGGTTGGGGGTTATTTTTGAGAGTTTTCTTCTATGAAAAAGGTGCTGTCAAAGGCGGCGAATTTTTCATGAAGGAGTTGGACTGAATTAGAGTAAATATTATTACCAGAATTTTAGTCTATCTAAAAAATTTAATATTTTATCTAGAATTGTTAGAGAGTTTTTTTCTGCAAAGATATATATTTCAGATGGGGATTTTTCTGTTTCAAATCTATATTGAATTATGTCATCTTTAGAATCTATTACCGCACCAGTTATTTTTATAAACTTGTCTTTATGTTTTTCAAAGAGAGCTATTTTTTTATAATTATTTTCTTTTAGAAATGTTTTGTTTGTTTTGTATTCAATTATCATTTTTCCTTTTTCTGTGGAATTTAGGGTTGTTTGAATATGGTATGATTTTAAATATTTATAACGTCGGTCGAATTTTCCATCATAAAAAAAATCTAACAAATCAAACGAACTTTGTTCTATTGATTTACTTGAATAGAGTGCTACAGTTAATCCTCTGTTTTTAAAAAATAATGGAAACTGTTCTGATACTTTTGAAAATATTTTTGGATTATACCCCCATCCTCCAATGTATGGACTTGGCTTTATTGGGAGCGGAAAAAATTTGTATACTTTAATTTGATTTTCTTCTAAGTTATATTTATCAAGAATAGTTTTAAACGTAAACTGTTTTGGTTTGAATAATCCTACTTTTGGAGCTTTTGCTTTATAGCTAAAACTAAAATTATTACCAGTCACTTGCCATGTAATTACATTATATTGTGGAGTTGATTCTTCAATATTGCCATTGTTTGAAATGTCTGTAATGCTCCATGAGGAGGGGACATATTCTTTTAATGGAATGTTTTCTATTTTATTAGATAGGGTTGCTTGAAGTTTAATAGTGGTACTTTTTTTATTTCTTATTTTTTTAGGATAGATTTTTTTAAATTCTATATCATGAAGAAGATAAAATATTTTTGATGTTTCGAATTTTTCGTCATTACATATTGTGGTTATTGTTATATTATTTTTCCCCTGAGTCATATTTTGTTGTGAGGTTATTGTATTGGTGCAATTATTTGGAATGCTTAATTGTATTGGGATTTGATTTTCGGATATTGTTAGAGTTGTATTTGGCTGTGTAATTTTTATTGCTTTTTGTAATGTTAGAACTGGTGCGACATCATATCCGTTTCCTGATAATACTATTAATTTTGGCGAGGCGAAATATCCTGATGTTTTATCTGTTATTTTTACACTAAAGATGTCAAATGTTTTCCACTGGTATCCTGTTTTGTCTTTTATAATATCTAGGTCACAGCAATAACGATTATTAGATGGTGATACTTTACATGTTGAAGAATAAGATGGGTTTGTCATTAGGAATGTTTTTACTTCATACCAAGCTGGGGTTGTATTATCTAATGAAACTACTCCTCCGCAAATAAATTTAGCAGAGACTGGGCTAACTATAAAAATTATTAATAGCAATATTAATATTAATTTTGTGTCCATTGTGTTGATGCTGTTACGGATACTTCATATCCTTCTTCTAAATTTAGTTGAAAATTATTTCCAATGAATCCTGGAATCCACGGAAAGGGAGAGGGTATTAATCCTTGTGAACTTTGGGTCATTGAATTCCATCTTGAGATTGCATCTGCATTTGAGATACTTCCTATTAATCCTTGTGCATTTGATAGTGTTGTATTTGCCGAAATAGATATCCAATTTTTTCCAAAGCTAGTTGTGTTTTTTGTTAAATTTATTACTTGAGCTTCATAAACACGGCCTACCGCACTCCAATTAACTTCTTGTGATAGAGAGGTATTAATATTAATTTCGTAAGCTTTACCTGGCTTTATTTTGAAATTACAATTTGTTGGAGTGCAACTAACGGTTTCTGGACACGAAAATTTATTACATGTAATTCTGGATTGTGTTGTCGCGTTAAATGTTGTAAATGCGGTTGATTGTGGTATTTCTGCGATAGTTTTATTTGCAGTTTCTATATTGGTAAAATTTGATGGGAATGCAATCCAGTTTTTTGATTTTATTAGGTTGTGTTTTAATTCATATAAATGTGCAGAAAAAATACCAGATGAATTTTCTCCTGTTGGGTTTATTGCTTTAATCTGATAAAACCTTCTTTTTTGTCCAGCAAAATTTGAATCGGTGTAGTTTTGGTTTGTGGTTTCTGCCAAATAAGACATTGCTTGGATTGTTGGTCCCGTATATATTTTGTATATTGCTGAATGATTTGAATTGTTCCAGAATAGTGTTATATTTCCAAGTCCATCATTTGATGTTTGGGTTATATTATAAATTATTGGTTTTGTGGGTGCTAAGAATGCGGCGAATGTAAAGTTGGAACTAGAGAATGCCTTATTTTGGTATGCGTCTGTACATTCCACATTCCAGGCGTAGTAGTTGTCTGATTCTACTGTTATATTTGAAAAACTTAATGTTATATCTTTTGTTGGGGATAGGATTGTTTGATTTAGATGCCATGAACCCGACCAATTTCCATAAAGCGAGCAGTTTAGAATTTTTGACTCGTCTGATATTGTGAAGTTGAATGAGAGGATGTTGTATGTTGAAAAATTTTGTGTATTTATTGGATAAGTTAAAGTTATTTCTGGTGCGTCTAATTCTGTGATTTCTATTGTTGACCAGGCGGAAGTTCCTGCTCCATTTGTTGCTCCTTTTTGCAGAACTAGAGACGTTTTGTTATAAATAGATTGTGTTACAAATGCTCTTTCGAACAAAGTAGAGGATCCTGAATTTTTGTTGGATTGAATGTTGAATGCTCTTGATATATTAATTAGAGATTTTTGCATTGGTATATATTGTTCTAGCGAAGTTTCAAGATGTGTGTATGTTCCGTGTTGCGAATTTAGAATTGGAGAAGTTATGGTAAACCATTCAATATCTAATGTCCCAGCCGAACCCTCTCTTGTAAAATTTAAAGTAGTTGAATTTTTTATTTTGCCTTTTAACATTGAATTTTGAATTTGTGTATTATCGGATTTTTTTGAAAATATCATAAATGTTTTGTTTGGATTTATTTGCGAGAGCGTATCTTCTATTGTTATTGATGTGTCTGATATTTGGGCATTTCCGCTTTGGACTGATACTCCTTGCCAACTTACTATTTGATAAGACAAAACCCCCTCTGCTAACGTGGAATATCTTGTAAAATTTACACTAGAATTATCTGTGAATTTTGCTGTCCAGAATCCATCTATATTTTCTGATGAAATGGTTGAATTTAATCTATTGTTTATTATTATAAATGAATTTGATAGGTTGACTTGTGTTATTGAAAGTGAAAGTGTATTTTCATTTTTATATGATATTTCTCCTCTTTGGGTTGTTATATTTGGTCCAGCTATTAACGACCAGTCTACTATTGCTCCAGCTCCAATATCATAATTTTTGAAAACTATTTCTTCTGGTTTTGTGAAATCGGATGTTACTTGAAGGGTTGATGGAAGGGATTCTCCAGCTCTAACTGTGTGTAAAATAAATCCTTTTGTTGGGTTTATTTCGTTAATTGATTCTATTGAAGTTCCGTCGGTAAAAACTGAACCGCTTTGGACTGAATATGTTTCTGGAAATTTTATTAGAGATGTGTTAGTGAAGAATGTAACATTTTCTGATACGGTATATCCTAATGTATCATTTGCATAAACTTTTAGTGTGTGTGATTTTTCGTCTGCTACACTAATTGTTACGCTTTGACAATTTGGCATTGTAATATTTTTTCCTGAGTTTAAGTTATACCAACAAGTATCAAGATGAAGGTCATAGACATCGTAGTTAATTCTTATACTTTCATTATAGGTATAGGTTTTATTCTGTGGCGAGGTTAGTGTTAGTGTTGGAAATGTTGTATCTATTAGAGTAATGTTTCTCGTTGATGTAGAATCTGAATTTCCCGCTGTGTCAAAAACAGTTGCGTTATAAAAATACGTTGAGTTTGTGCCTTGTGCCGAAAATTCAATTTGTGTTATTGGTGTTTGGTATGTTGTTTTGTTTAAGAGGGTGGTTTCATTATATAGATAAAATGTTATATTTTGGAAATTTGTTTCGGTTAGAAATGTGTTTAGTGTAATTGTTTCTTGTTCTAGTGATACTCCAGAATTTTCTGTTGGACTTATAAAGAAAAGAATTGGGCTTGTTGTATCTAGTGTTATTTTTTTTGTTGGAAGATTTGAAGATAAACCAGCCTTGTCTGTAATTGTTACATTATAAAAATAATTTCCATCTGCTAAATTTGTAAAATTAATACTTTCTGTTTTTGATTGATATGTTGTTATATTAATTAGTGTGCTTTCTAGATATAATTTAAATGTTATGTTTGCTAAATTTGCTTCTGTTATTGATGTATTCAAGAATATAAAATTTTGAGAAACATTGGCTGTATCTGGTTTAGTTGGTGAAATGTAATTTGCTGTTGGTGGAATATTATCTAGTGTTATTATTCTGGTTTCTGATGTGTTCGTGTTTCCTGCTTTATCTGACGATGTTACATTGTAAAAGTATTGGTCGTCTGACAATAAAGTGTAATTTATATCTCGTTTTGAATTTGTAAAAGTGTATGCACCGACTAGGTTATCTTTATTATATAATGCAAATGTTATGTTTTGGAAATTTGCTTCTGTTATTGATGTATTGAAATAAATATTATCTTGTGATATATATGTATTATTTGGAAGAGTTGTTTGGATAAAATTTATTTGTGGCGACGTTGTGTCTATTATTATCGTGGAATTTGTTATGTTATATTTGTTTCCTACTATGTCTTCTGTTTGATAAAACCATTGGTAAACTCCATCCGTTAGAAAGTTATAAATTGTTCCAAGCGTTATGCTTAACTCGTTTGCTAGTGGAATTATTTGGCTGTATACTAATCCTGATTGATTAAAAATGTAAAGAACTGCTTGTGTTAAGCCGTTTTCATCGGATAGTGTTGTTGTTAGATTTTGGATTGGATTATTTGTAATTAGATTATTTGATGGCGAGTTGGGATTTCCTGTTGGTGAAACTGTATCTAGTAGAATTGTTCTGGTTTGGGTCGAGTTGCTTCTTGATGCTGAATCGAAAACTGTTATATTATAATAATATCTTCCGTTATTTAAATTTGTAAAAGTGTAGTCTCTTGATGTATCGTTTTGAGAATGAGTTGCTATTAGATTTGTTTGATTATATAAATAAAATGTCATATTTTTAAAATTATTTTCTATAATGGAGGAATTTATGTAGATAAAATTTTGAGAAACATTAGAATCATCTTGAAGTGTATTTGTTCCGAATGTTATTATGGGGTTTGTTACATCAAAGGTAATTGAGTAGTTTGAAACTGCCCAGGTATAATATCCTCTGCTGTCATTACATTGAATATTCCACTCGCTAGTTCCCTCTTCTGATAGATTAAGTGAAAAATTTCCAAAACCTCTTTCGGTAGCAAGCATGGAAGTGAAATTAATGGCATCTATATACCAACCTTCTGCATTTTGCGAACTGTCTGAAGCAAATAAAAATCTGAATGTTATATTATCTTGGGTTATTCCTGTTAAGTTTGGTTCCGTTAATTGAAAATTTGAAGAAGATCCAATCAAGGTTGTCCAAATATCCTCTCCATTTACGAACCCATAATCAGCTCCGTTTTTTGTATTAGTATATCCTCCTGAAATAAAATTTGTAACTTTTATCCATGTCCCATTTTCATCTAACATATATTCTAATTTCGCCCCATCATACCTTGCTTCTGTTTCTAGATAGTGTCTAAATGAGAATGTTGTGTTTTCATAAATGGTATAAACTGGTGTTTGAAGATAAGCTCCTACGTTGTTTGAATAATTACCTGCTCCTATATCTCCTAGCTTGAATGCGAAACTTCCGTCATAGGTTGATTCGCTACTTCTGTGCCATTGATCTATTCCGCCGCTATATTGCCCATGGATAAAACCTCCTTCTCCGCTTTCAAAATCTTCAAACACTGATCCATTTTTGTATGTTTCCATTTCAAAATCCGTTTGGTTTAGATGCCAGCCCCCGTTCCATGTTCCCCATAGTGAACATGTTTGTGTTAAATCTGGATCTTCGGCTGTGTAGTTGAAAAAAACCTGAGTTTCTTTAGAATAAAATGAGTTATCGGTTGGTTGCATTAATTGAATTGCTGGACCTGTTGTCGATACTAAGAATGTTACGTTTTTGTAGGCAATATTACTAAGTGTATCATTTGAGAAAAAATGTAGTGTATGTTCTCCATTTGATGTGTTAAAAGTTGCTGATGATGTACATCCAATAGTTGAGTTTACTTGGTTGTCTATGTTATACCAACATTTATCTGATCCCACTATGTTGTCGCTTACAGTGTATGTTAATGGTAGACTGATATTGTATCCGTATGCTTTTGCTTGTGGGGTTAGGATTTGTATAGATGGCCCGAGATAATCAATTCCTATTTTTCTTGTTTGTGTTGAGGCTGTATTTCCTGCTTTATCTGTAGTTGTTGCGTTATATTGGTATGTTTTAGAATTTAAGGAGGTAAAATTAATCTTTCTTGTGCTGTCTGTGAATGTTGTTTGGTTTACTAATCCCGATGTGTCATATAGAAAAAATGTTATGTTTTGGAAGTTTGTTTCTTGAATTGATGAATTGATGAATATCCAATTTTGTGTTTTATTGAAGTTGTCTATTTCGGTTGGGGATGCAAAATCTATTGTTGGAGAAATTGAATCTAGAGTTATGTATCTTGTTTGAGAGGTGTTGCAATTTGAGGCTTTATCGCAAGATGTCATATCATACCAGTAATTTCCATTTAGAAGATTTGTAAAATTAATTTGTCTTGTTGTGTCTGGAAAAGTTGACTGCTGAACTGTTCCACTTGAATTGTATAATGAAAATGTTATATTTTGAAAATTGTCTTCTGTTATTATTGCTTTTGAAAATATCCAATCTTGATTTATGTATGTATTATTTGATAATGTCCCAAACCCATAGGTAATTTGTGGGGCTGTGTTATCTAGTGTTATTAATCTTGTTAGGGTGGAGGCTGAATGAGAAAGTCTGTCTACAACTGTTACATTATAATAATATGTTCCTTCTGGAATTAAATTCCATGAGAGTCCTCTTTGTGGATTTGTATATATGTTTGTTTTTATATTAAATCCTGTTTCATTAAATAAATAAAATGTAATATTTGCTTCGTTGGCCTCTGTTACAGATACACTTATTGATATTCTGTCTCCTGAAACTATTACGCCATCTGGTTTTGTAGAACCTGAAAACGCAATTGTGGGATATAAATTATCTAATGTAATATTTCTTGTTGATGTTGAATTAAAATTTCCTGCTAAGTCATATGCAGTTACATTATAAAAATATGTTTCATCTGGAAGAAATGTCCAGTTAATTTGTTTTGTTCCGTCGGAGAATGTATTACTAAAAACTTTAGAATTAGAATCGTAAAGATTGAATGTTATGTTTTTCCAATAGTTGTCTGAGGATGTTACATTTACAAATATATTTTCTCTTTCAAATATTTTGTTTGATTCTTCTGTTCCGAGCGTATATTCAATTAATGGATTTGTTGTATCAATTGTTAGCGTATTTGATGTTGTGTTGGCTTTATTCCCCACGACATCTTCTATTGAATAAAACCATGAGAATATTCCTTCTTGTAAAAAATCATAAACTATTCCAACTGTCTCCGACAAAGTACCTCCGAGTTCAACTACTTGTGTATAGATTATTTGACCAGTCTCGTTTAGAATGTAGAGCGTTGCATTTAATAGTCCTGTTGCATCTGAAAATGTTGCTGTTAGATTTTGTGTCAAACTATTTAAGAATGAATAATTGGATGGTGTATTTAGTTCTCCTGTTGGTGCAATTAAATCTAAATTTATTTTTCTTGTTTGAGATATTCCTATGTGATTTGCCAAATCAAATACTATTATATTATAATAATATGTTCCACTTGCTAAATTTGTAAAATTATATTCTCGCGTATTATCTGCAAAAGATTGTGCTTGTAATAATTGTGTAGAATTATATAGATTAAATGTTATATTTTTAAAATTATTTTCTATTAAGTTTGCGTCTACAAAAACCCAATCTTTATTCACGTTTGAATTATTATTTTCTGTATTTAATCCGAAAAAAACCTGTGGACTTGTTATGTCCACTGTAAACGAAAAATTATTTTGTGCTGTTGAGTTGTATCCAATTGTATCATTACATTCAATATTCCAGTTATATTTTCCTTCCTCGGAAAATAGTATTTGAAATGCCGTAAAGTTTTCTTCTGGTTGATATGAAAGTGTGTTTGATGGGTTAAATATTGTTTGATAAGTTTGATTTATTTGATCTGAAGTTGGGATAATGTCTCTTGCTCGAAATTCATAAATACTTCCTAGAAAATAATGTCCACCACTATTTGTGATATCATGAAAGTCTTTTGTGTTTGTTCCTGTATATCCTATTCCTCCATCTCCGCTGTGTGCACTTATGGCTGTTGTTGTTATTACTGAATTAATTAATACTCCGTTTAGATATAATTGATAATTTCCTGGATTAGAATATGTCATAACGGCATAATATTTTGTATTAGGGGAAATTGTGGTATTTATGTGTCCCCCTGACCATCCTGTGGATTCGCTCCACCATCTTGCATATAAATTTTCTGATACTATATACATCATGATTCCGTTTGTACCTCCTCCTTCTGCGAAGAGAACCTGTCTTGTGGTAATATCTGATGAAGTTTTAAAAACTGCCTCGTGTGACCTTGTTGAATAACCAGCTTCCCAATATGCTAAGTTTGCTAGGTTCCATGCATTTCCGTCACTAAAAGAAACTCCTTCTCCTAAAAATGTGTTATCTGATGATGGAATTCCTATGTTTGCTGGTTTATCTCGATTATTTGATGTTGAATCTTTTCCTAATGAATCCATATGATAGACTATTGCATAATCTGAATTCCATGTTCCTGTTTTGTTTTCGGTATCCTGTGCATTATCATTTGCATAATATAAACAAACAGTTTGTCCTGATGTTGGTAATTCTGGAATTCTTACCCAAATGGTTGCTTCGCTTGAATTATAAGATTCTACTTCGTGTGCTAATTGTGTTGTTTGGTTTTGTGCACAAGTCCCGTTAAAGAATTTTAAATCGGTGTAGTCTCCTGAATCTGTATATGTTGATGAGAGTTTTATGTAGAGAGGAAAATCTGATAGTGTTGTTGTTCCTGTGTTTGTAATTATGATGTCTTTTCTCTTTCTAAATCCGATTTCTTGCCATCCTCCTGAATATGTTTCATTTTTGTGCCACCCTCCGTTCCAGTCTCCATAAAGCGAACAGGAGTCTGTTCCATCTGGATCGTTTGCTGCAAAAGAAAAATTTAGCGTCGTTGCGGTTCCTAAAAATGTGTCATTTAATGGGTTAACTAACTCTATTGCTGGGCCTGTTATTGATATAAAAAACGATACTGAATCTGAACCAATATTCCCAAATGTATCGTTTGCGAAGAAATAAAGAGTATGCGTTGCTACTGTTGTGTTGAAGGTTGTTGGTGTATTGCAAGCGATTGACTGATTTGGTCCGTTGTCGATATTCCACCAACATGAATCTACGAGTGATACTTTGTCTGAAACTGTATGTTCTAATGGAAGAGATTCGTTATAACCATATGTTTTTGCTCTTGGTTTTATAATATCTATTATTGGTCCTGCTCCGTCTAACCCTATATATCTAGTTTCTGTTGAATCTGAATTTCCTGCCCAGTCCGATGTGGTTACGTTGTATTTATAATTTTCGTCTGGGAGGTTTGTAAAATTGTGTTCGCTTGTATTGTTTGTAAAAATTTGTGTTGACACTAGCCCTGCAGAGTCGTAGATATTGAATGTGATTTGTTTGAAGTTTTGTTCTATTGTGGTTGTGTTGATAAAAATCCAATCTCGGTTTCTTATTGTTGCGTTTGGTTCTGTTGGTGAAACAAATGTTGTTAGTGGTGCGATTGTATCTAGGTTTATTGTTCTTGTTGATGTTGATGCTGCATTTCCTGCCTCATCTATAGCTGTTATATTATAAAAATAAATTCCATCTGGGAGGTTTGTAAAATTATGAAATAGTGTTTCATCTGTGTATGTTTGAAATGCCACTTGGGAGGTTTGGTTATATAGATAAAATGTTATGTTTGCTTTGTTTGGTTCTGTTAAACTTGAATTGATGAATATATAATTTTGAGATTTGTTTGCATTATTATTTTCTGTTGGTGTGATGAAATTTAGTGTTGGTGCTGTATTGTCAAGTGTTATTTTTCTAGTGAGAGTTGAGCCTATTTGGTTGACTCTATCGGCAACTGTTACATTATAATAATACATTCCTTCAGAGAGGAGCGTCCATGTTGCAGTTCGTCTTCCATCTAAGAATGTATTTTCTCTTATTTGATACCCTGTTGCGTTGTAAAGAAAAAATGTTATGTTTTGTTCGTTTGCTTCTGCCACATAGACTTCTAAAGATATTGAAGATCCTGTTATTACAGAATTATTTGGTTTTGTTGTTCCAGAAAATATTAACACGGGTGCGGTTGTGTCTAAAATTATACTTCTAGTTTCTGAAGTTGCATTATTTTGTGCTTTATCAAAAACAGTTACGTTATAGTGATAAGTGTCGTCTAAAAGGAGCGTCCAATTAATTTGTCTGGTTGTATCTGTATAGCTGTTTTGGAATTTTAGCCCTGTCGAATCATAAAGCGAAAAAGTTATATTTTTGTAATTTGCTTCGTAAACACTTGTATTTAGTGTTATCCAATCTTGTAAAACTATAGTGTTGTTTGATTTTGTTGGTGAGATGAATGTAATTTCTGGAACTGTTTGATCTATGTTTATTGTTGAAGATGTTGTGTTATATTCGTTATTTACAGAATCCTTAATTTGATAGAACCATGAAAAGATATCGTCATATAAAAATGTATAAACTTTTCCTATTGTTGTGGAGGTTAGTCCTGTTAATGATATTAAATAAGAATACACTAGTCCTCCAGTTGAATTGTAGATAAAAAGTGTTGTGGCTTTTAGCTCTACTAAATCTTGCATTGTTGCGGTAAAATTTTGTGTCATTAGATTTGTATAAGAATTATGGACTGGTCCTGTGTTTGCCCCAGTTGGTGCGGTTGTGTCTATTTCAATCTTCCTAGTTGGTGTGCTTGAATATCTGGATGCCTTATCTGTTGCTGTAACATTATAATAATATGTCCCGTCTTCTAGGGATGTCCATGTTAAACTTGTTGAATTATCATAAATTGTGCTATTTTGAATTTGCGAACCTGTTGAATTATAAAGAAAAAAAGTTAAGTTTTCTAGGTTTAATTCTTGGATTGTTGTGTTAACATAAATTTTATTTTGCGAAGTCCTTGAGTTATTAGAAAGAGTTCCTGCTCCAAAATCTATTATTGGTGGAGTTAGATCAACTGCTATTGTAAAATTATTTAATGCTGTTGACGTATAATTTTGTGAATCGTTGCATTTGATGTTCCACTTGTAATTTCCTTCTGTTGATAAATTGACTGTGAAGTTTCCTTCTTCTTTTGGGGCGACTACTGTGAAGTTTAAATCATCGTTATCGTTGTATATTCCTAAATCTGCACAAAAATCTGTTTCGGTTACTTGCCCATAAGTTATTCCGCATCTTATTTGGTGAGTTCCGATAACATTATCTACTGTAAAACTTGCGCTCTTGTTTACCATGCCTGACGATGTTACATCTAAACTTTGTTGAAGAGTCTTCCATCCTGTTCCGTTGTAATACCAAATATATAAATCATCAGTTGCCCATGTTTCATATTGACAGATTATATTAACTGTGCTTCCTGCTGTGGTTTTTGTGCTGCTCAACCACATCCCTGCGACTCTCTCGTCTGTATTTTGATTATTTTCGCATCCATCAAACGTGTTGTCGGATTCTAGATTGTTTTCAACTGTACAATCTGATCCCCATGTTGAAGTGCATGTTCTTGTTGTTTTATTTAAGAGTAATCCATAACTAGAATCTGTTTGATTTAAATGCCAACCTGAGCCCCATGATCCAAATAAAGAACAAGACTCTACTCCATCTGGGTCTGTTGTTGAATAATTAAAAAGAGTTAAAGTTGCTAGTGAATAAAATGTATTATTTGCTGGTTTGATTAATTCTATTGCTGGTCCCTGAGTTGAAACGGAAAATGTGATTTGTGATTGCCCTATATTATCAAAGGTGTCATTTGAGAAAAATTTTATTTCATGTATTCCGTCTGTTGTGTTAAAATTTACTGGGGTATTGCAAGTTATTGATTTATTAACTCCGTTATCGATATTCCACCAACAGCTAGAAACTCCTGCGATTGGATCTGATATTGTTACATTAAGTAATAGATTTATTCCTGTTCCGTATACTTTTGATTGTGGGGTTAATATATTGATGGTTGGACCTTGTAAATCTAGTCCAGTTTTTCTTGTTAATGTGTTTCCTTGATTTCCCGCTTTGTCTATTAATGTTATATTATAAGAATATATTTTAGAGGCTAGATTTGTAAAGTTAATATTTCTTGTGTTGTCTGTGAATGTTGTTTGATTTACTAATACTGATGTATCGTATAGAGAAAATGTTATGTTTTGAAAGTTTGTTTCTTGAATTGATGAATTGATGAATATCCAATTTTGGCTCAGGTTATTATTGTTCGCCTCTGTTGGAAGTTCAAAATTTACAATTGGCTGAATTGTATCTAGTGTTATTGCCCTTGTTTCTGTGGAGTTTTTATTGCCTGCCTTATCTGTTGCGGTAATATTATAAAAATATTTTGTGTTTGGTAAGTTTGTAAAATTAATGTTTCTTGTGTTGTCTGTGAATGTTGTTTGATTAATTAGTTGTGATGTGTTGTATAGATAGAATGTTATATTTTGAAAATTATCTTCTAAAACTGAAGAATTGATGACTATCCAATTTTGAGATTTGTATGCATTGTTTGATTCGGTTGGAGATTTAAAGATTGGTTGTGGAGCAGAATTATCTAGTGTAATATTTCTTGTTTCTGTTTTGTTCGTATGGTTGTATGTGTCGAAGATTGTTACGTTATATTCGTAAAATCCGTCTGGAAGCAATGTCCATGTTATTGAACGTCTAAAATCTGTATATGTATTTTCTCTTAAGTCTGGTCCGACAAGTGTAAATGTTATATTTTTTTCGTTTGCTTCTGTGGCTGTTACTTCATATGATATTTGATTTCCTGATATTACTTCTCCTGTTGGTTTAGTTATTCCTGAAAATTCAATTAGTGGATTTTCTGAATCTATGTATAAATTTCTTGTTGGGGTTGATGTTATTTGTCCTACTTTATCTGTGACTGTAACATTATAATAATATGTTGATGTTGGAAGATTTTGAAAAGTGATTAGATTTATTGGAGTTAGGTATGTTGTTTGATTAACTAGAGATGTTGAATTGTAAAGAGAATAGGTAATGTTTTGAAAATTTGTTTCTTGGATTGTCGTGTTAACCGTGAAATTATTAAGACCTTGTGATGAACCTGATGATGGAGTTGGAGATTGAAAGGTTATTATTGGTGAGATTGTATCTATTATAAAATTGATTATTTGTGTAAAATTATTATTTCCTTGAGTGTCATTTGCGTACGCATAAAACGTGTGGGATCCCTCTGGGACTGAGTTGTTTGTGTAGTTGAAATTTAGGTTGTTTGTGGTTTGCATTGTTATGTTGGATGTATTATCTAGGTTAAACCATGCTTGTCCTAATTCGTCTAGGCTAATGTTGAAGTTGAAACTTTGGGTGTTATAAATTATGTTTTGTGGGGTTAGAATTGTTGTGTAGGGTGGCTGGGTATCTTCTCCAACTGAGATTAATCCTTCTTCCATTGAAAACCAATAGGTTTTTTCGCTTGTGTGTGTGTTGCATACATCTCCTGCATCTTCTTCACAATATCTAAATTTCATTGTTGCTCCTGAAACGTCTCCTGCCCATACATATTGAGGATCTTGTCCTCCATCATCGTCATTTTGGGTGACCATTACTCTTGGGGCTGTATAGGTTGGAGAAAATGTTGCTGCTGTCCATGCGCTATTACTTATATCTGCCATCCCGAATTGAAAATTAACATTACTTGAGAAATTAGCTTGTGAAGTATCTATTGCTACATATCCAAAAGTTTCGGGTGGATTATTAGTGTCACAGTTATCTCCTATTCCTGTGTGAACGCATCCTATGTATGTGAAGGCTGTTGTTGATTTTAGATTATCTTCGACCCACGCCTGTGCCCCTATTTCTCCGTTTTGTGAATATGTTTGTGCTTGTGTCCAGATATCTGGTGTGTTTGCGAATGAGCTTGAAAGTGTTGTTGGAGTATCTGTTCCATCTGTTGGAACAGAGGAAGTTGTTCCTGTTTCTATCCAGTCGTAATTTGCTGTGGCAGCTGGATTGAAGACAAAGTAATGGAATGTCTCTTGGGATGCCCCTGTTGTGCAGGTTACAGCGCCCCCATCGATACACATTGAAAAATTAAATCCTGTTGTTGAGACATCTTTTACTAATGGTATTGGATACATACCTCCATTTCCTGCTGTGGTTCCCGAACACGTTCCTGGACAATTTGTGTAAGTTGCTGGTGTTGCTAATATTACTGGCACTGTGGAATATGTTTCCGAAAAAGCTCTCCATGTCCAAACTAAAGAATCAGTTACATTTATTTCTCCTGTTTCTCCTAGTGATTCTAGAGTTCCTGTTGGATCTATTATTTGATCAAATTGCAGAGATCCATTTATTATTTTTAAATCGAAGGTATCTTGGGGTTTAGATAAATTTGTTAGATAAATTTGATTTTTTCCTTCTACTATGTTTTCAAATGTCGCCAAAAGAACTGTTGAATTTTTTTCGTAGACTTCTACTTTTGGATTACCTTCTATAATTTTTGGATATATTGTTATGTCATTTTCTTGTGTTAAATTTTTTTCAAAGGTCATTCTTACATATTCGTTTTGTAAAATTGTTGGAGAGTAAATTTGGTCAAGAGCATAGACTTCATTATAGATATCTGATAAAAAGGTTTTATTTTGGCTTAGATGAGAAGAAGATGTTATTATTATTATTTGAAATGTTTGGTTGCTTAGATGTGGAGTTGTCCATTCTATGTAATCATATATTCCATTTTTATTTGTGTCTTTTATAATTGGATGGATTTCTTGATTTTCTTCTTGCCAAATAATTTTTATTTTGGTTTTATCTTTTATGTTTAGGGTTTCGGATAGATTTGTGTAGGTAGTTATGTTTGTGTAGTGTTCATTTGAATAGACTTTGACTTGTTTTCCTAATGGAGTTTTTGTTTCTTCTGTTTTTGGAGCTTCTGTTTCATATTCTATTTCTATGTAATCTTTTGGTTTATTTGAGTTAATGCTGAAAGAATGTTGTTTTGGAATTTTGTTTGCATTTTTTGGAATTTGAATTTTGTATTCTTTATTTGTTGTATAAACTCGTTTTGTCCATTTTACTTTTTGTCCTATTTTTGCTTTATGCTGAATTAATTCTGTTTTTGGTTCTGATTGATTTGAGGGAATTGTTGAAGAAATTATTAATGATCTATTGCTTAACTCGGTTCGATTTGTTGAGTTTTTTGTTGGAGATTTTGTTTGGTTTTGGGGAATTGTAATATTTTGAAAATATTGTTGGGTTTGATTTTTTGTGGTTTGGTTTTGGGGAATTGTAATATTTTGAAGATTTT
>CAZROF010000013.1:0-27118 GCA_964601675.1 Candidatus Woesearchaeota archaeon
CAAGGTGCACACCTTAGAGTTCTTAAGAGAAATCCTTTTCTGGCTATTTGTTCGGGTTGCATTTTTTTATTGCAATGCTTGCATAGGATTGTATTTTCGAAAATGTCTTGCATGTGTATACTTGAAGTATATACTTTATAAATTTTGTTATGTTTTTAGCCTTGCACAATATCGACGAGTTTGCACAATAAAGAAAAAATTGCAAATGACTCTATTAAAACAAGTTCTGCCATGGCAATGCAAAACTTTCTATTAATTGTTCATGAAAAAGGACTAGGAACCAGAGTAAAAGATGGTATCAAGTTTCTTATGAATTTTGACAAATTAAGAAATAAGTTATATAAAGAATTTAAAATTCCTTTAATTTATTTCTTAATATCTGGAATTCAATTAGGTTACCTAATTAAAAAAACGCTTGAAAGAAGCACACTGAAAAGATTATCAATTAAGCGAATAAGAAAATTTACTTAGTTCATTATTCTACTATTAAGACAATTTAAATTTGTGTATGCCCAAAATCTTTAATAAAGAATATAAAGTCTCTTTTGGATAATCTATGATGGAGAATATAAAAAGAGTGTGGGATTTTTTGCAGGAAGATACTTTGCCATCACTTGGAGTAACTCTTATTATAGCTTTTGTGGTAATTAAATTCATATTTTTTCCTGGGCTTTCTTTTTTGACTGGGACTAATTTGCCGTTAGTTATTGTTGAGTCTTGTTCCATGCATCATTATGAAGACGGGCTTAATCAGAGCTTTGAAAGTCCTGTTTATGGGGATTACGGATTATCTGTTGATAATTCAACTAACTGGGATTTCCAAAATGGGCTTGATAAGGGGGATGTAATTTTTGTGGTTGGAGCTAAGAATCCTAGGGTTGGAGATGTCATTATTTTTGATGCTGGTGCTGCTCATCCTATAATCCATAGACTTATTAGAGCTGGAAATAATTATTCTACTAAGGGAGATAATTATAAGACGAATTATAGGCAATTGGGGGTCGAAAAGAATATTTCCAGAAATCAGTTAGTTGGTAGAGCCTTATTTCGTGTGCCATTTATAGGATGGGCTAAATTGATTTTTTTTGAGGGTGAGCGTAGTCCTAGAGAGAGAGGACTATGTAGATAATCTTTTAAAGTTGATATTATGTCTTTTATGATGGAATTTTGTCCAAAATGTGGTGCTATTTTAATGATGAAAACCAAACGAGTTGGTTGTCCTAAGTGTGACTATGTCGCTAAAGGGAAAGTTAATATGGAGATGAAAGAAGAGGTTGATGAGAAGGTTGAGGCTATGGTTGTTCGGGGAAAAGAGACTACGAATCCTATTACTGATTGGGATTGTCATGCTTGTGGTTCTAAGAAGGCAGAGTTTTGGATTAGGCAGATGCGAAGTGGAGATGAACCTGAATCTAGGTTTTATAAGTGTGTTAAGTGTGGGAAGACTGTTCGTGTTGATTAGGCTCCCTTTTAGAAAAAGGTTCCCTGGAATCAAAACTTAGTTAGCGATTCTTTCAAATTACATTTTCTAATAAAAAATGCAATTTGAAATATCCTATTTAATGCAAATTAAAATTTCTTGACGTTTCCGTCCTTCTCCTTCTGAGTAGGAGCCTAAACCTAAAATTTTAATTTGTGGACTTGAGTGACTAGAATATTTTATTTGAGATGTTTTTATTTTGGAAAAGTATAAATACCTAAATGTTGTTTTATATGCGTGAAATTAAAAGATAAAGTAGCTATAATCACTGGTTAGAGTAGGGGCATTGGAAAAGCCACTGCCTTGTTGTTTGCTAAAGAGGGGGCAAAAATAGTGATTAATTGTTTATCCTCTGAAGAAATGGATACTCTTGCCGTTGTTGATGAAATTAAAAAAATTGGCTCAGAAGCAATTGCAATTAAATGTGATGTTTCTAAAGAAAACGAAGTCAAAGAAATGATCCAAAAAACAATTGATACTTTTGGAAAAATTGACATCTTGGTAAATAACGCAGGAATCGTTTTTGATATTCCATTGTTTGAAAAAACTATTGAACAATGGAAACAAACTTTAAATGTCAATTTAATTGGAACATTTCTTTGTAGTAAATATGCTTCTGAACAAATGCTAAAAAATAACAACGGAAAAATAATTAATATTTCTTCAACAAGTGGAATCAATACTCTTAGTCCTGAAGCTGCGGATTACGATGCTTCAAAAGCTGGAGTTATCAACTTAACTAAAAATCTTGCAAAAGAACTTGCTCCAAAAATTCAAGTTAATTCCATTGCTCCAGGATGGGTAGACACTGAGATGAATAAAGATTTGCCAAAGGATTTTATTGAAGAAGAAATAGAAAAAATTTATTTGAAAAGATTTGCCAAACCTGAAGAAATTGCGAAATCCATTTTATTTTTAGCTTCTAATGATGCGAGTTATATTACTGGAAGTATTCTAAAAGTTGATGGTGGATATAGCTAGATGGACTCGGGGGGATTTGAACCTTATTCACAATTCACTCTAAAATTTTTATAATCGCTTTGCAATAAAAATTCGAGCAAATCGTTCGCCCCGACATTGCCGTGCGTTGAAATACACAGAGAGTATGAAGGGAATTTATAATTCCCTGAATGGCCTCGGGGGGATTTGAACCCCCGACACCTAGATTAAGAGTCTAGTGCTCTAACCAGGCTGAGCTACGAAGCCAATCGTAAACTAACAAAAAAATCTTCACTTTTATATCTTACGATTCAGTAAAAATCGTAAAAACCAGAAACTATAAAAAGAATGGGTCATTATCTATTATATCGACGACAAAAGTACTTTTCTCAAAAACCGATAGAGTCAAAGTGTCGGTTTTTGTTTTTAGATTAAGAGTCTGAACTAACTTTTATTTAAAATAATTTATTTTTATTTTGGGAAACGTATAAATAAATTACAATAATACTTAAAAGCTAATTGCCGCAAATATAGATATGATAAAATATGAAAAAAAGGCTATTCTCGAAGAAACAGTTAGAATACTAGAAGGAAACTTATATGATGTTAAAGAATCTGCAAAAGATACAAAAGAAAGAGCAATCCAAGCACCTAGTGCATCAGAATCCCATAGTGACACCTCAAAAAATCAACTTCAGATTCTATCATTTGGCTTGGATGAAAGAGTTTATATGCTGGAATCAGAGGTGACTTCCCTAAGAAAATATAAGATCGGGAACAATTTAGACAAAGTGGTTTTGGGTGCGTTGGTCGGACTAGAGAATATTGATTCCGAAGAAGAAAGGCATTGTTATATTCTTCCCGCAGGAGCTGGAACTAAGATAGAAACTAATAAAGGGCAGGTTAATATAATCACTACGAGTGCGCCTCTTTTCGCTGCAATGATGGGTAAAGAAGAAGGAGATGAATTTGTATTTAAACTTAAGAATTCGAAACAAGAATATTGTATTACGGAAGTAAAGTAATAACTTTATTTTTTTAGGTAAAATCGCAAACTTCTAAAAATTTCTTCGCTAATTTCTTATAATTTTCAGTCCAAATATCCACATTGTCTTCTTCCGTAGCTTCAGCAAAAGTCCTGGTTTCTCCTCTTAATCTTAAAACCTTGTCCCAATTTCTTTTATCCCCTTGCACTTCCTTTGATATTTCTAGAGGCACCCTATATACTGATTCATAAGTTCCCTTATCTGGAATCGTTAAACTCGCGGCCAATTCCATCTCTGCATTTCTATTATCAAAATTTTCGAGTAATTTTAAAAGTATTTCTACGTCCATGCTTTTATCAAAAAAAGCTGTAAAGGGCCCGGGAAAATATTGTAAAGCTTCGATATAGAGTCCGTGATCTTCTCTTAAAATTGGGACATTGAATTCTTTTGCAGCAGCTTCTGTGGAAAATTTTGCTATCTCTATACTGGTTGATTCCTGTATTTCTGGAAATTCTTTATCTATGGAGCCAACCTCTATTTCAAATTCATCGAAAATTTTTTGTGCGGCTAAAAGTTTTCCTTTATTTTTAGTTAGCAGGTAAATTTTTTTCTCCATATGCTCCCATGTATTAATATTGTTTTAAATCTTTCTAATGTCTATTTTAAACTTGCCAATATGAAATCATGATGTAAATTTAGAAAGATTTCTATTTCCCGAATTATTTTATTCTCTTCTAGGCTTAGTTTTTCTTTCGAAAGCACCTTTAAAAAATCTTCTCTGTTCACAATAAATTGATTCAAGGAGGCGGTGTCTAGATTTTCTCTCATATTCAAAAAACTGATAAAAATATTAAAAATCTCCTTTATCAGCTTCGTGGTCTTGCTATTAACTTTTCCTTTTTTTACAAGAAGTTTTGTTAACTTTTCTGCGCTGTATAGGGAGTTGTCTAAGTGGTCGTGAAGAACATATAATTTTATCTTTGAGAAAATAGGTTTTTCAGAACTTATGATTAGTCTCATATTATAATAAATAAATTTTCTTATGTTAATAACCTCTTTATCTATTTTAAAATTTTGAAAATTATTTGAAGAATCTATTTTATCCATGATTCTTTCTAAGAGTTCTGAATACAATGAAATTACTCGCTTTTGTATCATGGGCAGATTGGACTCCTCTCCTTCTTCAAATAAATTTTGAAGAATAATTTTATCCTTTCCATGAGAAATAATCTCCATTCCCATATAAGTAGGAGTGATATTTGCGATATAACTGAATGTTGAAACCATTGTTCCCGTCTCATTATTATAAATTTTTTCATCTTCGACGTTAAGAATAATTTTATTAAAATTTTTCATGTATGCGTTTAGAATTAATTTATTTAATAGAAATGTGTTGATATCTTTTATCTCTATAGCGCCCTCTTTTTTTCCAGGATTTGTAGTCCTTATAATTAGCCTGTCTTCATATCCCTCTAGGTTTAACTGATCGCCCTTATTGATATTATTTTTTTTTGCCCATGATATGGGGAGACTAACTGTTAAAGTGTCCCTTCCCACATTGTTTACTTTTCTTAATTCCATGTATATACATCCTGTACTGTAATATATATAATTAGAAAAGGTATATAAAACTTTTTAATATAATTACTATATGAAAAACCTCGTGGAAATCATGGGAATCCCTGGATCTGGGAAGACTTATTATCTTTCTAAAATTCTAGAGTCCGAGGCTACCCCTATTGATTTTGGAACAAAACTTGGTCAATGGCTAAAGAAAACTAATAAAGAGTATGAAGGACCACTGCCTCCAGCTGCCTATGTAAAGGAATTTATTGACACTTTAGGGAATGGGAGTACCCCAACTGTCATAACCTCTCATATAGTTCATTACAAAAACGGAGAATTTCTTTATGATTTGGACTGCGAGTTATATGCAAAAGCTTCGGCTCATATATTTATTTATTCAATGCCAGAGGATATCCTTTCCAGAAGGAGATTGGATAATGAAAATGCCATTAGGGAAAGAGACGTAGGAAGTTTACAGGAAGCAGAAGAACATCAGATAATATCTTTAGGGGTCACTAAAAAGTTAAGCGAAGAATTAAATTCTAATCTGTTAGTTTTGGAAAATACTTCTGGAAGAGAAGAAGGAAATATTTTAGAAATAAAAAATCTTCTAGGGAGCTTAAAAAATGAATAATAGTAATTCAGTTTATTTTGACCGATGGGCTAAAGAATATTCTAATTTGCCAAATGAGAAATCTTTTCATTTAGAATATATAGGGAAACTAGTTAGCAAAAAATATGATTTAAGTGCAAATAAAAAAAGTTTAGACGTAATAGATTTGGGCGTGGGCAATGGAAGATTTCTTCCCACGTTAGACTGTAAATTTTCTAAGATAATTGGAATAGATGCTTCTAAAGAGCAATTGGGGCTCGCAAGAAAAAATTTACAAAAAACTTGTGAATATTTAGACCTTGTACAATATGATTTAGAAAAAGGGATTCCTGCTGAGGATCAAAGTACTGACATTGTGGTTAGCAACGCAGCGATTCATCACATAAAAGACAAGGTGGGATTGTTTCAGGGGGTTTACAGGGTTTTAAAGAAAGGGGGAACCTTTGTGTTTTTTGATTTTTATTTTGAAGGTAGCAATAAAGATATAATAAAAGATGTTTTATTCGAGCAGGTAAGGGACCCCTTAACATCAGAAAAATTCATAAATTCTATAAGGAAAGAACACGATTTGATGCCTGAACAGCTAAGAGAGGGACACCCAGAGGAATATCATGAATCCCCAAAGGCTTTAATTAAATTACTGGAGTTATCGGACTTCCAGGGGTGTGAAATTATGCCAACTTTTTATCACAAATATTTAGGGGTCGGGTGTAAAAAATGATGAAGGAATCTTTTTTAACAATGCCTTGTCATTGGGATAAAGGTACCCTAAAGGAGATACTAGCATTAAAAAAAGACAAGGGAATAGTTGTTAAAGAAATGTATGGAGTGTCTCCCTTATCTCCGATTGGACACGGTAGGAATCCTTTAGTTTTGAATACGATAAAAGAAAAGGAATTGCGTGAGTTTAGGGAGTTGCTAAAATCTGAAGGCATTGATTTTGCATATATTTTAAATTCTCCTTTGACAGATTCAGATGTAGAGAATAAAATTGAGGAGATAAAAAAACATCTTGAATGGATTTTGTTTGAATTATCTCCTGATTCTTTAATAATAACTTCTTTTAAAATAATGAAACTCGTTAGAGAAATTTCGGATATACCTATAACAATATCTACAGTTGCCAGGGTTCAAACAATTACGGATTTAGATAAATACTTGGAAGTGAAACCATCTAAGCTAGTTGTTCAGCATGATGTTAATCGTAATTTTGGAGACTTAAAAAAAATGATAAAATTTGCAAATGAGAAAAATATCTCGATAGAGATTATGCTTACCGAAAGCTGTAGGAGAAGGTGCCCGCTTATGGTTGAACATTATAACACTGTAGGAAAGGGTGGAGAAGACATTGATTTCCATAGAAGTTGTAATTCGAAAAAGCTTAGTTCTCCTGAAGAATTTCTTTTAGCCAATTTTATTAGACCAGAAGATGTTATTCTTTATGAGGAGCTTGGAATCAGGCATTTTAAAATAAGTGGGAGGTCTAAAGATTCTTCATGGCTACCTGAAGTTGTAGAGGCATATCTTAATAGAAAGTTTGATGGAAATCTCCTAAGGTTGCTGGGAATAGACCCTTGTTTAAATGCTGAGAATTGGATTCACATCTCTAATACTTCACTGGAAGGATTTTTGGAAGGATTTTTAGAGAAAGAAAGCATTCAAGAAGAAAAGGCGTATTGTAGGGAGTGGATAAAAAGATTATATTCAGAAGGTCATTTCTATGTTGCTAATACGGAATATGAAACAAAAGATACCTCCCTTTTTGCGAAAACAGATATTAAAGATAATCCTCAAATAAAAAATGTGTATTTCAATAAAGATGAAAACTGATTATAGCTCATTTAAAGTTGGAACGGTATTTAATCCTAGTTCAAAGAAAATAAAAAACAATTTTCCGATATTAAAATCTGTAGAAATATTATTTCCAAGTAGGTTGAATGCGATGGCGGTAGATCCTAGTAAGATTGCAGAAAATAAAAACATGGTTTATACTGCTGGAGAAATAGTTTTTTCAATTCCAATTTTTAAAAAAATTAAGGTGGAAATTCTTTCTTCCTCTGAATGTGTTATATCTGAAAATTCGAAGAGAAAGCCTTTGATTATGCATGCATTTTTCATAATGAAAGATGCTATTGGATTTGAAAATGGATTGGGTATTGATGTGGATAACTTGAAAGAAGTTAAGCATCAGGGAATGGGCTCAAGTAGTGGATTATTGACAAGTGTTTGTACTGCAATAAATGAAATATATGGATGCCCTTTGACTCCAAGAGAACTACTTAGGTATGTGGCTCAAAATCATGGGGAAGAGATAGAAGGAAATGATGATGAATTAATCCCTGTTCAATGTATTGGAGGTTCCGCTGCTTCTGGTTTATATGAAGGTGGGGCACTGTTGTTACTTGGAAAAAATTTAGTGGCAAAGAGAATGAATATTTCTGATGAATATTCCGTGATCTTGGGTTTCCCTCGGGACTTTGAGGAAATAGATTCAGAGGAAGCCATGGAGAAAGAACTGGAGAATATGAATGGATTTATGCAGTGTGGAAAGAAATATGGGAAACTCAATGCATACAATATCTTGCATAAGTTCATTCCTGCAATGATAGAATCAGACTTGGATGCTATGGGAGATGTGATATATGATTATAGGTTTAATATGGGAAGTATAAAAAATTGCTCTTTTCTTTATCCTAAATTGGTGGATATTTGTGATAGGGTTTCCATCCTAAAGAAAGAAAAAACAGCTCCCATTTTATCTATATCTTCGGTTGGTCCTTTAATTTTTGCTATAACAAAAAACGTAGAGAGATGCAGAGAGGTGTTTGAAGGAGAGGATTTACAGGTAGAAGTTATTCCGATATATAATGGCAAATACAGGGTTGTTGATTCTGCTAAGTGCGAGGATGCTTTCTGGGAAGAGCAGGCTTCGTTTTTTTCTGGGAAAGCTCCTTGTGTTCACATAGTGGGTGCATTGAAGAAAATTGATGGGGGTGATGAGTGTCATCTTTTGGATGTTGGGTGTGGAGGGGGGAGAAATCTAATGCCAGCTATTGAAGGAGGTTTTGATATTTATGGCGTGGATTCATCTGAGTCTATGTTAAAAGAAACTCATAAAAAATTGGAAAAATATTTTTCATTGGAAGAGATCGAAAGTAAAATACAAAAAATGGATATTTTAGAAATATCTAATATTGCTAAGAAATTTAATGTTATAATTGCCTCTGGAGTAATTCATCAAGCGAGGTCTAGAGAGGAGTTGCGGAAAATAATATGCATGCTTACGAATCTTATTGAAAAAGATGGTGTCTTAATTGGGAACGTATTTACTTCAGATGAGATAGATCAGGATATGAATTATCTTGGAGATGATGTCTATATTACTAGAGAAGGTTTGTATATGACGCTTGTTTCACATAAAGAATTTTTGGACGTCTGTATGGAGCATGGACTTTATCCTGTATGTGCACCATCAGAAGAAGTTAAGGATGTGGGAACAGGTAAAAGGTCTATTCTTAGATTTGAATTGAGGAAGCAAGAATGAAGGCTGTGGGTATCTTAGGTGGGCTTGGTCCGAGTACGACTTCAAGATTATATTTAGATATTGTTAATTACGAAGAGCTTAGGAAATATCCCAATATCTTAATCTCCAACGTTTCTTTCCCAAGGGGAATGGATGAACAAATAATACAAAATAAAAAGGGTATAGATTCCATAATTAACCCTTTAATTGAATCAATAAATCAATTAAAGGGGGGTGGGGTGGATATTTTTGTTCTCCCTTGTAATACACTTGAAGATTTAGCTCCTGAGATTAAAAATAGGACTGGTGTTACTTTATTAACTCCTGTTGGGGAGGTGGTAGAAATGATATCTAAAATAAAAATAAAAAAATTGGGCGTAATTGCTACATCTAAAACTAGAGAGCTTGGGGCGTATGGGAATAGATTGAAAAATATAGAAATTTTATATCCTTCTGAAAAAAATCAGAAGGAAGTTTCTCATATCATAGGAAGAATCATTACAAATAAAACAAGAAGAAAAGATGGGATATTTTTGGGAAAATTAATTGTGGAATTTAAAGAATTGGGTTGTGATAGAGTTATTTTGGGATGTACTGACTTGTCTGATATTGTAAAGGAATCTTCTTTTATAATAGACTCTTTTTCTGTTCTCTCTGAGAAAATAAAGAATATTCTGTTGGATAATTGATTTTTTCAAACTAGATATAAAATCAATATTGAAACGACAGAACTAGAGTGTCGTTTTTACTTATTAGATTAAGAGTCTAGTGCTCTAACCAGGCTGAGCTACGAAGCCATAAATGTTACTAATAAATTTGGTTTAAAAAAGTATTGATAAGAGTGACTAAGCTACTAGTTCTCTGATTGCGGCTATGTGTTCTGCTACTTCAGAACCCCTTTTTGTTAACTTTATAATTTTAATTCTCCCTTTTTTCTCGAAACTTACTAGCCCGAATTCTTCTAGTGTTTGCAGAATCTTTACAGCATGTGAATATGTACAATCTACTTCTTTTGCTAGCTGTGAACCATATTTTGCTCGAGATACCTTTCCTAGGGCGATTAACATCATCGCTGGTTTTCTTCTGAAGAATAAATCAAAGTTTTCTGCCATTGTATTTGTTTGGAACTATATGTTCCAATGTATATATTAGAGTGATATTTGCTTATAAGTTTTTCTGCTGTTTTTCGTCCATAGAAAGTAGATACAGAATTTGGTTTTGGTGACAGATAATTTGGAAGTGGTTACGGAAAAGTTTAAGTAATAAGTTGGGTGGATTTTGTTATGTTAGATATTAAGTTTGTGCGGGAGAATATTAATCTTGTGAAGGAGAACATGAAGAAAAAGAATCGGGAAGATTTAGGGATTGTTGATGAGGTTTTGGAGAAGGATAGTGAATGGCGGAAGTTAAAGTATGATGAAGATGGATTGCGAAGTTTGAGGAATAAGGTAAGTGAGGAGGTTGCTGCTTTGAAGAAGACGGGTGAGAATGCTGATGATAAGTTGAAAGAAGCCAAAGGGATTCCTGGAAAGATTGCTGAGATTGAGGAAAAAAGGAAGAAGTTAGAGGTTAAAATTCGTGGAATTATGATGAAGATTCCTAATATTATGGATGCTTCGGTTCCTCTGGGAAAGGATGAGAGTGAAAATGTTGAGATTGCTAAGTTTGGGGAGAATAAGGTTCCTAGTTTTGAAGTTCCGCATCATGCTGATATTGCCGCTAGATTGGGAGGATTAGATTTAAATGCTTCTAGGAGAACCTCTGGGCATGGATTTTATTTTTTGAAGGGTGGAGTTGCTCAGTTACATTCTGCTATTTTGACTTATGCTAAGGATTTCATGGTAAAGAAGGGTTTTGAATTATGCATTCCGCCTGTGATGATTCGAAGCAATGTAGTAGACGGCGTGATGAGTTTTGAGGAGAAGGACGCCATGATGTATAAGATTGAGAATGAAGATTTGTATTTGGTTGGGACCAGTGAGCATTCAATGATTGGGATGTTTGAGGGGCAAACTTTGCGAGATAAGGATTTGCCGTATAAAATCACTGGGTACTCTGCTTGTTTTAGGAAGGAGAAGGGTGAGCATGGGATTGAGGAGAAGGGTATTTATCGGGTGCATCAATTTGAGAAGCAGGAGATGGTTGTGATTTGCAAGCCTGAGGATTCTTTTAAAATGTATGATGAGATGCTTAATTGTACTGTTGAGTTTTTTGAGAGTTTGGGTATTCCTTGTCGGACTTTGGAGATTTGTTCTGGGGATTTGGCTGATTTGAAGGTAAAGTCGGCTGATGTTGAGGCATGGAGCCCACGTAGAAAAGAGTATTTTGAGGTTGGAAGTTGTAGTAACTTGACTGATGCTCAGACTCGGCGACTGGGGATTAAAGTTGAGAAAGGGGGAGAAAGATATTTTCCTCATACTTTGAATAATACTGTTGTTGCTAGTCCGCGAGCTTTGATTTCGGTGTTGGAAAATTTTTATAACGAGGATGGGAGTGTTGGTGTTCCTGATGTGCTCCAGCCTTATATGAATAATTTGAAAATTATTCAACTGAAGAAAGATTAGATGTTAGAAGATATTTCGTCAAACATCTAATTAAACCCATTGAAAATACCATTAATTTATTTTTCGCATTTATTACAAAAATGTTTTTTACCATGCTAAATAGTTCTTTATTTATTTAGGTTTTTAGGCTGGAACCGCAACCCCTGAAACATTATATGCTGTCAAATGATTATTTTCATCATCCAATATCAAATTACTAACCGCCGGAATTGTATACTTTGCCGGGTCTGAGGTGGAGAAGTAAATATAATCAACAACAGATTTATATTTTGCTGAAATTCCTTGGTCGGCTAGCATTTGAGGATTTACTAAAGATTCGATTCCATTTGGACTCGCACTTAGGTTTCCTTGGAGTCGCATTATGAAACTTGGCGCTGATGTTGAGGCTCTGTATAATGAATTTTGAAAATGGTTCATTAGGTTTGTGTAATCGGAATCTGTCACAAAGATTTTATACGGGGTTTGATTTATCCTATTTAGAACTTTTCCGGCTGTGTTTACTGAATAGATTGGGTCATTAAAGTTTGTTATTGGAATTAGAGACGATACTGATATATTTCTATTCCAACTCGCTAAATTTCCTTTGTCATTTATTAGAAGTGTTGCATTGAATGTTATTTTTATATCCCATGGATTGTCTTGTGATAGTTCTATTGTCGGATTTTCCAAAGTTAAGTTAGCGTTAATTTTTTTTGCATTATCAGCCAGAAATGTTTCTATACTCAAAAATGTTGCATCGTCCATTAAATCTTGCTTGACTCCTAGAAGTGTTCCATTAAAGAATAGTTCACTTAAAAGCCCATTAGCATCTGTAATATAAGTACCAGTATCTATTATTTTTCTATTAAATAAAAAAATTGCTCGGTAACCTGATATATACACCTGTCTTGGAAGATCATGTTCCACTGATGAGACGAAGTTGTTTAATGTTGTTATTCTGTTATTAACCGAGGATCTATCTTTAAATAAACTATAAGTTGTATATGTTATTGCAAAAATAGAAAGTATTGTAATTGTCACCAAAGTTAACAAAATTGCTTTTTTGTTGATACCAGGATATGAGACTCTTAGTTTAGAACTTGTTGAATGTTGTCTTATTAATTCGTATTTGTTATTTTTTAATACCATTTTCTGACTTGAACCTCCGTGGAGAAGAGAAAAGGAATACCTTCTAAGTTTGATGTTGTAATCTGCATATCACTTGCCGTAAGATCTATATCTACTTTTCCATCAGAATTAAAATCTAAAATTTTAAATAGATTATATGTCGCTATTTGCGTTGAGTCTGTTGCGCCTTCACAATCTGAGTAAATTCCACAATATGGGGTTGACGAATATTCACAAGTTTCGGTTCCTGAATAATTTAAAGGTATGGCTAGAGTGAGATTATAATCATTGAATTGAATTGTCCAGTTACAACCATCTGCTTTTGCTGAAACTGAAGTATACGATGCTAAATTCTTCGATATTGTATATATGACTTTATTATAAATCGACCCCTCGGTTAGATTATTGGCTACTAATCCTGTTTGTAATGTTAAATTATTATTCTGGGATATTGACGAAATCGGGATATTGATTGAGTATGGGTCCCCCAATAATAGAAAATCTTCGTTATATTCACTTAAATTATATATTGATTGATTGTTTACTTTGACTAAAGATGTCCATTTCGGTCCAGAGTATGATATTGCCGTTGCTTTCAGGATGGTTGAATTTACTGGTAGCGAAAATGTTGCATTTTCTGAGTCCTGGAATGGTTGCTCTATTGTTGCAAGTAATCCTGTTGGTGATGTTTCTTTGTTGTATTTAAATTCTATATATGAGTCGGGAAAAAGTTGTGAAAAAAACTCGCCTGAAACTGTAACTGTTTGCTCATAGTATGCTGTCTCTATTAATTCTTTTGCTATTTTTTGATAAATATCTGCTAGATCATCAACTGCTGAATAAAAACTACCGTCAGCACATGCTGCCATTTGTGTTAGTGTTTGCACATTTGCATCTGCTCCAAATCCTATCGTATAAACCCTGATTCCATAGTTGCTGTAAGCATCACATGCCGCCTGTATGGCGTCATTATTTGCATCGCCTGTTCCTTGTTCTGAACATTGAACATTGGCATCTCCATCACTCATCATTACAATAGACCTGAATTTACTAGAGTTTGAATCTGCATTAATTCCCGCAACTGCTTTATTTATTCCGCAACAGATACATGTTGTTCCGCCTGCGTTCCAAGATGTTACTTCTGATTTTAGCGACGCTGTATCATTTGATAGTGCGTGATAGTTGGTATCCGATGCTGTATCTGAATATGCGGTTAATCCAACTCGGTTTCCTGTGTCGTTAAGAATCATATCTATGAAAAGTATATTTGCATCTTTTGCATCCTGAATTTTATTTTCATATATTCCACCGCAAGAATTACACGTTGTCTGACTTGAACACCAATCTCCACTGGTCCAACAACACCACCAATTTGGACTTGAACAACCTGCAGCCATACTCCCTGATATATCAGTTGCTGAGAACACGTCTATATCTTTTGAATTATTGGTGTAATATTCCATGTTCTCCATTCCGAATCTTAGTGGAATAGTTTTCTCACTTAGGTTGGAATAATTCAGTAATGAGAATAGTGTTGCATTTGATATTATTATTGGAGATGTTGTGTTTGATGTTCCATTAAATACTTGAGTTTTTCCTAGAGATAAGAAGGTGTTTATTGTATTATTGAAGTGGAGTGATATTGTTAACCCCGTTAGATTACCTGGGACATAGAATGAATCGTAGAGATTAATAAGTCCTTTTATTCCTGGGAAGTAATATCTTGTCGGTTCTGTATAAGACACATCGCTATCGTATGTTATTTTTATGAATCCTCCGGTTATATGTAGGCTAGTTCCTTTTATTTCTAGAACATTTTGCCCGGATGAGAATCCTGCTATACTAAGATTATATGTCACTGGGGTAAAGTCGTCTGGAGATCCTTGAAATGTTCCAATTGAAGTTCCATTTACAAATATTTCGAAATCATTATTAATTACAAGTTCTAAATTTGCGGATTGGATTGCCCCCTGATAAGTTATGTCTGTTGTTATATTCCCCTCTCCAACATACCCTCCGAAGTAAGTATAGTCTGTTTGTGAAGAGCTAGCAAGAGAAGCTCGTGTTGAAAACCCTGTAACACTGCTATTTCCTCCGATTCCACTTATAGTTTGTCTATCTGTAAAAATATTTTCTGCTGTTTCAAACGGTGTTATATTTTTAGAAGCCAATAATGTATCCCCATACCATATTCCAATGTTCTCGTTTGGGGATATTGTAGATAATGCGTCTTCAGCCAAGGCTTTTGCTATTGTTATATTAGTTACATAAAACTCCCCTATTTGCTCTAGAAGTGATTTTGACGTATCCATTATTTTGCCTTCAGCTATTAGTTGCTGTGCATAGGCACTATCAAATTCGCCTATTGTTAGAGTGTCTAGTGATGAGAGAATATCTGAAGTTATTGTTGGCTCTTGTCTTGGCTGTTTTAAAACTGGGGATATCGTTATAATAGTTATCATTATAATCATCAGTGCTATGAGTGCATCAATTGTGAAAAATTGGCCTTTACATTTATTAGGGGAATCCCATATTTGGCATCTGGCAGTTGCTAGCCTTTGTGTTTTTACCCTACGAGGTTTAATTGTTGGATTAATTTTTATTTTTCCCATATATAGAGGTAGAGTGGGGTTGTTTTGTTTTGATATACAATAAACCTTGTTATTTTAATTAGGTCTTTGGCATTAATGTTTTGTGGATCTATTCCGGGTTTTCCTATTCCTGCTATTTGACTTGAATTAATTGTCATATTTTTATCTAGAAAAAAATAGTAATCATATTGTGTATCAAATAAATTTTTTGTTTTATTATAATCATCTTGAGAATAAATCATGCTATAAAGATTTTCTAATTTTGTTTGATCAATTTTCTTATTTGCAGTTAAACCTATTACTACTACATTTGATGAGTTCCAGTTTGAAGGATAGCCTTGAGATAATAAATTATCAGCAATAATATTACCGTCATAAGATAATTGTTCTAGATTCTCTCTCGCTTGAGAGGGCTGATTTAATGAATAAATAAAAAAGATTGTTATGCCCACGAGAAAAAGGGCCAATCCTGCCATTAAGTCAAGGCTCCATATCTGACCACGAGACTCTATGGGCTTTAATGATACAAAACATGGGAAGGAGGGAGTGGGAGAAGCAGACATATGGGAGATTGGTGTTTCCTGTTTCATTGATTCAAGTAGATAGTGCCATTTATTTTTTCTATTTTATTCTGGGTTTTATTTATATCTCCTATTATTTTGGGAACTGGAAGTGCTAGTGCATATTTGCCATCTGTGGTAGTTATAAACACCGCCCCTGAATCTACTTTTATTTCATATTCCATATTTCCTGCTTTTTTTGGTATTTCGAATTGACGAGAATATCCCTCACTTGATTCAACTGCCAAATTTATTTCGTTTTGCACTGTCAGTGCTATTTCTTTCATCTGGATATTTTGGCGCTTGTTTATCTCGTGTTCTTGATTTCGTTGAAGTGACAAAAGAAAGAGGGAGGTGAAGAATATAACAGCGCCTACTATTATCATAAATTCTATTGCAACCTGTGCACGCGAAGATATAGGTTTCAAAGCGATAGGTTGCAAGGGGTAAATAATGTACGACGATTTCATTTTATTTTTGGGAGATTATTGCATGAGTTTGGTTTGCAATAACTAAGATGTTTTTTATTCCTGAATTTGAAGTAAGCTTAGCAGAAGGATCTTCTATTATTTGAACATTGCTTGGGAATGCCACTTTATTTTGTCCTGTTGCTAAGTTATAAGTTATTACAATTGAATTGTCTATAATCTCTATATTCTGGACACCCGATGGTAAATTTGCAGAAATTGTTGCCCTTGATGGCTCCCCTGAGTAGAAGACGGATTCTGATGTTGTTGTTATTTTCGTTGCGAAGTTGTTGATTTGATTTGATTTTATTCTGTCATTTATTGTGTTGCTATAAAAATATCCTACTCCAAGTATTCCTATTATTACAAATGTTAGGAAGCCCATTAGAATCAGAAGTTCCATTGCGGCTTGAGCTTTTCTATTTCTAAATACCATCCTCTTGGTTCTTAATAGAAAATTATGTTAATAAAGTTGTTGAAAGGGAAAACAATATCTTTATAAGATTTAGAATCTAATTAATTTTAGTATGGCAAGAAAGAGTGATGTAATTTTATTAGGAATTCTAGTTGGATTATTTTTGGTTGTGGCGAATTGGCCCTATTTGTACCACTATTTCAGCGCCGTAACAGGAGCTATTACCGGCAATTCTATAAAGGAGGTTATTGGCACCTTTTATGAAACTAGTTCCATAAGTCAGAGAATTTTTATTTTGTCTCAGATTATTTTGTTAATTATTATCGTGGTTGCTGTTTTCATTATCGCTAAAAGGGTGAGCTCGAAGGGTAATTTAACTAAAAAGGATTATATTACAACTGGGGAAAACAGAAGATCTAGAACTGATCTTGATGTTTTATATGAGATGTTGAAGAAAAGAAAAGAGATTAGGATGGAAAGTGTAGAACAAGCGTTTCGTGTTAAACCTGGAATTGCGCTTGAATGGTTTAAAGTTCTCGAGAATGGAGAACTTGCTGAAATTAATTATCCGAGATTTGGAAAACCTATGTTGAGTCTACCTGAAAGAGATGAGAGAATTAAAGAAAGGACTGCCAATAAAAAGGATAAAAAAACTAAGGTTATCATTGAAGGAATTGATATAAAAAAGGCCGTTAGAAGAAAAAATGTAATTAACAAGAAAAGTAAGTTTAAGGGGAAAGTTGTTAAGAAGAGAAGCAAGTTTAAGGGGAATGTTGTTAAGAAGAGAAGCAAGGTTAAAGGGAAAGTTGTTAAGAAGAGAAGCAAGGTTAAGGGGAAAGTTGTTAAGAAGAAAGCTACAAAAAGAAAAAGGTGATTAAATGAAAAAGATTAAAAGAAAGAAAAAAGTTTCAGAGGAAGTTGCATTTGGGAATAAAATTAAGGATGCCGTGGCTGGGAAGAATATAAAAAATATTGTTACCAATAAAGTAAAAAAAGTCATCGTAGATAAAATTGCGAAAAAGAGCAATGACATTCTTGAAAGTTATACTATAAAATCTGATGGGAATATGGATGTCTCAGTTAAGATAAAAAAGAAGGGTACTTCAATTATCTATGATTTAGAGATTCCTAGTATAGATAAAGCTACAAGTGTTCTATTAGAAGATATTCGAAATGAATTGATTAGCATAACGGTTGTTGGCATGAGGGAGATTGTTGACCCCGATGCCGTCGAGGGAATCCGTAAGAAGTTCTCTAGGGATGCTGGGGTTTTTCTTCAAAAGAAGATTCCTACTATTGGTGAGGACACTAAACAAGTTTTGATTAATAAGTTGATGCAAGACATGTTGGGTTTAGGTGAGATTGAATTTTTAGTAAATGATTCTAATTTAGAGGAAATTGTTATTCCGTCAGCAAAAGAACCTATTCGTATTTATCATAAGAAATACGGCTGGCTGAAAACTAATTTTAGCATTGGTAGAGAAGATGAAATTATTAATTATTCTAATATTGTCGCACGTCGGGTTGGTAGACAAATTACTGTATTAAGTCCATTACTTGATGCTCATTTGACTTCAGGAGACAGGGTTAATGCAGTTCTTTATCCAATCAGCACTAAGGGTAATACTATCACAATTCGGCGATTTGCTCGAGATCCATATACAATTGTTGATTTAATTAAAAATAATACCATGGATTTAGATGTCGCAGCTTTATTATGGCTAGCTGTTGAATATGAAATGAATGTCATTGTCTCAGGGGGTACTGCTTCTGGAAAGACTGTTATTTTGAATGCATGTATGCCTTTTATCCCTCCTAATCATAGAATTCTTAGCGTTGAGGATACGAGAGAATTAATGTTACCTGATTTTTTATATTGGACACCGCTTGTTACCCGTAGTCCCAATCCTGAGGGGAAAGGTGCTATTACAATGTTAGATTTACTTGTGAACTCTCTTCGAATGAGGCCTGATCGTATTGTTTTAGGTGAAATGCGTCGAAAGGAAGAAGCCATGGTTATGTTTGAAGCCATGCATACTGGTCATTCTGTTTATGCTACAATGCACGCTAACTCTGCTAGTGAGACTGTATCACGTTTAGTCAACCCACCTTTAAGTGTTCCTGCTAATTTGCTTAGTTCTGTTAATCTGAATGTTGTAATGTTTAGAGACAGAAGGAGGGGAATAAGAAGAGTTTTTCAGGTTGCAGAGTTTAATGTGAGGGGAGATAGGGCTGATGCTAACATTATTTATCGATGGATTCCTGAAAATGATAAGATTATTCGACACGGCGAAAGCTCTAGATTTTTTGAAGATATTTCTAGGAATACTGGGATGACACAAATCGAGATGGATAAAAATCTTGAAGATAAAAAGAAGATTATAAATTGGTTAATTAAAAATAACATTCGTAGTTTACCAGAAATTGGTAAGATAATGGACCATTATTATTCTGACAAGGAGGATTTAATGAAAGAAATTAGGCATAATAATGTAAAAATGTTTGCGGCACGTGATGACGTACCTTCTAACTCGAGCAAGAATATGCCATCTTCATCGGGTAAATCAGATACTCCTAGAAAATAATGGTTATATTTAGAATTCCTCTTGCTGACTCTAATATTGAAAAATTAAAATCTAGATCTAAGTTCTTTAGTTCTAGATTTCATCATAAAAAGAAATCTGTTCTAGAGGGATATCTTAGGGAAATTGATATTAATTTGACTCGTGAACAATATTTGGGAATTGTCCTACGATCTTTTGTTAATATGTTTTTGATTTTGTTTATTATTATTAGCATTGGTCTTATTATCGCTGATATTTCTACTTTTTGGATATATAGTATTGGTTTTAGTATAATTTTTTCTATGTCTTCTTCTTTTAGCCAATTGGCATATCCTCGAGTTTTTGTCTCTAGAAGGGAAAAAGATATTGAAAAAAACTTGATTTTCGCTCTAGAGGATATTTTGATTCAATTGAATTCTGGAATTCCATTATTTGATATTTTAACTAATATTTCTATGTCTGATTACGGTGAATTAAGCATTGAGATAAAGAAGGCAGTCAAAAGAATTGGTGCGGGAGAACCCGAGGCTGAGGTTTTGGCTGATGTTAGTTCGAAGAATCATTCTGCTTTTTTTAAAAGGACGCTTTGGCAAATTAGTAATGGATTAAATTCTGGTAGTGATATGTCTGAAATTATTAGGGACAACATTAACACTTTAAATGAAGAACAGGTTATTCAGATTCAGAATTATGGGAATAAATTAAATCCCTTAATTATGATGTATATGCTTGTTTCGGTAATTGTTCCAGCTCTGTCAGTTACTTTTATGACGGTAGTCGCTTCGATGATTGGATTAAAAGAAAATCTAACCATGGGGCTATTTTTAGGGCTTTTCGTTATAGTTTTATTTTTTCAAATAATGTTTTTAGGCATGATTAAATCTAAGAGGCCTAGTCTATTATGAAAGGTAAAATTTCAAGGGAGGAAGTTTTAAAAAATCGTAAAAGAATGCTAACTTCTATTTTTTTAGCACTTATAATTGGGATAACTACTTATATAATTTCAGGGAAATTTCTTCAGACTGGTATTGGATTTACAATTGCATTTATTACAGTTTTTTTTACTTCAAAGTTTATGGAGGGTTTAAAAAAATCTTCTTTAATAAAAAAGACAGAGAATGTCTTTCCTGACTTTTTAGGTTTGGTCTCTAGTAATCTGCGAGCTGGAATGACTGTAGATCGTGCAATGCTTTTAAGTAGTCGTCCTGAATTTGATCCGCTTGATAAAAACATTCTTCAGGTCGGAAAAGATATTTCTACAGGAAAACCCGTTGCTGCTGCGCTTAAATCCATGTCTAAAAGAATTGGTTCTGAAAAAATAAACAAGACACTTCTAATTATTCTTTCTGGAATTCGAGCTGGTGGTAATCTATCCATTTTACTTGAGGAGACTTCTCGCAATATGAGACAAAGAGAGTTTGTTGAAAAAAAGGCCGCTTCTCAAGTTTTGATGTATGTTATTTTTATTTTCTTAGCAGTCTCTGTTTTTTCTCCTGGATTATTTTCGCTTTCTGGTGTATTAGTTAATACTATGACAAATCTTATGTCTGGCATCAGTGCGGACTCCATGCCTGTAAGCGCCCCTATTTCATTTTCTACAATCAACATTTCTAGTACTTTTATTTTTTATTTTTCGCTTTCATTTATTATTATGATGGATTTTATGGCAGCACTCATTCTGGGGCTTGTTAGTAAAGGAGATGAAAAAGAGGGACTTCGTTATTTTCCTATTATGTTGCTTTTGAGTCTAGGTATATTTTTTGCCGTGGGAAAAGTACTGAGTGGAGTTCTACTGGGAATGACTTAGTGTGATTAATTATTTTGCGTAATGTTTTTATAGGTGATTTGGTGTGAATAAATATGGTGATAAAAAAAATAAAAAAAAGCACTAAGAGGAAGAATTTTAAAAGCGGTAATACTGAGAGAGTTTCTACTGGAATTAAAAATCTAGATAAAATTATTGAAGGTGGAGTTAAGAAGAACTCTACTAATTTACTCGTTGGTGGAAGTGGAAACGGTAAGTCTATTTTTGCCACACAATTTTTAATGGAAGGAGTAAGAAGGGGCGAGGAAGTTTTGTATGTTTCTTTTGAAGAAAAAAAGGAAGAATTTTTTGCTAATATGTTAGAACTTGGCTGGGATTTGAAGAAGGTTGAAGAAGAGGGAAAGTTTTTCTTTTTATCTTATACCCCAGAGAAAATTAGAACGATGCTTGAAGAAGGTGGGGGAGATATTGAAACTTTAATTTTAACGAAGAAGATAAAAAGAATTGCTATTGACAGTATTACTGCCTTTGCCATGTTGTTTGATCAGGATGTTGAAATGAGAGAAAAGGCACTAGCATTATTTTCTTTACTCCGGAGTTGGACTTGCACCTCGCTTTTAATTTATGAAAGGGACCCGTTGGTGGACAAAAGACGCTCTTCTAGAATATTGGAATTTGAAGCCGATTCTTTAATACTACTTTATTTTGTCCGTATTAAAAAAAAGAGGGAAAGATTTTTAGAAGTTTATAAGATGAGGGGCACCAATCATTCTACGAACATTTTTCCATATAAAATTTGTAGAAAGACTGGAATTAGTGTTTCCACCAAGGCTTATCCTAAAAATTTGGATAATTTTAAAGTTAAATAAAATCAAATTCTACAATTTTTTGAAGTCTTCTAATAGAAGAATAAAAAATAAAAAATAAAAAATAAAAGTGCCTTTATACTACAGGTGTAGAAACTGATCCTGTAGAGGTTAGTGGAAGCGAGCTATCTGGTCTTAAGTAAGATACAGAAATATCCCCTGAAAAGGTGGATCCTGAACTCATTCCAGAACATGCTAGCTCAATAATCTGTGGTCCTGATACTGAAGAGCTAAATCCTGTGGTATTAGTAGTACATCCTGCTACTGCTACTGAGACATTACTTAGAGTTTCTCCACCCTTGTTATCTATTTCTACACTTAATGTAGTTCCTGTTGCGCTTGCTGCTACACCATAGAACGGCGCATTCACAAAGATAGAAGTACTTCCTCCTTGATTGAAATAGAAATATGAACCCAAAGCTCCTATAACTATGATAGCTGAAAGAATCGCCCATCCATATGTCATCAAGAATTCCAAAGCTGCTTGTCCTCTATTGTTATTATACATTTTTTTACCTCCTTCTCCCTTAGTTGTTTTATTGTCGACAATTTAATATATAAACATTTCTGTTTTTATAAAACATGTCGAGGGAGAAAATGCCGTTCGGAAAACTTATAAAGTGTTTGTGGCTAGTTTTTATATGAGTGAAAATTTGGCTATGCCTGCTGGTTTCGGTGGGTTAACAAGATATAATGAAGAATATGATTCTAAATTTAAATTTGGACCTGGAGCTGTCGTCGGTATGATTATTGCTACTGTTATTTTGGTTATTGGTCTGAGAATATTCTACGCTTAAAATGTTTGGTGGAGTTAATCCGGCGCAGATGAAAGGAATGATGAAAAAGATGGGAATTAGTCAAGTTGAATTACCTGTTAGACGTGTTATTTTTGAAATGGGTGACGAGAATTTAGTTATAGAGAACCCTAATGTGATGCGAATTAAGATGCAGGGGCAGGAGAGTTTTCAGGTGACTGGGGATGTTATCAAGGAAAGTACCGAGAGTTTTAGTGATGAAGATGTTGAGATAGTTATGAACCAGACTGGGAAGGATGAGAAATTAGTTCGTGGGGCTTTGGAGAGGGCTGAGGGTGATATTGCAGCAACCATTATGGAATTGAAGTAATTTCAATTTCTATAAAAAATTTCTTGATGAAAAATATACAACTAAACTTTTTATGCTGCAAACTTTTTAACCAGAAATTAAAATTTTAATCACGATAATTAATATAAAGGACTTTTGGAGTTTTTACCCATGGATTATAGGACGGAATTTTACTCTGCGCGATGGCATTTGGATGTTGCAAAGAGAATGTTGAATATGTATAATGAATATACTGAAAAAAGAATTTTAATTGGAGTAATTCGAGAAATAGCGAAAGCATCTGGGAAACTGGTTCGAGCGTTTTTGATTTTTGATGAGACCTGTGGAAACCTAAAAACTTTTGTGGAAAAAGTTGGTCCAAAATATTTGGATAGTGTTGATATAAATAATTTAGTTAAGATTTTGGATATTGAACGGGCTCAAAGAAGGGCGAGGGTTGAATTATTTAAAGCGTCCCAGAAAACACTTTCTATTCAGGAGGCATCTGCAAACATAGATAAAGAGGGAAAAATTTTATTGGAAGCTGATGGTAAATGGAAGATTTTGAGAGTTTCTAGACTAAGGGAGTTTGTTAATGGTGTTGATAATCTTATTAGTAATTTTCCGACAGATATAAAAAGGTAACTGTATTCTTTATTCTTGCGTTGGGAGGGCAAATAATGGATGAAGAAATTATAAAGGAAAAGATTAGTGCGGATCATTTGATGTATGTTAGTTTAAAGTATACTAAAACTTGCGATGTTATTTTTAATTTGTTAGCGAGATGGAAGAGTCTGATCGAAATTTCCTTTGATGCAATTTTAGAAAAAATGGTAGAAGATAAAAAAATTGATCGTATGCCAGTCACACCTAAAGAAAGGATTGAATTTATTAAAAAATATTTTGCCAAAGATGAGAATGTGCAAAAAGTTGTTCCGCTTTATATATTTTTCAAAAGAGTCCCTGATTTAAAGAAAGTACGAAGTGGCGAGTTTCGAAAGAATGTTAATTTAAAAGTTATTGTGACTCCAACTCGAAATGTTGACATCAATATGGAAAAATTAGGGGAATATTATGATGCTGTTGAGGCATTTATGACTAGGGTAAAAGAGATTTTAAAAAAATAGTTCTTATGATTTAGAAAAAACTTTCTAATAAAACTTATAAAGCGACTTTTTCTGGTAAATACACGTTTATTTGAAATGCTGTTTGAAAAACATCATTAATAATGAGAGAGATAATGGCGTTCAAAAGATGTCAGAATAAAAAATAGTATGATGGCAAGAATAATTGTTATAAATTCAGGGAAAGGTGGAGTTGGTAAAACCACGACAGCTATTAACCTCGGTGCTAGTTTGAACAAGCTAAATAAAGAGGTTATTATCGTCGATGCTAATTTGAATACTCCAAATATTGGTTTGCAACTTGGTGCCCCAATTGTTCCTATTACTTTGAATCATGTTCTAAAAGGAAAGGCAGCTATCGAAGATGCTATTTATGAACATCATTCTGGCACTAAAATAGTACCTTCAAGCCTATCTATTAAGGAATTAACTAAGTTTAATGTTAAAAAACTCCCTGAGATAATTCAGTCCTTGAGTAAAATGTGCGATTATGTGATTGTAGATTCTGCTGCTGGTTTCGGTGAAGAGGTTATGGCTGTTTTAGATTCTGCTGATGAAATTATTATTGTAACTAATCCTGAGATGCCAGCTGTTACCGATGCCTTGAAGGCTGTTAAGGTTGCACGGAAAATGGGAAAGGAAATTAATGGGGTTGTTGTTACTCGACATGCTGATGCTAAATATGAAATGCCTTTGAGTTCTATTAAATCCATGCTTGAGTCACAGATTATTGGGATTGTTCCTGAGGATAAGGCTGTCAAGGAAGCCTTGAATTTGCGGGATGCTGTTTGTCACACTCATCCTAAAAGCAGGGTTTCTAAGAAATATTTGGAGATTGCAAGGAAGGTTAATGGGGAAGAGATTGTGGAGAGGGTTGGATTTTTTGAGCGTATTTTTGGATTGTGAATATAGTTAAAAATTGCTTTGAATCCATAATTGATAATCTTTGAAATACGGAGAGTATTGTGCCCATGGGAATCTTTTTCTCCCTTGAACAAATCTTGATAAGGGTTGTTGTAGTTCTGCAAAAAAATTTGGTGTTGCCTCTGGTATACTTAGGATAGCAGATGTCTTCGACTCCAATCCATTCTCTTTTAAATGTAATTTTGCCATATCCAGAGTCTGCATAGATCCGCAATCATCATCGACTATTAAAGCTTTTTTTGCACCACCCTTATATAAAAATGGTTTTTTAGTTTTGGGATTTTCTGTGATTTTTTCAATAATTTTGGTAAAAATAATATTTGATCTGTTTCTATATTTCCTATATATGTTTTTTCTCTTGATATGTTTATTAAAGTATACGGGAGCTGCATTTCCTCTGCTAGACAATATGCTGGATAAGATCCTCCTCTGTCTATGCCTACTATTAAATCTGGGCTATAAGAAAGTACAACCTTATCTGCTAAATTTTTAGATAGATATTTAATATCTTCCATTGATAAAAATTGCACTCCAAGATATGAAAGGAGACTTCTTTGAGATAGCATTAATGCTTTTTCTATTATTACTGTTTTCATTTTCTAATTTATCAGAACTCTTTTTCCTCTGGTTTAACCAACTATGCTTCCTGGCTCGATGTCTTGGTCTAGAGATATTAATGAAACCTTTGTATGGTCTTTATTAGATGCAGCCAAAAGCATTCCGCATGATTCGATACCTCGAAGTTTTCGTGGCTTTAAGTTTGCGATAATTATTACTTTTTTATCCCTAAGTTCATCAGCAGAATAAAATTCTTTGATTCCGGCACAGATTATTCTTTCTCCTAATTCTCCTACATTTAAGGATAGTTTGTAAAGTTTATCAGCTCCTTTTATATTTTCTACGTTTGAGATTTGGGCTACTCGAAGGTCTAGTTTTTCAAAATCTTCGAAATTTATTGATGCTATGTTTTCCATTATAAATAATATTAATTAAAGTTTAAAAATATTTGCCTGTTTTATGTATTCTGTCCAACCTTGATAAATTTGATTAAATTTATTTTCCAGTATTTCCCCTTTTTGATATTTTCTCACTTTATTTTGCATTTTTCTAATGTTTCTTTTTCTTAACAATTGATTATAATAAAAATTTCTAAATCCAAGAAAATCTATTCCTCGTGACAACTTGACTATATGTGTTTTTTGCGGATGTAGACTTAATAATAATTCGCTTTGTAAAAAATGTTTAATTTTTACTCTCAACAACTCCAACTGCTTTTTATTTCTGGATATGATAATGAAATCGTCTACATATCTTATATAATATTTGATCTTTAATCTATGTTTCATAAAATAATCTAATTCGTTAAGGTATGTGTTTGCGAAGAATTGGCTTGTTAGATTTCCGAGAGGCATGCCTTTTTCTTTATCGCTATAATTTTTTAGAATTGATTTAATTAATTGCATTGTATTTTCATCTCTGATTTTTTTACCTATAATATTAATTAACGTCTTATGTCTTACCTCCTCAAAATAATGTTTTATATCTGCCTTTAGGCAAAATCCTACTACCTGCTTGTCGCTAAACCATCCTTTACTTTTTCCATTTTTTGTTATCTTTCGTAAAAACTTATAGTATCTTTTTATTGCGAACAAATTTCCTTTTCCTTTTTGATTTGCGCAGGAATTGTAAATAAATGTTTTTTGAAAGATTGGCTCTATTATGTTGCAGAGTGCATGATGAATAATTCTATCTCTAAAATCTGATACTGATATCTTCCTAGTTTTTGGGTCTCTTAAAATAAAGGTTTTTAATTGTCTCGGCTTATATGATTGAGTCATTAGCTCAAACTGGAGTTCTTGTAAATTTTCTATCAAATTTTCCTCAAATCTTTTTACATAATGTTTTTTTGTTTTTCCCTTTCTCGCCTTTTTAAAAGCTAGAAAAATATTCTCCCATTTATAAATTTTATAATATATATTCT
>CAZROF010000014.1:0-26985 GCA_964601675.1 Candidatus Woesearchaeota archaeon
TATGAAACTTCATATCACTGACCCGCCTTGCAGTCCGTCATAAAGCCCATTTACGTAACAGCGTGGGGCTAACACGCCGACCTGCTTACAGTTTTATACAATCAAACTAACTTAAAAAACTAACTATTCCACTGACATAAAATTTTCACTAAAAGACTTCCTATCTAAAGTATAATAATTTTTAAAAATAATAGCCACCAATTAAAACAATGAAACCAAGAAACTTTCTGCTAATAAAAAACAAAAATCCGCACACAAGAATTTTTCCCGAGAATAAATTGGCAATTCAAATAGAAAAAGAACTTAAGAAAATTTTTGGAGAACAAGTAAAATTTTACAAATATACATTTTCAAAACCCACGACAAATATCTATTACGTATCTACAAACACATCCAGAAATCAAATTACTGAAACAAACAAACAAATTTATAAATTTATTAACTATTCTAGCTTACCTCCTCCTATCTACCATGAAGGTTTTTACGAAAAAAACGATTTCGTATATTCTGGATTAGCTCACTTTGCTCAGAATACAAAAAAACTGACTTTATTAAAAAAAGAAAGCAGAATACAAAAAGACAGAATACAAAAAGAATATACATACGTCTTTTTCGCACTAAATGACAAATTAGCAGAATTAACATCACAGGGAATTATACATAGAATAAGAGTAAGTAATTCCGATATTGAACAATTTAGTAAAAATAACAGATGCTCTGAAGTAAAAAAATTATTCAAGAATTGCAAAATAAAACCTACCAAAATGTTTAAAACTCTTTAATTAATTCTATCACCATTGGCATCGTACAAAGTAACAATAAGATTACTCCATAAATACAATGTTAAAAAAGCCCACATCGCATAGCGGTATTGCACCGGATTGCTAATCCGGGCCCTCCGGGGCTGGCAGGTTCGACTCCTGCTGTGGGCGTTCTAGAGCCGAACTGATGGTTTAAAGGAAAACTTTAGTTTTTATTTAGAAATCTTTGATTTCGTGTCCAAATACCTTCAATACAAGTCTTCAATACAAAAATAAAAACCAGCAACAAGTCCATCTATCAGCGAAACAAATTAAATCATTATTAACAACATTAACCATCGACATTAAAAGTAATCCCTAAAAAATTACAAGAAAAACTTATAACCACAAAGAACACCTAATTTCATTCAGTTTATCTGTTTTAGCCTCGGTTGATTCAACCTAACTGAATACTTGGCTTCGGTCAAGATGGAGAGAGGTGACGAAAAATCAATACTCTCCTTTATACTCAACCCTTCGGGATTGAGCGTTTGACTTCGGTCAAATGCGGAAAGATTGACGGCTTCGGTTACTCAATCTTTCCGACTATATTTTCACCTAAATCCTTATAAACAATTAAACAAAATCATAATCATGGAAAAAGATATTGCTAGAATAAAAAAGAACGAAGAAACAGAAATCATATTAAGACTCGACGACTTCGGCGGACAACCAGGATTAACCATACGAGAATTCGTAACTTCCCAAAACTATACAGGATTCACAAAAGCAGGAGTAAGAATCAAATCCGAAAAATTTAAAGAGTTTAAAGACGCAATTAACTCAATTGACCTAAAAGATTTGTCTCAACAAAAGACTACAAATGCTCCCGAACCCATAGACAAAAAAGAATCTAGACTTCAAGAACCAAAAGAAACAGACAGCGAAGAATCCGGAATCGACGAACAAGGATTAATGTAATTTTTTTTTCCAAAAACTTATAAAGACAAGACGCAATTAACTCAATAGGTGATTAGCATTTAGCTAAAAAATATATGAAAAAAAGAGGCATTAAATACGTAGTTAAAAAAAATGGTAAATTTTACCCAAGCGAAGAGCTAAAAAAAATAGCAAATATAACTAATTCTAAAATATATGAAAAAGCAGCAAAAAATCCAATAGCATTCTGGGGCAAATTGGCAGAAGAAGGTTTGACATGGGATAAAAAATGGGACGAAACCTACGTAGAAAAATTGCCATACTTCCAATGGTTCAAAGGAGGAAAATTAAATTTCTCGGTAAATTGCATAGACAGACATTTATCTCACCCAGAAAAAACTGCACTAATATGGGTACCAGAACCAGAAAACGAAAAACCCGTAGAAATATCATACGGAGAACTTTATGACAAAGTAAACAAATTCGCAAATGTTCTAAAGGCAAATGGAATCAAAAAAGGGGAAGTAGTATCTATTTATATGCCCATGATTCCACAAGCCTTAATAGCAATGTTGGCCTGCACAAGAATTGGGGCGATACATTCCGTAGTCTTCTCTGCATTCTCCGCCGACGCATTAAAAGCAAGAATAGAAGATGGTAAGGCAAAAATTCTAATCACATCTGACGGATATTATAGAAGAGGAAAACCAGAAAATTTATTAGAAAAAGCAAAAAAGGCAGCCAAGAAAACAACCGTACAAAAAATAATTGTTGCGAATAGAATTAAAAAGAAAGTTAGAGGAAAGAAGTTCTTAAATTTCGATGAAGAAATAGAAAATGCTCCTTCATTTTGTAAACCTGAAATGATGAAATCCGAAGATACAATGTTTCTACTTTACACATCTGGAACTACAGGAAAACCAAAGGGAATAATCCATGACACCGGAGGATACGCAACACAAGCATACTGGACATGTAAATGGAATTTTGATATGCATCCAGAAGATAAGATGTGGTGCACAGCAGATATAGGCTGGATTACAGGACACACATACGCAATGTATGGTCCATTGTTAGTGGGAGCAACAACACTCATATATGAAGGAGGTCCAGATTTTCCAAACCCGGGAAGATGGTGGAAAATAATTCAAGACCATAAAATAAACATATTCTATACAGCACCAACCGCAATAAGAATGTTTATGAAAACTCCTCAAAAATGGATATCAAAATATGACCTATCTTCTCTAAAAATATTAGGAACAGTAGGAGAACCAATCGACAAAGAATCATGGAATTGGTACTTTAAAACAATAGGAGGTGGACGTTGCCCAATCATCGATACATGGTGGCAAACTGAAACAGGAGGAACTCTAATCAATACAATACCAGGAATAGGACCATTTGTTCCAACGGTATCAGGAAAAAGTTTCCCAGGAATAAAGCATGTAATAGTAGACGATAAAGGAAACCCAATGCCAAAAGGAAAACAGGGTTTTTTAGCCCAACAAAGTCCATTCGCACCAGGGATGTTACATGGAGTATTTAACAATCATAAAAAATATGTGGATACATACTGGAAAAAATTCAAAAATATGTATGACACATCAGACGGAGCATATATTCAAAATGGATTAATACGAATTACAGGAAGAACTGATGATGTAATGAAAGTAGCTGGACACAGACTCGCAACAGCAGAAGTAGAAAATGCAATCCACGATAATAAAAAAGTAGGAGACGTAGCAGTAGTCCCAATGCCTGACAAAATCAAGGGACAAGTGCCAATTGCATTCGTGGTATTAAAGAATGGAAAACCCTCTAAAAAACTAGAACAAGAACTTAGAAAACATGTGGACATAAAAATTGGACCAACAGCAAGACCAGCTAGAATCTTCTTCACTCCAGACCTTCCAAAAACAAGATCAGGAAAAATAATGAGACGAATCTTAAAAGCACTCTTAATTAACGATAAACCAAAGGGATTAATGACACTAGTAAACCCATCATCTGTAGAAATAATAAAAAATATAATAGAAAAGAATTCTTAATCGCATGAAATTAAACATAATAATAGGAGGAGGGGCAGGACAAGGAATCAACAAGGTATCCCAAATATTTTCAAATGTTTTAACTAATTATGGATATTTCACATTCAATTACCGAGACTATGCTTCTCTAATTAGAGGTGGACACAACTTCAACACCTTGGCGATATCTGACACACCAATTGAAAGCCACGATGCACAAGCAGATATCCTAGTAGCACTCGACGAAAGAACAATAAAGACACATAAACAAGCACTTAAAAAAAACGGTATACTTATCACAGGAGATAAATTCGAAAACTTAGGAAGAAATCTAAATATAGCACTCGCAGGAGCCTTAACAAAAATACTAGGCATACCAATAGAAACACTAGAACAAGAAATAAAATCCCAATTTAAAGATTCAACCGAAAGCCTAAAGGCAGCAAAACAAGGATACAAATTATATAATACATCCCAAGAATTAAAAAAATTAAAGAATTCAAGCATTTCAATACTCTCAGGCTCTCAGGCAATATCAATAGGAGCGATAAATTCAGGACTAGAATTATATATAGCATACCCAATGACACCAGCGACAAATGCAATGCATGAACTAGCAAAAGACCAACTTAAAAATAATCTTATGGTATTTCAAACTGAAAGCGAAATTTCCGCAGCATCAATGTCGATTGGAGCTTCATTTGCAGGAGCTAAAGTAATGACAGGAACTTCGGGCGGAGGCTTTGATCTTATGGGAGAAACTTTATCTCTTCAAGGAATATCAGAAATACCCCTAACAGTATACTTAGCTTCACGACCAGGTCCAGGAACAGGTGTCCCAACATATACAGCACAATCAGATTTAGATATAGCCCTTCGATCAGGACACGGAGAGGCGCCACGAATAGTCGTAGCACCCGCAAACCCAACAGAAACAATCGAAAAGACATCAGAAGCATTATTCCTAGCAGAAAAATTTAGAACACTATCAATAATCTTGGCGGACAAACATCTTGCAGAATCAGAATTTTCATCCACATTAAAACCACAAAAAACACCTAAGTTCCAAATAACAAGAGCCATACCAGGAACAAGCCTAGTAAAAAATTCATCATACGAAACAGACAAATTCGGAAACTCTACAGAATCTTATACCCTAACCGAACAAAATACAAATGCCAGATTAAAAAAATACGAAGATATAAAAAAATACGTAAGAAAAAATTTCGAAATGATAAAAATTCATGGCGATAAGAAGTCTAAAAATCTAATCATCGGATGGGGCTCAACTTCCGGAGCAATAAAAGATGCCATAAAAAATTTAGATGCCAAATTCTTGCAAGTTATATATTGCAAACCACTATCTCCAAAAATTAAAAAGGAAATACAAAAGGCAGATAAAGTTATTTTAGTAGAATGTAACGTCACAGGACAACTCGGAAGATTAATTAGAGAAAAAACTGGAATCAAAATAGACAACCGATTATTAAAATATAATGGTAGACCTTTTCATACTGACGAACTAAATAAATTGATAGGGGAGATTTTATGAAAAATAAAATAAAGTTACGCAAATTCAAAATGTCAGATATAGAAAGACTTATGAAAATGTTCCCAGATAAAAAAATAACAGACGGAATAGGAATCACCCTTTCGGACAAGTCTCCAAGAATTACAAAACAGTTAGAAAAAGAATGGCTAAAAAAAACTATCGCACAATATATAAAAAAGAAACCATCTGAATATAACCTAGCCATCACTCTTGATGGAATCTATGTAGGGAATATGGGTACTCATAAAATAGACTATGAGAACGAGTCAATAGAGATAGGGTATTGGGTTGGGAAAGAATATTGGGGGAACAAAATAGCGACTAAGGCACTAAAATTATTTATAAAAGAACTTAACAAAAAATTTAAATTAAAAAGAATTTCAGGATACGCCTTCACCTTCAACCCAGCATCAAAAAAAGTTATGGAAAATTGTGGATTCAAATTAGAGGGAATTCGAAAGAAAAGCAGAAAAGGAAAAAATAAATTTTATGATGATTATCAATTAGCAAGAATACAATGAAACCAAACCTAAACACAAAATCAGAAAACACATGGTGCCCTGGCTGTCCAAATCACATGATACTAGCGGCAACAAAACAAACAATATCCAAACTAATAGAATCCAAAAAGGCAAAACACACAGATTTTGCAATTACAACTGACATCGGATGCCACGCAAAAATTTTCGACTACCTAAATCTATCCGGAATTTACTGTTTACATGGAAGAGCCCTGCCAACAGCAATAGGAATAAAACTTGGAAACCCAAATCTAAAAGTATTAGCATTCGTAGGAGACGGCGCGATGTATGCAGAAGGAATGGAACATTTCATTCACGCATTCAAACACAACGCAAACATGACGCTAATTCTCCACGACAACCAATCATTCTCCCTAACAACCGGACAGCCAACACCAACATCACAACAAGGCTACATCTCAAAAGCCTCCCCACTAGGAACATTTGATAGACCATTTAATCCAATCAAACTAGCCTTAGCATCAAACGCAACCTTTGTAGCAAGAACCTCAGCTAGAGATATAAAACACATGACAGAAGTATTTACAAAAGCAATAAAACATACAGGCTTCTCATTCGTAGAAGTAATTCAAGACTGCCTAATTTTTAATAAGGAAGCAAATAATAAAGATTCTTTAATGTATAAAATTCAAGATAATAAAGATAAAAAAGGAGCAGAACAATATGCCGAAGAATTTGATTACAATTCAAAATCGGGAAAAATACCAATCGGAATAATTTACCAATCCAAAGAAAGATCCCTAGAAGAAAAATGGCCTCAATTAAAAAAACAACTTAATAAAAAAAACAACCTTCCAAAAAAATCAAATATTTTAACTAAAATAATCCCAACTAAATAAAAGGAGTAAATAATGGCAAAGAAAAAAGTAACAAAAAAAGCAGTAATGAAAAAAACACCAACATGTTCTGCTAAAGACTGTTCTTATAATGGAATTTTAGCACTAGCAATAATTGTTCTAACGTGGTGGAAACCAACAGAGACATGGTCACAAATAACAATTACTGTAGCTGCAGCAATGATTTTATTATCAACACACAATCATATTTGTAAAAAATAGATAATAACAATTTTTATTTTATTTTTTAATTGTTATAAAATTAAAATTATAAACAATACCTTATCTAAATTTTCTTCGCTCTCTAATTCTACTCTTCACCCTAAGCCAGCTCAAATATCTTATTTCATCATCCCTTAAGCCAAGACCTTTCAAATAATTTACCTCTTTAGTCCTCATACCTAAATCATCTCTAATATTTTGCAAATTCATACTTTCTATTAACTCCTCCTTTCAATCTCATAAGATAATTAATCCATTCTCTTTTAAACCACTTATGAAAGAATTTACTAGAATATTCTTTCATAAGTTTTTTAAATAAACTATTCCTACAACCAGAATGCTAGAAATACTTTTTAGCCCAAAATGGTTTTATGGGAAAGACATCTTAATTGATATATTCAGCATAATAGTATTAAGTTTAATAGCAACATTCTCAATTAAATATTACAAAATAAATAAAATAAATAAAAACTACCTCTGGTTTGGAATTTCTTTTATTACACTAGCTTTATCTTTCTTATTTAAAATACTAACCAACTTCACAATATACTATAATGTAATTAACACAGAAAAACTGGGATTATTAACTTTCTCTTATAATACAATCCAAACCTCCAACATCTTATTTTCAATAGGATTCCTCTCCTATATTGTCCTTACATTATTAAGTTTCCTAATACTCTATGAAATATACGAAACAAAACACTCAAAACAAAATATATTATTAACGCTATATTTTATAATAATCATAACATACTTCACTACTTCAAAATATTTTGTATTCCACCTAACTGCTTTCTTATTATTATTTTTTATAACCTTAAACTATTTCAAAAATTACCACAAAAACAAAAAAACAACTTCTAAATTTTTAGTCCTCAGCTTTTCAATAATAACACTAAGTCAACTCTTTTTTATATTTATCAATTTAAATAAACTTTTATATGTATTCGCAGAATTAATACAATTCATAGGATATCTCTTATTATTAATAACTTTCATAGGTGTAATTAAAAATGCCAAGAAGAAATAGAATTGATATAATAGAAAATATGCTCGCCATACTCTCCGAAAAAAATGGTAAAAAGTCAACTCACCTAATGTATAAAGCTAACCTCTCGCATACCCAAATGAAAAACTATCTAGAAGAATTAGAAAAAAAAGGATTTATTGACAAAAACAAATCATACCTAACAACAACTATGCAAGGGAAAAAATTTCTAGAAAAAATTAAAGAAATGAAAGAATTTGAAAACGTTTTTGGATTAAAAAAATAAAACATTCTTTCATAAAATTTAAATAAGCATGTGAAGATATATCAACATAAATACAAAAAAGAACAATGAATAAGGAAATAAAAGATTTAAATAAAAAAGCGGAAAAATATTCTCAAATAATAAAGAAAGCAAAGACAGAGATATCCAAAACAATTGTCGGACAAGACGAAATAATAGAAAAGATTTTACTAGGTCTAATAGCAAATGGGCACATTTTAATTGAAGGAGTTCCTGGCTTGGCAAAAACGATGATAATTAAAACTCTTTCCAATTCATTAGATTCAGATTTTACTAGATTACAATTCACACCCGATCTTCTGCCTGCTGACATCACAGGAACAAAAATATACGAACACGAAACTTCAAGCTTCAAAACAATTAAAGGACCAATCTTTTCTAATTTTATACTAGCTGACGAAATAAACCGAGCCCCCCCAAAAGTACAATCTGCACTTTTAGAAGCCATGCAAGAAAGACAAGTTACAATTCAGGGAGAAACATACCCAATAGAACCACCATTTATGGTACTTGCAACACAAAATCCGATAGAATCCGAAGGAACCTATAAACTCCCAGAAGCACAAGTAGACAGATTTATGTTTAAGATTATAATTCAATATCCAACAAAAGAACAAGAATCAGAAATTATGCATCGGTTCACGGAAAATATAAAAATAGCCACTTCAAAAACAATCTCAGAAAAACAAATATTGGAAATGCAAAAATTTAATCAAGAAATTTATGCTGATAAAAAAATAAGAGACTACGTGGCAGAAATAATAGACGCAACAAGAAACCCAGAAAACTATGATCTAGATATAAAAGAACATATCGAATTCGGAGCCTCCCCCAGGGCTTCCCTTTGGTTAATTCTAGCAGCAAAAGCAAATGCAATGCTAAATGGAAGAGGATATGTAAAACCAGAAGACATAAAGAAGATCGCACATGAAGTCTTACGACACCGAATCATCCTTACATACGAAGCTGAAGCTGACGAAATAACACCTGACGAAATAATCACAAAACTTCTAAATAAAATAAGATCCCCATAATTTCATGAAGACTCTCTTTCAAAGATATACCAAAAAGGCAACTGCTTTAATCAAGAAAAAAGAATCAAAACACCTTTCAGAAGAAAAATATACAATTTCAGACACTATACGTCAAATAAAAAAAATAGATATAAAAACCAAAAAGTTAGTAGATGGATTAATTACGGGAAATTATCATTCAATCTTCAAGGGCAATGGAATAGAATTCTCAGAATTACGAGAATATAAAACAGGAGACGATATAAGATCAATTGATTGGAATGTAACCGCAAGATACAACAAACCCTTCATAAAAGAATTTATAGAAGAACGAGATTTAAGCGTCTATTTTATTTTAGATGTATCCTCCTCAGGTAACTTTGGACAAAGCACTTCAAAGACAAGAAAAGCAATAGAGTTAGTGGCAAGCCTAATGTTTTCCGCAATTCAAAATAACGATAATGTAGGAGTAATTCTTTTTACAGAAGAAGTAGAAAAATTTATACCGGCACGGAAGGGGAAAAAACACATCCTAAAACTCCTAAATATAATACTAGAATTCAAACCCAAATATAAAACTACCAACATTAAAAATGCATTAGACTTCACTTCCAAAATTATAAAACGAAAAAGCACCATCTTTATAGTCTCTGATTTTTACTCACCAAATTTTGCAAAACCACTTAAAATATTAAAACAAAAACAGGATTTAATTGTAATAAAAATAACAGACAATACAGAAAAAGAACTCCCAGATATAGGACTCTTGGAACTAGAAGATGAAGAAACAGGAGAACAAATCCTAGTTAATACTTCTGATTCTGAATTTCGAGACAATTACAAAAAAACTATCCTACAAAACGAATCCAAACTAAACAATCTTTTCAAAAAATACAAAATTGACCAAATAGAAATCACAACGGACAAATTATACGAAAAACCACTAAAAAATTTCTTCAAAATAAGAAAAAATAGGATGGTCCGATAATGGCAGGATTTACAACTCCATGGGTATTAATATTTCTCTTAATAATTCCAATAATATATTATACATACAAAATAATAATCCAAAAGAAAAAAAGACAAGCAATGAAATTCAGCAATATATCCTTCATAAAATCTGCACTAGGTAAAAATAAATCTAAAAGAAATCAAATATTATTTTACCTCTCCCTTGCAATATTAAGTTGTATGATAATTGGATTCGCAAACCCTCACATCCCACTAACCCAATCAAAAGAAGGAGTAAATGTAGTATTAGTTATAGATGTATCCGGAAGTATGCAGGCAACAGACTACAAACCCAGTAGAATACAAGCCGCAAAAACATCAGCAGAGATACTAATTAAATCATTAAAAACAAATGACGAAATAGGAATCGTAACATTTCAAACTGGAGCAACAACAGCATCCTATCTAACACCTTACAAAGATAAAGCTTTAGAAAAATTAAAAAGTATAACCGTAAAAAACGGCAAAACCGCAATCGGCGATGGACTCAGCCTAGGAATAGATATGGCAACCTCAGTAGCCAACAAAAAAAACGTAGTAATCCTTTTAAGTGACGGGGTAAATAATGCAGGAATAATTTCTCCAGCAGAAGCAATCCTATTCGCTAAAAATAATAAAATTCAAGTTAATACAATAGGACTGGGGTCAAACCAGCCAGTAATTTTAGGATACGATTGGATGGGACACCCACAATACAGCAAACTAGATGAAGCAACACTTCAAACAATTGCACAAGAAACAGGTGGGAAATATTTCAAATCTGTAGACTCTAAAACATTAAGTGAAATATATAAAAGCATCAGTAAGGATATAAAAAGGAGAAAAGAACAAACAAACATCAAAGATTGGTTTTTCGCTCTAGCTTTAATCTTAATCCTAATTCAACTCTATCTTAGATATGGAGGAAAACAAATAATAAGCTAATGGTACTAAATAAAAACAAAGTTTTAGAAAATAGATTTTTCTACTTGCGAGAAATTTCTTTTTATAAAAAAGAAAGAAATCAATGAGAACAATAAAAATATTATTTGCTCTACTATTATTAGTAAATCTATCACTAATAAGTGCACAAACCAACAGCATAACATTCACCTTAGCGCAAAAAGATTATTACTTCAAAATTGGAACTCCCGCCACCCTAACATTAAAAACAGAAAATACATACGGAGAAAACATATCAGGTCAGCTCTCATCAACAATAAACCAAAGCATTAATCAATTAGGAGCCTCTCAATACAGCACATCTTCAAATTCAATTCCTATGACCATACAAAATGGAAAAAATCAATTAGGAATAAATTTTGGAACCTCAAGGAATCCAATAACATTGGATATTGCACTTTCTTTTCAATATTTTGAACAAGAAAATAAAGCAGTTAACCTAAAGAATATAAAAATTCATTTCGTTCAAAACGATTCACAAAATCAACAGCAACAAAATCAACAGCAACAAGCCTCTTCACAAAATCAACAAAGCCAACAACAGCAACAAATAGAACAACAGATAAATAAAATGAAGCAGCAGCAGCAGCAAACCTCACAAAAATTAACAAACAGTCAATCAAGTCAAGACAGCTCTGTATTAAAGAAACAGATAGAACAACAAAACAGAGAACAGCAGGCTCAAAAAGAAACCATGAAAAAATCTCTAGAACAAAATAAACAAATTCAACAAGAGAACCAAAAAATGTTAAATAAAGGATATAAAATGAAAAACATGGAAATAAACCCAAGAGAAAATAATAGTGGAGATTTTAAAATGAATTACGAAAAAGCAAACGGAGACAATGCCCAAATAAAGGGAGAAATAGAAAATAATACACTAAAAAATTTACAAACAACAACCGCCGAAGATAAAAAAGAAGCACTGAATAAACTTAAACAAAACAAAGACTTTCAAAAAATATCTAAACAACTTCAAAAAGAAAATTTCTCATCCATTAGCACTCAAATAGAAAAGAATGAAAATGAAACAGACATACGAATGAAATATACCAATGAAAAAAACCAAACTGCCACAATAACAGCTAAAATAAAAAATCAGGCGGTAAAAGACGTAAAGCTAGAAAAGGAAAATTCTTCTCATCTCTGGACATGGATAACAGCCATATTAACTCTAATCACAACCCTATTTGTAACAAACAAGCTATATAAAAAATATAAACTGAAACCAGAAATGGTACAACCACAAGCGAAACCAGAAAAACCTTACAATTATAAAAAAGCTGCAAAACAACTCCTCATAAAATCAAAAAAACTTTTCGAACAAAAAGAGTATAAAGATGCCTACGAAAAAAGCTCCCAAGCAATAAGACTTTTCCTAAATCACAAACACAATTTAAAAAAAGAAACAACCAATGACGAAATACTCCAACATCTAAAAGAAAAAAATGAGAACAACTCTAAATTAAAAAACATTCTCGATCTATGCAGTCTAGTAGAATTCGCAAAATACAAACCTAATAAAAAAGACTTCGATAATATAACAAATTTTGCAGAAAGATTAATTAAATAAAATTTCGCTATTATAAAAAACTTTATCAGCAACTTCCTTAACTCCCAACCCTTTAATCTCCGAAATAATCCCTAAAGTCACCTCAACATTCGCAGGTTCGTTTCTCTCACCAACAACAGGGGATAAATATGGAGAATCCGTCTCTGTAAGCAAGTTATCCAAAGGAACCATCTTAACCAACATCTTAAAATGCTCTAATCTTGTAATAACAGCCGGAACAGAAAAACTCCAATCATTCTCCACACATCTACGAATTAAAGACTTCTTCCCGCTAAAACAATGCATAACAACTCGCTTCATTTTCATCTCTTCTAAAATTTCAATACACCTCTGCTCCGCTCCCCTAGAATGAATAACAACTGTCTTTTTCAATTCCTTAGCCAATTTCAAAACCTTTCGAAAAACCCTCTCCTGTTCCCGCCTAATCTCATCAACATTATCTAGCTCCTTCACAACCTTAAAATCTAGACCAATCTCTCCAATCGCAACACATTTATCCGCATGCATCCTAATCCAATCCAGCTCCTCATCAACGTCAAATACCGGAATCTTTCTCAAATAATCATCCGCCAAATTATCAAATTTCGAAGCGACGGCATCAATAGGATATAAACCAAAACTTGCCTGAACAACATCATATTTCTCAGAAATTTTCAAAGCCTCTCGATTTGTCTTTGGATTCACTCCCGAGCTAACAATCAATTTTCCACCTTTATTTCTAAATCTATCAACAACTTCACCCAAATCTTTTTCAAATCTGGAACTTCCCAAATGAGCATGAACATCAACTAATTTCATATTAAAGAATAAATTATTATAATTAAAAAACTATCTCTCAACCAAATTCTCCAGCCAGTCTAAGCACTAAACTCAAGACCTACTAAATTTATAAGTTCTATCAAAACACCTAGACATTTTTACAAGAGAATTAGATAAAAGGCTAGAATATCGAGAAGAAACTTTCTCCATAGCAACCCTAGTTAAATCATTCTCAGCTATAAAACCAGAACCCTGACTTGGATCTAAGCAAATAATATATGATGGATTCTCACATCCCACCTGAGACAACAAAGAACTATATTTTTTATCAATCAGCTGAACACCTAATCTTAAATTTTTTTCCATTTTAACGGTAATTTACCCCCTTTTTCAAGTGCCAAACAAATATCTTTTATCATTAATTTCGTAGCATCTCTGGCAACCTCAGCAAAGTTCTCCGGACTTCCACGTTCTCTATATGCATAAATAATACCCCTAGAAGAATTAACCACCGCCCCATATCCATCACTATTAAAACACGGCACAACCCCCTCCGCGCCACCACCCTGAGCTCCATAGCCCGGCACAAGAAAAAAAGAATTCGGCATAATATTTCTTAACACATTTGCTTGATGAGGATATGTCGCTCCAACCACTGCGCCAATACACGAATAACCCCTAGTCCCCCTATGCTTCTGGGCAATCTTATTCACCTTTAAACCAACTAAATTATATAAAGACGTTTTGCCATCAACATTTACCCCCAAGCCTCTTAATTCCATTTCTTCTTCTTCACTTATTTCCACCAATTTATCCTGCAATTCCCCAGAACTTGGATTACTCGTCTTGACTAAAACAAATATTCCTTTTCCATATTCTGAGCAAACATCCTCAAAGGGCGTTATTCCATCACTCCCCAAATAAGGATTAACAACAAGAATATCAACATCAAGGGATTTAGCTTTCGAGCCATCACACATATCCACCTCCCCCAAGTGCCCCTCAGCATAAGCTTTCGTAGATTCCCCAACCTCATTTCTTTTTGCATCCTCAATAACAATACATCCCTTACTTTTAACATAAGAAATAATTTCTTGGAATGCCCTAATGCCTTCTACTCCATATTTCTCATAAAAACATATATTGGGTTTGAACGCCGGAACCAAATCGTAGGTGGCATCAATTATTGCCTTACAAAATTTAGTATATGCTTCAGCCACAGCCTTAGGAGTAGAACCATATTTCTCAAAACACTCTTTCTTAATATGTTCAGGCAAAAACTTTACCTGAGGATCAAGTCCAATAACGCAAGGATTTTGCTTTTCATCAATTTTTTCCATTAATTTGTCCACCATATTTATTTCTGAACCCAACAAAGAAATAGGATTTATACCATACTCATTATAGTAATCCTTAACAGCACTTATAATCCGTTCACTTGGTCGAAGTTTTTCATAAGCCACTGGCAAAATATCTAACATAGAACTCATATTATAAAACTTAAAACCCAACTCTTCAACCGCCTCCTTTACGCTTCCTCCGTCCTTTGTCTTTTCCATTCTATTAGTTAAACTTATCACACCTATAACATCTACCCCCATTGTTTTTAATTTTTCTAAAGTTTCTATTAGAGACCCTCCTGTAGTTGTCACATCTTCAATTACGACTGTCCTTCCCCTAGGCGCTCCAACAAAAAACTTATCCTTAAGTGCCCCATGATCTTTTGGCTTTGCCCTTCCCATAGATAAGGTATGACTTGACTTAGAAAAATTGGACTGTGATTTAGCTAATTTAAATTGAGTTATTATACCTAATTTGGTAGCTCCTTCCGGAACTCCATAAAAAGTTTCTACATCTAAATTATTATCCTCAACAAAATCCAAAACAAAATCTGTCAACTTTTCAGTCAGCCACGCATCTTCAACTACATCTCTCCAATTAACATAGCAATGACAAACTCGTCCGGATTTAAAAGTTATAGGCTCATCAAAAAAACCAACAACTCCATTCTCAACAATAAATTGATTGAATTTTTCTTGATTGAATTTTCCCATATTTTCTATAAATAAAAACTCTTTTTAATTATTGTTATATTAAGATATATGTCTTCTCTCTAGTTGATTTCATAATCATTAAAAACCCCTCTCCCTTAAAAAACTCATGATACAATACATAACACTAATTTTAGCAATCCCACTAGGGTTTCTCTTGGCCCACACAACAAAAGACGAAAAAAAGATTTACTCACAACCCCCTTATTTTCCAACCCTACTTTGGGTATTAGCGATTTCAGCGTCGGTATTTTATACACTTGATAAACAAATCGCATTAACCTTGACGTTTGTTTTTATCACGACCCTTGTTTGGGACAAGACACAATTTTAAAAACCCCAACCCCAAAAAACACCCATGACACTTTACCTAATAGGAACCGGAATGAATGAAAACTCAATATCAGCAGATGCACTCAAAATTCTAAAATCAGCCGACAAAATCTACCTAGAAAACTATACTGTAAATTTTCCCTACCCAATTGAAAAGTTAGAAAGAATATTTGAAATAAAAATTACAGAATTAAACAGAACAAAGGTAGAAAATGAATCAATCCTACAAGAAGCAAAAACCCAAAACATAGCACTCCTAGTCTACGGAGACTCGCTATCCGCAACAACTCACATGCAACTAATCCTTGAAGCCAAAAAACAAAAAATCCCATACCAAATATTCCACAACGCCTCAATCCTAACAACCGTTGCCGAAACTGGACTCTCTCTTTATAAATTCGGAAAAACCACATCAATGCCAAACTGGAAAGAACACACCAACAAACCAACATCATTTGCAAACTATATCAAGCAAAATAAATCAATCGACGCACACACCTTAATACTAACCGATATAGGACTAGAAATTGAACCTGCAATTCAACAACTTCTAGAATCAGCAAAAAAGGAAAAATTAATACTTCCAGAAAAAATAATAGCACTAACACAGGCAGGAACCAATAATCAAAAAATATTCTACAATACTCCAGAACAAATATCAAAACAAAAAATTAAAATGCCATTTTGTCTAATCATTCCGACAAAATTACATTTTTTAGAAGAAGAATCTTTAGAAAAATTAAGGGAATAACCCAACAGCGTTTTCAAAATAAAATTGTCTTTTACTTCATTATATATTCATTAAAATAAACGCCAACACTGTGCACACACAATCTTTTTCGATAAAAAAAGAAATTTTATTAAAGGCACATTAGAGAAAGAAGGCTTAATAAACACACTTAACATATTACAAAAGAGGAACGAATATGGATTACTATAAACTAAGTCAAAAAGAGGTCATTTCGAATTTAAAATCAAACGACAACGGGCTAACCACCAACGAAGTAAAAAGCAGACAAAGAAAATTCGGAAAGAATACTCTCAACATCAAACAAGAAGTTTCTTTTATCCAACTATTATTATACCAATTCAAAAATTATCTTGCTTGGTTATTAATCTTTATCGCGCTATTCGCATTCTTTGCAGGATTCTATCTTCACAGACAAGAACAAATAATCGACGGAGTTGTCATCTCCATTATCATACTTGTTAATGTTTTCGTAGGAGCATATCAGGATTATAAATCTGAAAAAACTGCCCAACTACTTAAATCCATGTTAAAAAATGAGGCAATGGTGTTAAGAGATAACAAAAAGGAAAAAATTAACGCCGAAGAATTGGTCCCAGGGGATATCATATTATTAAAAGAAGGAGATAAAATTCCCGCAGACTGCAGAATTATTCAGAATAAAGAATTTCGTGTTGATGAATCTATGCTTACCGGGGAGAGCAAACATATACTAAAAAACTCATCCATAATTAAAAAGACAGTTCCATTAGCAGACAGAATAAATCTAGTTTTCATGAATTCTTACGTAGCAAATGGCACAGCTATATGTATAGTAACAGGGACCGGTAAAAAAACAGAAGTGGGAAAAATAGCCCAATCATTGAGCATGGAGCAATCGTCTCCCTTTATAGAAGAAGTTGACAAAGCCAGCAAAAAAATCACATATGTCGCACTTGCATTAATAATTGCAGTATTGGCAATATTTTTTATGAAAGATCACCACTGGGTTTCGGTCTTTATGATTGGCTCAGCACTAGTCATCGGTTCCATCCCTGAAGGCTTACCAGCAATAGTAACTTTTACATTAGCCCTAAGCTCCTTAAGACTAGCCAAAAACAATGTTCTTGTCAAAAAGAAAACCCTATTAGAAACCCTAGGGGGCATTGATGTTATCTGCGTTGATAAAACCGGGACCCTTACCGAAAACCATATGTCCATCAAAAAACTATTCTTTGATATGAAGGTATCGAATTCCCCCAATAAAATTTCTAAAAAAACTTACTCTCAATTTTCTCATTGCGCACTACTAGCAAACGAAGCAAAAAATACAGATAAAGGGTTCAGGGGTGGCTCAGAAGATATATCATTAATAGAATTTTTTAAAAATGAAAATATTGATATTCTAAAATTAAGAAAAAATTATCCTGCTCAAGATTTCCAGCCCTTTTCCTCAGAGAAAAAATATGCCAGTTCAATAAATAAAGTTGGCAACGAAACCATACAATACGTAAAAGGAGCACCTGAAATAGTCCTCAAAACCTGCAACTACTTACTGTCCGACGGAATTATCAAAAAAATCTCAAAAACAGAAAAAGAACAAATTCTCAAAACACTAAAAGAATTCTCCGACGAATCCCTAAGAAATATCGCCTTCTCATATAACATAATAAAAGACAAAAAAAGACAAAATAAAAATATCTTTATTGGATTTGTCGGAATGTATGACAGTCCTAAAAAAAATGTTAAAAAAACCATAAGAGCCATTTATCAAGCCAACATTGACATTAAAATGATTACTGGAGATAACATAAACACCGCAACTGCAATTGCAAAAGAATGTGGATTCAAAAGAATTAATGCAATTACCTGGGATGATATAAAGGATTTATCCGCAACCGAACTCAAAATAAAAGTTAAAAAATGTAATATATTTGCAAGAATGTCTCCAGAATACAAACTAAAAATAGTTTCAGCTCTTCAGGAAAATGGAAATCGAGTTGCCATTACTGGCGACGGTGTCAATGATGTCCCCGCCTTGAAAAAAGCAGAAGTTGGTATTGCTATGGGAAATAAAGGAACAGACATAGCAAAAGAAGCAGCAGATCTAATTTTACTAGACGATAATTTTTCATCTATTTTTTTAGGAATTAAAGAAGGAAGGACAATATTTTCCAATATTAGAAAAATAATTAATTATCTTTTAACAGCTAACATAGCTGAAGTATTTGTTGTCTTCTTGGGATCTATGTTTGGAGTTATGCCATTTTTAGCAATACAACTTCTATGGGTAAATTTTGTTACAGATATAGCACCAGCTATGGCACTAGGTTTAGATGCCCCGCATAAAAATATTATGACCAGAAAACCTACCGGAAAAAATGAAAAATTAATCAATAAAAAAATTACTTTATTAACTGTATTTATTGGATTAAAAAAAGTTATAATAATGTTTTCAATGTTTTATGTCACATATAAAATCACCAACAATCTTATTCTAGCACAAACAATGTCATTCACATGGCTTGTAATGTCTCATTTTGTAAGGATAGCAGCCATAAGATTTGACGAAAAGGCAAGCCTCCTTTCTAATAAATATGTTAATTGGGCAATTATGATTCCTGTTTTATTACAGTTAATAATAATTTACACTCCCTTATCCAAATTTTTTCATGTAATACCATTAACATTATTGGAATGGTCAGTTATAATAATATCCATTGCTATAGCTGTTGGATTAGCAAAAATAATCACTTATTTAATTGACAAAAATCTTCCAGCGAGTGAATTAGATTATTAATTCTTTATTAACAAACAATTAATAAAATTACAATACTTTACCGCTCTACACTTTACAAAAAAAGAACAACAGTATTCTTCCCTCCATAAATCTTAAATAACCCCTTAATCACAATATTCTTATGACAACAATATCAGAAACAGAAAACAATATCTCAAAATTCTGGAAAGAAAACAAAACATTTGAAAAATCCCTGGAAAAAACCAAAAAAGGAACCCCTTACATATTCTACGACGGCCCACCCTTTGCAACAGGACTCCCTCATTACGGACATCTCCTAGGTTCAATCCTAAAAGACGTCTTCCCAAGATATTTCACAATGCAAGGCAGATACGTCAAACGAACATGGGGATGGGACTGCCACGGACTACCAATAGAATCCATAACAGAAAAAGACCTCAAAATAAAATCCAAAGATGAAATAGAAAAAATGGGAGTCAAAAAATTTAATAATTACTGCCGAAATAAGGTTTTAACTTACGACAAAGACTGGAAAATGTATATTGACAAAATTGGAAGGTGGGTAGATTGGGAAAATGGATACAAAACAATGGATACAAACTACATCGAATCAGTCTGGTGGGCATTCAAACAAATTTACGAAAAAGGATATATGTACGAAGGAGAAAAGGTATTAATGTATTGTCCTCATTGTGCAACACCTCTAGCAAAGTCCGAAATTGCGATGGACAACTCTTACAAGATAATCAAAGATCTAACGGTAACAGTAAAATTCAAAATCAAAAATGAAAAGAAAACCTACGCAATTGCATGGACAACAACCCCTTGGACATTGCCCTCAAACCTTGCACTAACAGTCAATCCCGAGCTAATATATGCATATGTAAAAGATAAATCTGACGAAAATACTTACATTATGGCAAAAAGCCTAATATCGAATTTCTATAAATCCGAAGATGAATATTCGATAACAAAAGAAGTAAAAGGCAAAGAACTAGGAGGAATCCAATACGAACCACTCTTCCCATACTTCAAGAATAATCCAAATTCATTCAAAATCATAACAGCAGATTTTGTAACAGCCGAAAATGGAACGGGAATAGTACATACCGCGCCAGCGTTCGGAGAAGAAGATAATGCCGTAGCAAGAAAATACAATATTCCAATAGTGCAACCAGTTGACGAAAATGGAAAATTCACAGAAGAAGTTCCAGAATATGCTGGACAACTAGTCCACGACACAAATACAGAAATAGTAATCAATCTAAAAAAATCTGGCAAAGCAATAATGTCAAGGAAAATGGAACACGAATATCCATTCTGTTACAGATGTAATGCAAAACTAATCTACAGAGCTCTGCCAGCCTGGTTCGTAAATATACAAAAAATAAAAGACAAACTCCTTAAATTAAACCTAAATATAAACTGGATACCAGATTACCTTAAAGAGGGGAGAATGCAGCATAATATATCAACCGCACCAGACTGGAATATCACACGAAATAGATATTGGGCAACTGCAATACCTATCTGGAAATCAAAATCAGGAAAAATAAAGGTATTAGGCTCAATTGAAGAACTAAGGGAAAATGCAATCAACTTACCAGAAAAAGAAATAGATTTACACAAAGATTTTCTAGACCCTATAAAACTCAAAATAGACGGAGAAGAATATACAAGAATTCCAGAAGTTCTAGACTGCTGGTTTGAATCAGGAGCAATGACATTTGCTCAATTTCACTACCCCTTCGAAAACAAAGAATTCTTTGATAAAAACTTTCCGGCTCAATTTGTCGTAGAATATATAGCTCAAACACGAGCCTGGTTTTATTATATGATAACGCTTTCAGCAATCCTTTTCGATAAAATACCATTTGAAAATGTCTTAGCAACCGGAACAATCTTAGCAGAAGATGGAAGAAAGATGTCAAAATCTTTAAATAATTATCCAAACCCTTTAAAAATTATTGATAGACTAGGAGCAGATACCTTAAGATTCTATCTCCTTTCATCTCCAGTAGCAATAGCAGATAATTTCAACTTCTCAGAAAAAGGACTAGAAGAAACATATAAGAAAATAACAGTCCTACTATATAACGTCGCACGATTCTATTCAGAATACCAAAAAGAAGACGACAAAAAATTTGAGGAATCTTCAAATATAATGGATCAATGGATTATATCAAGAACAGAAGAATTAAATAAAGTAGTTCAAGAAAACATAGAAAAATATAACACAATTAAAGCCTGCGCTTTCGCAAAAAAATATATCGAAGACCTCTCAACTTGGTACATCAGAAATACCAGAAACAGATTTAACGAAGAAGATAAAAAAGCCGGGAAAACAACATATTATGTACTAAATAAACTAGCGAAAATTCTAGCCCCAATAATCCCATTCACAACAGAAAAAATATTCCAAGATATTAACAACCAAAAAGATTCGGTTCACCTTCAAGACTATCCGAAACCTAATGAATCACTAATTAACAAAGACCTAGAAATGGAAATGGAAACAACAAGAAAAATAGTATCTACAGCCCTAAAACAAAGAGACAAGGCACAAATAGGAATAAAATGGCCGTTACAAAAAGCACAAATAAAAGCCCCAATTAAAATAAACCAAGAACTACAAGAAATAATAAAAAACGAACTTAACATCAAAAAAATTGAAATTAAAAACTTCAAAACAAATAAAGAAATAACAGTCAAATTAGATACAAACCAAACCCCAGAACTCGAAGCAGAAGGCTACGCTAGAGAAATCTCAAGAAAGATACAGGCAGCAAGAAAGACCGCAGAATTAATAAAATCAGACAACATAAATCTAACAATAGAATCAGAATTCAATGACAAACTAGAATCTCAAATCGACTTTATAAAGGAACGGGTAGGAGCATCCATAGTCTCATTTACAAAATCCGACAAACTTTTTAAGCACTCCAAAGAAGGAAAAATAAAAGATAAAAATTTTAAAATAAAATTTAACAAATTATAATCCGACGATAAAAATCTCTTTTTACTCCTAAAAACCCAGACAGCCCTAAGAAACATTTAAATACTATTTAGAATTAATAACTTCATGATAGTCAAAGAGGAATTCCTTAGCAGATTACGAAAGATATTCGATCTAAATCTATACGAAGTAAAAGTCTGGACAGCCCTCCTTTCTAGGGGAACTTCCACCGCAGGAGAACTTTCCAGTATTTCAGACGTTCCGCGTTCCAGAACTTACGATATCTTAGAATCCCTAGAGAAAAAAGGTTTCATTGTAATGAAGTTGGGAAAACCAATTAAATTCATAGCACTAAAACCAGAAGAGGTAATTGAAAGAGTAAAAAAGAATTTAATTGTCAACGCAAAAGAAAAATCAAAAAGACTAGAAAAGTTAAAAGGAGACGAAGTTTTAGAAGAATTAACAGGATTATTTTCTGACGGAATAAAATACATAGAACCAACAGACCTATCTGGAGCATTAAAATCTCGACAAAACATTTACAATCATTTAGATATGCTAGTTAGAGAAGCACAAAGTACAATTACACTAGTAACAACTTCAGATGGACTAGCTAGAAAATTAGAAATTTTACTACCATCCATGGAGAAAGCAAAAAAACGAGGAGTAAAAATTAGAATAGCCGCACCAATAAATGAAGAAAACAAAAAAGTCGCAAAAGATTTTGGGAAAGTAGCAGAAGTTAGAAATATTCAAGGTTTAAGTGCAAGATTTATGTTAGTAGACGGAGAACAATTAATGTTTATGTTGTTAAATGATACCGAAGTTCACCCAAGTTACGACGTAGGAATATGGTTGAACACAGAATTTTTTGCACAAGCACTAGAGAGTTTATTTGAGATTGCTTGGAAAAATTTCAAAAAAGCTTAATTTTCTAAATAACTATCTAATTTTAAAATGAAAAACAATTATAAAAAATATCATGCAAACCATTCCCTTAACAGGAGGAATCCCTGGCTCAAAAACCATAAAAACTAAAAATCTAGAAACAACCTTCTCTACGTACGAAATAAAACTATACGAGAATGGAATACCAATAACTACCTTAGAACACAAACAGAATATGCACTTCGAATAATTAGATTAGTCTAAAATTTTAAAAAGAAACGAATGCCATAATCCTTATGGAAAATCAAAACACAAAATATCAGGAAATTCTAAATAATCTAAACAATCCCGAAAAAGTAAAAGAAGCAACAACAAAAAGAATAAGCACTCAAGACATGTTAAAAGAACTGAAAAATTACTATCATAAAATAAGTCATGACGATTACTATGCAGCCAAAAGCAAACTTGATAAAAACGTAGAGCTAAAGAAAAAATTCCGAGAAGAAATAAGAAAAATAGAATTATTAAAAGACAAAGCAACACTAACTGACAGTGAAGAAAACGAAGTTATAAGAATATCTCAACTATTAAAAAATAAAGACAAGATACCTGAAACTGAAAAAATAATAACTGAAAAAATAAATGAAATAGAAGAAAAACTTCGCGAACTTAGGGTCCTGATGAAAAATTCCTTTGAGTAATTAATTTTTAAAATATTTTTATCTGCTTTAAAACTGGAAATTCTTTTCTAAATTCTCTCAATGCTTCCAAACCTAAATCTGCAGAAATTATACCTTCTTCAATTTCAATATCTTTCATAATAAAACCATCATAAGAAATTATCCTAATATCCCACACCCTTCCTTTATCCCAGATTCTCCAGTCTGAGTACGTGAATATTTTTTTACCAAGAAATTATCAGCGAAAATAAGAAATACAATTACATAGATTCTAATTTTTCAATCCCCAACAAATCCAATCCCTTCCCCATCACAACTCTAAACGCCCCAACAATCGCCAACCTAAACCCTTCGCTCTCATTCCCTAAAACAGGACAAGTATGGTAAAACTCGTTAAAATCCTGAGCCAATTCAAAACAATAATTAGCAATTAGATTGGGCGATAACGTCTCATAAGCTCGAACAACAACATCCTCGTACTCATCAATCTTCTTTACCAACTTAACCTCACTCTCATTCAACTCACCCACAACAATCTTGCCCGATGAAGATGGCGCACTAGCGCCCATTTTAGAGGGTACACTATTACGTGTAGCATTCTTAACCTTCCTCAAAATGGAACTAGCCCTCGCATAACTATACAACAAATAAGGCCCCGTATCACCTTCAAAAGCAACATCCTTCCTAGGATCAAAAATCATGGTTTTCTTAGGTCCTTGCTTCAACATAGAATACTTAATAGAAGCAATGGCAATCTTCAGCGCCCGTTCACTCAAATCTTTCCCACCATACCCTCTTTTCTCCAATCCAGTCCTAGCAATTCCAACAACCGCCTTCAAAAAATCACTATACAAAACATTCGCCCCACTCCGAGAACTCATCTTCCCCTCAGGAAACCTCACCATACCAAAAGGCAAAAAACCATAACTCTTAGCCTCCTTTTTCAAACCCATCAACTCAAGCGTCTTCACCAGCTGCTCAAAATGCATCTTCTGCTCATTCCCAACGCAAACCAAATAATTATCACTTCTATAATCCTTAAACTTCCTCAAAGCCAAAGCAATATCCTTAGCCGAATACAAAACCGTCCCATCCCTCCTTAATAAAACCCAAACTCCCAAACCGAATTCTTTCAAATCCATAAATACCGCATCATCCTTCTTCGCAATACCATCTTCCAGCATCTTCAAAACTTCCTTTTTCGCTTCCTCTTCAAATTCACTCTCAAAAAAATTAACATCAAAATGAGCATCTAGTTCCTTATAAATTCTATCCCAAGACTTAATCGACATAGCCCGAGTCTTCTTCCATAACTCACTAATTTCTTTATCCTCTCCACTCTCAATCTTCAAATTAATCTCATCAACTTCTTCCTGCAGCTTTCCATCATCTCCCAATTTCTCAACAGCATCCACATAAATCCCCGCAATCCAAGCCTCATCATCTCTCAACTTCTCATTCGGATGAAACTTCCGATAACACCAAATCCATTTCGCAATATGCATCCCACTGTCTCCACTGTAATTCATCTGAATAACGCTCTCTCCACATACTCTGAAAATCCGAGATAAACTCTCCCCCAAGGAAGTCCCCCTAATGTGTCCAACATGAAACGCCTTATGTGTATTTGGCTGAGAATATTCAACTACCCGGCTCTTCCCTTTCCCTAAATTCAGCTTCCCAAATCCTTTCTTCCTGACCCTAGCCAAAACCCTCTCGACCAAAATCTTCTTATCAACAAAAAAATTAACATATGCCCCTTCACTTTCAATCCTCTCAATTCCACTAGGCAACTTCAAACTCTTCGACAAATCCTTAGCAATAACCACAGGAGCCTTCTTCATGCTCTTAGCCAAACCAAAACAAGGAAAAGCAAAATCTCCCATCTCCATCCTAGGAGGAACCTCCAAAGCATTCTCAACTTCAGAAATATCCAACCCAGTCCCTATCACAATCAACTTCACAATAGTGTCCTTCATAAAACAATACAACAATGGGTATTTATTAATCTTTAGAAATCATAATCAGAATAAGGCTTACCCCTTTCCCTCCAAGTAATATGAGACTGCTCCTGAGCCCCCACCAACATCGCTTCCAAAGCATCCAAATCCTCAACAAACGGCATCCTATACAACTCCTCACAACTAGCAGCCCAAATCTCCTCCTCATTCCCCTTATTTAAATAGACAACAACATCCAGATTAAATTCCCCGCAGCCCAAGCACCCCACAACCTCAGCCCAAACATTATCAATAGTAACATCAGGCTTTTCAGGCGTCCCATCATCATAACGAGTTCTCTCTAAAACAACGCTACTGTTACAAATCAACTTTTCAGCCAAACTCATAAAAAACCGAATCACTGCGAACTTATAAAAATTTGTATACTAAAAAACCGCCCAATTCCCCTTCGCCTTCTGCTCCCGATCCAAAACACTCCCCTTCTTATTAATCCTAGGCCTCCCCGACTCTTTATCCTTCCTAAGCGTAACATCCAAACTCCTCAGTAAATTTGAAACTCCTTCCTCAAACTCCACAACCTTCCCAGCACAACCCTTAATCCCACCCTCCCCTTCAAAATTAATAACAGAATCAGCCAAATACGAAATAACCAATAAATCATGGTCCACAACAAATGCGGTCTTCCCCCTCTCAACCATAATATCCTTAATCGCCTTAGCAACACTAATCCTCTCCTCAACATCTAAATAAGCAGACGGCTCATCAATCAAATAAACATCCGCATCCTTAGCCAAACACCGCGCAACCTCAAACCTCTGCAACTCTCCCCCAGACAAATTCTTCACTTTCTTGCCCTCCAAAACACCCAAATTAAAAGTACTCTTCAGCCTCTTATTAATCTTCTCTTTAAAACAAATATCTCTCACCATCTCCTCGCTATCACTAAACAAATACTGCTTTTTATAAGAAATTTCCAAATCCAACTTTCCACCATCAATTTCAACCTCTCCCACAAGCGCCTTAACAAAAGTTGTCTTCCCCGTACCGTTTTTACCAAGTATGCCAATAACATGATTTTCATAAATATCCCCACCCTCAACTTCCAATTCAAACCCACTATCAAATTTAACAACAAAATCAGACCAACCAGCAATCTTATTTCCACTCATCAAAG
>CAZROF010000015.1:0-26110 GCA_964601675.1 Candidatus Woesearchaeota archaeon
TAGAGAAATTTTAGAAATTCCGCCACCTCCTTTATAAGTATCGGAGATACTGGGTGACATAGAAAACCTTATAAATAATCACATACCAATAATATTAACATGCTCCCCATTGATCTCTGGGTCAATGGATGATTTTTTCTTTTTTATTTATTTTGTTGTTGACAATATTTTATAAAAGCTGATTTCTTAATATTTTCATGGCAAATATAAAAGAATCTCAAACAAGAAAAGATTTAATTGATCCAAAGTTAGATGCATCCGGATGGGTAAAACAAGATAACATTAAGGTTCATTGTGAATATCCAGTTGCTCCAGGGAAAATTGAAGGGAAGGGAAGAAAGAGAAATCCTCTCTTTGCAGATTATATTTTAGAATATCAAGGGAGAAAATTAGCAGTTATTGAAGCTAAGAGTGAAGATTTAGAAGTTTCTGAAGGAGTTATGCAGGCGAAAGAATATGCTTTAAAGTTAAATCTCGACACAGCCTTTTCAACAAATGGAAAAGAGATTTATCAAATATGCATGAAGACTGGGAAAGAGGGGTTAATCGATTCTTTTCCAAGTCCCGAAGAGTTATGGGTTAAGGCATTTTCTAAACATGATGAGTGGAAGGATAAGTTTAATTCGATTGTGCGTGGTGGAAGATTTGAACATAGATTTTATCAAGAAATCGCAATAAACAAGGCTCTTGATGGGATTGCTGAAGATAAAAAAAGAATGTTGTTAACTTTGGCTACTGGAACTGGAAAAACGGTTATTGCCTTTGAGATAGCTTGGAAATTATTTCAATCTAGATGGAATTTAAAGAAAGATGGGAAGAGGCGACCGAGAATTTTGTTTTTAACTGATAGAAACGTATTAGCTAATCAAGCATATAATTCGTTTTCTGCATTCCCCGAAGATGCTCTAAAAAGGATTAAGCCTTCTGAAATAAAGAAAAATGGACGAGTCCCGATGAATGCGAGTATATTTTTTACAATATTCCAAACCTTTATGAGCGGTAAAAATAACGAGCCTTACTTTGGACAATATCCTAAGGATTATTTTGATTTAATTATAATTGATGAATGTCATAGGGGTGGGGCAAATGATGAGGGTAATTGGAGAGCAATTATGGAATATTTTTCTCCAGCAGTTCAACTTGGATTAACCGCAACACCAAAAAGAAAGGAAAATGCTGATACTTACAAATATTTTGGAAAGCCAGTTTATACTTATTCTTTAAAAGAGGGGATTAATGACGGATTCTTAACACCATTTAAAGTCAGAAGAATAAAAACAACAATGGATGATTATATGTATACATCTGATGATGAAGTTGTTGAAGGAGAAGTTGAAGAGGGGAAGATTTACGAAGAAGCAGATTTCAATAGAATAATTGAAATTAAAGAAAAAGAGGAGCATAGGGTAAAAATACTATTATCTGAAATAGATCAAAATGAGAAAGCGATTGTTTTTTGTGCTACTCAAGATCACGCAGCTGCGATAAGAGATTTAATCAATCAGCACAAAGAGAATAAGGATCCTAATTATTGTGTAAGGGTTACTGCAAACGATGGAAAACAGGGCGAGCAATATTTAGAAGAATTTCAAGATAACGAGAAAACAATTCCAACAATATTAACAACATCTCAAAAACTTTCTACTGGAGTTGATGCATTAAATATCAGGAACATTGTTTTAATGAGACCGATTAACTCCATAATTGAGTTTAAGCAAATAGTTGGGAGAGGAACTAGGTTGTTTAATGAAAAATATTTTTTTACTATCTATGATTTTGTAAATGCTTATAAAAATTTCAGCGATCCAGAATGGGATGGCGAACCTATTGAGCCAATTGAATATGAAGTGAAAAAGAAGTTAATGAGAGTTAAGGAGCCTGAGTTAGAATATCCTGAAGAAGAGGAAAAGAAAGTTAAATTGAAAATTAAGTTAGCAGATGGGAAAGCGAGAGAAATTCAATATATGGCAACTACATCTTTTTGGTCTGCCGATGGTAAGCCAATTTCTTCGGAGAAGTTCTTGAAAAATATGTTTGGAGAGTTGCCTAAATTCTTTAAGAATGAAGAACAACTTCGTAGAATATGGGAAAGTCCAATGACTCGAAAAGCCTTTTTGTTGAAGCTTGCTGATGCGGGCTATGGAATGTCTGAACTTAAAATTTTACAGAAATTAATTTGTGCTGAAAATAGTGATTTGTTTGATGCCTTAGAATATGTTTCTTTTGCGATAAAGCCAATAAGCAGGGAAGAAAGAGTCGCTAAATCTCAGGATAATATTTTTGAGGATTTGGATAATAAACAAAAAGAATTTCTAGAGTTTGTTTTGTCTAAATATATTGAGTCGGGAGTTGAGGAGCTCGCTCAAGAAAAACTTCCAGCCTTATTGAAACTTAAATATAATGAAGTTGCGGATGCTACTAAAATTCTTGGCGGAGCTGGTGAAATAAGAAAGACTTTCGTAGGGTTTCAAAAACAATTATACGCTATTGCGAAATAGAAGCGTCATTATTCTTTTAGATAAAATATAAGCCAGAACTACAAGAAATTATGATTTTCAGCAGAAGGAAGCCCAAGAATCTAAAAAATAATACTACAACGCTTGTAGTGTTACAATACTGCTACCAATTTATTACAAGGAATTTTAAATCACCTCAAAAAGCATGGGAAAACTTCTTTGAAAATGTTAGAGATAAAACTGAAATCGGGATTTAGAAGTATCAGTATTCAAGTTAAAGAGTTAGAGTCTTTTGGTGTGGTTAAATTGATTCGCCAAGACAAAAATCCTAATACGGGACGACCTTCTACGAGTGTAGAGATTACGTATTTTGGGAGAAAGTTAGTCTAGCCACCTTTTTTTGTTATTGTTCCAACCAAATATACCATTAGGAATCCAAATAAGAGAATTGTAAAATCTATAATTGTTTCCGATTTCAAAATAGGTAGAAGCATGTCTGATAAAGCAACTCGTGCAACTAATCCTCCCATTAACCAAAGAAAAGGAATACCTGGCTTTTCAACAATATCATCATATAGAAATATTGAAACTGAACCAGATATTAAAAAAATAATTCCGAATAAAGTCGTAATTTCAAATGCAATATATGTAGCTACAAGAAACAGTATAATTCCAATTACTAATTTTTTACTCATCTAAAAAAAGATATATATTATTTATATCTTACGTTGCATTTCGGGAAATTATAACAAATCCCAAAATAAAATACGCTCCGTCCGGGATTTGACCTTCGCTTTAAAAAAGCTCGGGCACGGAATTAAAAATTCCTAAAGAAAAACTAAAGTTTTCCTTTAACCCCAAGGGGTTCAAATAAAATACGCTCCGTCCGGGATTTGAACCCGGGTCACCGCCGTTCTCCAAATAAATCTCAGGAGAGATTCTATGGTTTGTTCAAGTGAACATGGAGCCGTTGTCTCATCGACTAGGACTCCCCATTGGATTCTGAGAGGGCAGCATCCTTGGCCACTAGACTAACGGAGCATAAAGATATAGAATTGAATTAGTTTAAAAGATTAACGATAAATCGAATTTTTTATTTAGAATTTTCTTAAGAATACTATGGATTTCTATGTTTCTCTTCTGTTCTATAAAGTACGTAGTCGATATCTTCAAAAGAAAATTTTCCCGCAATTACTACCTCCGATGGGTCTGCAGTTGAATAATTTTCAAATTGAAGTTTTGCACCAATCGGAAAAGACACAGATCCATTATATATATTATTTTTTCCAACCATTGGAGTCAATAATATTGCTTTTCTAAAACCCATCACTCCGACCCGTATGTCGACTCCCATTTCTGGAAATGGATTATAATCAGTTGGTAAGTTGTCCAATGCTTTCTTAATTTTCTCGACTTCACCTATTATATTTGCTCTACTTAAAACACAATCTTCTACATTCATAATTGAGTTAGATCAATCTCCTTTGTAATTATTTATATCCTCAGATATTATATAATTTCTAGATTTTTCTTTCCTTTTATTGTGATGATTTTATTTTTAACTCGGGATTTTAAATTTTTATCTAGCGTGGCTAGGATGATTGGTTTGTCCAGAATATAGTTTACGATTTTGATGTCGACGTTCGGATTTTTTGATGGAAGATTTATAACTCTAGGACTTAGGGTTTTTATTATTTCAAAACTTAGTGTCGCTGCTTGTCTATCCACTAATTTTGTTCCGGGTCTATCTTTTAGATTCCCTAATTCATTTAAGACGTCTTGAGGGATAAGCCATTCTATTGCTTGGGATGTTGCTTGGTTTGCTTTTTCTTGGATGTCGATTTTTTGTTTTGCGCAGGCTATGATGAAGTTTGTATCTAGTAGAATTTTCATGATAATTAGAGAATGTTGTTGTATAAAAAGTATATGGTAGAAAATATAAAATGTTTTAAACTTAGAGGCATTTGTTGTTTTATGGGTTATAATATAAAAATTGACCGTTGTGACCATTCAGAGGTTCCTAGAAGTTCTTCTTATAAAGATTGTATTTTGGCTGGACTTGGTGCTGTTGCTATGACTTGTATTACTACAACATCTTTCAGTTATTTTTACCCTGGGCAATTTGGTGAATGGAAAGGAGATATCCCTTTTTCTGTTAGTGATGGGTATTGGAGAGGGTATGTTAGATGCGAAGATGAGAGACAAAAAACTATAGTTGTCGAAAACCGTGCTGGTAAACTCGTTTCTTTAGAGGAGGCATTGTCGACTATTCCAGAAGAGCTAGGAGGAAGAGAGATTGCTAAAGAAAACATAATGGAAAAAGTTGATAAGTGTAATTGCTCTGATTAGTCTAGGTAGATTTATATAATTGTTTTATTTATTGGAGTTATGAAAGAGGTTGACAATGTCCTTCGTATCTTGCGCGAGGCTAAAAGATTTGTTGAGGAAGATAAGGCAAATGAATTAAAGATTTTGTCAAATCAGACTGTTCATTCTGCAACTATTTCTCAAGATGCTGATGATGTCGTTGTTGCGGTTTTGATTTATTCTTTAGGGAAGGTTATGGAGCGGGATCATTATAGGAAGATGGAGGGATGGGATGAATTTTATGATGCGGTTGTTAAAAATTTGGGTTTGGCTGCTAGAAAATTGGAAGGTGGTGATGTAGACGGAGCCAGAAGGAATCTGGGTGTTATTCGGAATTCCCTAAATAAGATTGAAGGAGATTTGGGGCGATATATCAAAGATGTTTTTCGGAAGGCTGAGATAAACAAAGCATTTAAGTTATATGAGCATGGATTGTCTTCGGCTCAGACTGCTGAGATGCTGGGTGTTAGTTTGTGGGATTTATCTAGTTATATTGGACAGTCTAGTATTGGAGATTCTAAGATAAGTATTTCAATGCCAGAAAAAGATAGGGTTAAGATTGCGGAGTATATTTTTAGATGAAAAAAGAAATATTGGATTTTATACAGAAGATTAAACAATCTACTTATGCTTCTGATTTTTCTGTAGCAAGAAAGACGAACGACGGAGCTATTATATTTTATAAGAAATTGAAGTTTCTGGACAAGTTAGTTAAATTGGAGAAGAAGTTATGAAATACCTAATTTTTGACGCTGGGCCGATTATTTCTTTAACATTAAATGGGATGTTGCCCATAATTGAGAAGCTAAAGGAAGTTTTTGATGGAGAGTTTATTTTGACTCCAGATGTGAAACGTGAGGTTGTGGATAGGCCTATGAAAATTAAGAAATTTAAACTAGAAGCATTACAAGTTCAGAGTTTAATTGATAGAGGTATTTTTAGAATGTCTAGGGATTTTGTTTCTAATCAGAAGCTGGATAAGGAGATGAAGAAAGTTATAAAGAATGCAAATGGGGTGCTGAGGACTACTTCTACTGGAGAGAAAATTTCTATAATTCATAATGGGGAGGCTGCTTGTTTGGCTTTTGCTAGTTTGTGTAAGTGTGATAATGTCATTGTAATCGACGAGAGGACTACTCGGATGCTAACGGAGGCTCCACAGAATTTAGAAAAGATGATGGAGAGAAAATTACATACGCCACTTAGTGCTAATCTTAATCTGATTAAAGGTATGAAGAATTTTAAATTTATCAGGTCTGCTGAATTGCTATACATTGCGTATAAGAAAGATTTAATTGGCACTGTTAGCAATAATGTACCCTCTAAAACTGAAACCAAGAACCTAAACCCTATTAATAAAAAAAATAAAGAATGGTTAGACGCACTGCTTTATGGTGTTAAGTTTAAGGGTTGTGCTATTTCTTCTGTTGAGATTGAGGAAATGAAGAAGTTGGCAAGATAACTAGTTTAATTTTAAATTTTAGATAAGTAAGTTTAAAAGTTGGGATTTCTATTTTGTCTTAGTTATGAGGGTTCATAGTTTAATGGTAAAATGGCCGGCTCCAACCCGGCAGCTGCGGGTTCGATTCCTGCTGAGCCCATGAAAGCAGGAATGAACCCGGCGGGTTTCCTATAAGGATAATCTGCACTTTCGTTTGCTCTCGATTCCTGCTGAGCCCCTCCGCCTTGCGAGAAGATGATAATAGAATATGGATATTGATTTATTTTTACAAATGGAGAGTCAATACTTTTATAAATAATATGTTCTTGTTTATATTATGACTAAAAAGGTGATAAAAAAAGTTGTTACTGAGACTATCGATGAGGATGGAAATCGAAAGACCGTTGTCAAAGAACATGCGCCTAGAGAAATTGAGAAAAAGAGTTCTACCCATGGAAAAAAGAAAATGACGGCTAGAGAAAGAGAAGAATTGCTTATAGAAAATTTTGTTGGATTACAACATGCCATGACAAATATGTCTATTAAGTTTGGAGCTTTATCTGATAATATTAGTAAATTGTTGAGTATTTTTGAGGAAAGTGCAAAAAATTTTGTTTCTGGAGGGAAGCCTGATGATGCAGAGATGCTAAATAAGATTGATTCGCTATTGAATCAAAATAAAACAATTGCGAAAGGTTTGGTTTTGATGGAAGGAAAATTAAGAGGGAGAAGCGATAATGTCCCTATGGTGCCTCCGCAGATGAATATTCCTAATCAAGCTCCTGCGCGGCCAACTACTCCTAGTGGCTTTGGACCCAAACCGCTTCCAAGCATATGAAAATGAGTGACGACATTTCCCTTATTTCTATGCATCCCTTTTTTCAAAGGTTTGTATTTTCTATTATACAAACAATTAAGAAAAGGGATTTTGGTGTGATTGAAAGAACTATTATAGATTCTGATTTAGTCCCAAGGGTTTCTAAAAATGTAATGGAAGCATCCATGGGGGCTAGAACTGTCGTCCCAAAAACTGAAGAACCGAGACCTGTAACTTCTGTTATTGATAGAGACATGAGTAAACTAATTGCCCCAATAGAACGTTTTCCCTCCCAAAAAATGAGACAGAGCATGGAAATTTTGCAACCTACCATCACTAGACCATTGGTTATTCCTAAGCAAGTTTCTTCTGCTTCTATTCAAACTAAACAAACTGTTCCAACTATTAAACCTAAGCCTGTCATTCTTCCTATAATGACTAATCCCATTATAACTGCTCCTGTTATCGCCAGCGAGGGCATCGTTGATGAAGAGCAAAAATATGGGAAAATTTCTCCTTTATTGAATGATGTTTCTGTCTCTACCATAGAGTGCCCAGGAGAAGGAAAGGAATTAATGATTATTAGAGCTGGGCAAAAACAAAGGACACGAGTTGTTTTAAGTGCCAAAGACATTAAGGAAATTTTAGATAAAGTTGCTGATGAAGCCCATATCCCATTACTCGAGGGTATTTTTCGAGCTAGTGTTAAGGGTTTTTCTATTAATGCAGTTATTTCTGAAATGATTGGTTCTAAATTTGTCATTAAGAAAGCTACGGCATATGGGCTGTTGGAGTAGAGTCTAGAAAATGGACATTTTGTAATCATGACTTTGTTGGGCTTTAGGTAATGTTCCTGACTTGGCTAATATTTATATAACTAATTAGATTGTATTTTTTATGGAGAATGAGATTAGTCGGGAAAAGTTAGATCGGTATTTTGATTTGACTAGTCGGGGATTGTCGGAAGTTAAAAAGAATATTATTGAGGGGAAAGAGGCTAAAGCCAAGGAGATTGTTGAGATGGTGACTAATTATTTTAGTGATGCGCAGCATTTTGAGGGAAAGGGGGATTGGGTGAATGCTTTTGCGGCTTTGAATTATGCGCATGGATGGTTGGATTGCGGGGTTCGGACTGGGATTTTTGATGTTAGTGATCGAGACTTATTTACTGTTTGTTAATTTTTATTTGTTAGCATTAGTTTCTTGATATACTTTTTCTTATGTACGTTCGTGCACGTCGAAAAATTTTACACTGCGAATTTATCTATTAAAAATTAAAATTGTTTTATTGTTGAATTCTAGTATAATAAAAGCTATACTGGTTTTTTGAGGCTATATTTATGGTTTTGACTGAGTTGGAAGTGAAAAGATACTGCGGAAAGAATGATGACAGCTATTACTCTTTTATATCTGAAGTATGTTCTAAAAAGTTCGTCTATTTACAAACAGGCAAAGTAGCGCCAGAGATTGAAACTGGGAAAATAATTTCAATGAAGTTTATATTTTAAAAAGAGATGGTAAAGATGCGAAATTGTTTTATTTTCAACCAATGGAGTTTCTGCATTTGATATGGATTGGAAGGATGAAGGTAAAGGTGATTTTCCTTTAAATAGAAGTGAAGACAAATATCCTTATTGGAGAAATTAATTGATGAAGGCGATTTGTTGAAAATAGAAGATGCTCTTTGGAAATTTGTTTTTTAATTAGATTTTGGAAGATAATTTTATATAATAGTTTGGGTTGGATATATTATGAAAGATACATGGGTTATTAGCCTTGGGGGTTCTAGAATTATTCCTGACGATGTGGATTATGTTTTTTTAAGGAAGTTTAAAGAGTTAATTGATAAATATAAAGACAAAAAATTCGTTGTTGTTTGCGGGGGAGGTCGAACGGCTCGTAGATACATTTCTGCTCTAAAGAAGCTGAAAAAGAGTGAGAAAATTCAATCCATGGAGGGTATTGCTGTAACAAGACTCCATGCCGGATTTATGTCGCGTTATTTTGGGAAAGAGTCTAACGAGGAGATTCCTATGAATATGAAGAGAGTTGGGAATATGCTCAGGAAAAATCGGGTTGTATTTTGCGGAGCTTTGAGATGGAGAAAAAAGAATACTAGTGATGGAACTGCAGCCAAGATTGCTGGTTATTTAAAGTGTTCTTTTATTAATCTGACTAATGTTAAGGGTTTGTATACCAGTGATCCGAGGAAGTACAAGAAGGCGAAGTTTATTGCGGAGATTTCTTGGAAGGATTTTTTGAAAGTTGTTCGGAAAATTAAGTTTGCGGCTGGGCAGCATTTTGTTTTGGACTTGGTTGCGGCGCGGGAGATTTGGGGAAAGAAGGTTGTTACTTATATTGTTGGGAGTTTGGAAAGTTTGGATGCTGTTTTGGAAGGCGGGGAGAAGTTTGACGGGACGCTGATTAAGGGATGAATAATAATATTGATGCTATTAAGGCGAGTATTGGATGTAGATATGAGGAAACTAAATCTATGTTGGCTAAAAAGTTAAATGATCCTTTGAATATTGAGGTTTTGGTTTTTGAAAGTATTGCGGAAGGACATGCATGTTATTTTTGTGGAGAAAAGATTCCTAATGGGAGTAAGATGTTTGAAATTGTTCATCATTATCGTAATAGTTTGGGTAGGGTTAATAGCTCCAGATATTTTGCCGATGAGAATTGTATGGGGGAGATAGAAGATAGATATCTTTGATTTATGAGTTAGCAAACAAAATTTATTATCGTAAAAAAGAATAAAAAGTCGTTTTTACTTGTCTGGACATGAAAGATATAAATTTATTTAAAGTATCAAATTCTCTTTACCTAAAAGAGATTTCTTCTAAGTCTGATTTGTCTAGCGAAGATTGTGATGGCTATTTAATTCGCTCTTCAGAATCTGAAGCTAGAAAAATTATCGTTTCTTTGAAAGACAAGAAGTTTAATGGTAAAATTGCACTTGTTGGCGAGGATGATGCTTTTAATAGACGGGCTATCGAGAGTCTTAAAATTGATTATTTAGTTTCGCCTGAGACTTTGACTAAATTTGACAATTTAAAACAAAGAGATTCCGGATTAAATCATGTCATTGCTCGGATTGCTAAAGAAAAGGGGATTTTGATTATTGTTAATTTTAGGGATATTGCCAGCCTGAAAGGTAGAGAGAAGAGTGAGAGAATTGCTAGGGTTATGCAAAATGTTAAAATTTGTCGAAAAGTTGGATGTGGGATTAGGATTGGTTCTTTTGCTAGTAATAAAAAGAATATTGTTGATGAGTTGGGACGGAAGGCCTTTGGGACTACAGTTGGGATGAGCAGTAATGAAGTTAGGGATTGTATTAGGTTCTAAATATTTATAAAAGATACTCTGCATGAATAATCAATATGGCGTGGTTGACAGGGAGAGTGATAGAAGTGGCAAATGGAGTTGTGCATCATATTGGAGCACTTCCTGCAAGTGAGGTCATTATTTTTGATATTGCCGTTATTTTGATACTCTCTGCAATGTTTGCTTTTATTGCTCGAATGCTTCGACAACCTTTAATTCCGGCTTATGTTTTAACTGGATTAGTGTTAGGTCCTTTATTTTTTGGGGTGATAAAGAGTATGGATTTAGTTAGTGCATTTAGTGAAATTGGGATTGCCTTTTTATTATTTACTGCCGGTCTTGAGATTTCATTTAGAAAAATTCGTGAAGCTAATCTGAAAAAGATTGCGTTGATTGGTATTTTGCAAGTCGGGATAATATTTGGCATTGCTTTATTGGCATCTGGATTTTTAGGACTGAGTGTTTTGCAGGCTGCCTATATTGGTATTATTTTGGCATTTGGTTCCACAATGGTCGATGTTAAGTTATTGGCTGATGGTAATGAATTAGTAACACTACATGGCCGTCTTATTTTAGGTATTTTATTGCTACAAGATTTGGTTGCTATTATTGCTATTGTAGTTTTCACTAGTGGTGGTTTTGCGGTTGCTCCTCTGGCTATTGCTTTCTTAAAATTGGGCTTAATTTTGCTGACCGCTGTGCTTTTACAAAAATTTATCTTGAATCGATTATTCAGGTTTGCGGCTCAGTCTAATGAGTTTTTGTTTTTATGCGCATTAGCTGTTCTATTTTTCTTTATTATTTTGGCTTACATTTCTGACATTTCTATAGTTATTGGTGCTTTCATCGCAGGAGTAAGTTTGGCTAATTCTCCATTTAAACTAGAACTTGAATCTAGAATTTCGCCTTTGAGAGACTTTTTCGCAATTTTATTTTTTGTTGCTCTTGGTATGCAAATTGTTTTTACGGGCGTTGGAGAAAAGTTGATTTTACTTAGCGCTTTAATATTGGGTGCATTCCTAGTTAAGCCTCTTATTACATTAGTGTTACTTCGTATTACTGGGTATCAACCTAGAACTAGTTTCTTAACGGCAATTTCACTAGCCCAATTATCTGAGTTTTCCCTTATTATCGGAATGATTGGGGTCATGGGTGGAGTTTTGGATGCTTCATTTTTTTCTACTATTATTTTAGCCACCATTATTACCATGTCAGTTACCCCTTATTTGATTAAATATAAGAATAATTTATACCGGTTTTTTCGTTATCCAATTAGAAGCTTGGGTTTCTTACCTATACGAGAAATTTTAAGCTATCAGGATAAGGGTAATAAAGAAATTTTATTAATTGGATCTCACCGAATGGGTGGAGCTTTAATGAAGCAATTATTAGAAAAAAAGAATAAATTATTGGTTATCGATTATAATCCCGAAATAATTGGAGTTTTGATGCAGAAGAAAATAAATTGTGTTTATGGGGATGTATGTAGCCCTGATATGCTAGAAAAAATTGATTTAAAGAAATTAAAGTTAGTTATTTCTACAATTCCCGATTATGAGCAAACTTTGTTTTTACTTAAAAAACTTAAAGAGGTTGCACCTAAGGCCAAGATTGTTGTGACTGGAAGTCGAATTAGTGAGACGTTGAAGTTGTATAAAGCTGGTGCGGATTATGTTGTGACTCCTAAGATTTTGGCTGGACAAGAATTAATTAATATTCTTGATAGTAGGAAGACTGGAGATTTTAAGAAGGCAAGAAATAAGCACTTAGCTCATTTGCGAGAGATACACCGATTGTTGTATTAAAACTTAGATTGGTACTAAACCTTAAAAAGATATAATGACTGGAGATTTTGTGAATGGGAGGCACACTTTACTATTGAGGATTGTTAAATATTGTGCTCTTCTCAAACACTAAAGTATAAAAAAAATGGAAAAAATAATAATTGAATCTCTGTCTCCAATGGAGCGAAACGTCTTGCCTAAGTTAAAAAAAGAGAATTTGGATATTGATAATATTTCTAAGATGAGTGGATTGGATAAGACTACTAGTCTTCGAGCCATTGGCTTATTGGAAAAGAAAGGTCTGGTGGACGTTGAAACTAGCGAGGTTAGAGAGGTTGGCTTGGGAATTTTAGGCATTAATTACTTAAAAAAGGAATTGCCTGAGCGTACTTTGTTGGATAAGCTTTTAGAGAAGGGCATTATTCCTATTGGTGAAATTAGAAACGTTTGTGGGTTAAATGATAATGAGGCAAAGGTTGCTCTTGGTGTTTTGAAGAAGAAGGCTGTAATCGGGGTTGTTACTGGGAAATTGAAATTGTCGGTTAGTATTGGTGAGGTTTCAAAGAAAATGATTGAGGAGATTTTTATGGAAAAGTTGCCGATGGATTTGGATGCTATTAAAGATTTGGATGCTTTAGCTTTGGTTAATTTAAAGAAAAGGAAGGATATTGTTGAGGTTATTGAGAGGAAGGAAGTGAGAGTTAAGTTGACTGATTTGGGAGAGAAAATTTCCAAAGAAGATTTGAATGTTGAAATATTTGAGGCTTTGACACCTAAGATGCTGAAGGGAACTTCGTGGAAGGGAAAGAAATTTCGGCGTTATGATTTAAACGTACCTGTTCCTAGATTATATGGTGGCAAAAGACATTTTGTGAATCAGGCCACAGATTATGCCAAGTCGATTTGGTTGGAAATGGGCTTTAAGGAAATGAAGGGGAATATGGTTGAAACAGGATTTTGGGTTTTTGACTCTTTGTTTACTGCTCAGGATCATCCGGCTAGAGAGATGCAGGATACATTTTATTTGAAGGATTTGGAGGGGAAGATTCCTAAGAAGGCTGGGAAGAAATTGAATTGTGTTTTATCTAATGTTTGCAAGGCTCATGAGGGTGGAGTTGATGGATCGAAAGGATGGCAGTGCGAGTGGAATGAGAAAGAAGCTAAAAAGGTTGTACTTAGATCGCATACGACTTGTTTGTCTGCTAGACAGATTATGGAGATAGGCAAGGAGATGAGAAAACGAGAGGAAGGGGGAGAAGATGGGGGTAGTTATAAATATTTTGCATTAGGAAAGTGTTTTAGAAATGAGACTGTAGATTGGAGTCATGGTTTTGAGTTTAATCAAACGGAAGGAATTGTGGTGGATGAAGGCGCAAATTTTGTTCAGTTGCTTGGTTATTTAAAGCAGTTTTTTGGGAAGATGGGTTACGATAAGCTTAGATGGAGACCGGGTTATTTCGCTTACACGGAGCCTAGTTTGGAAATTGATGTTTGGCATCCGGTGCACAAGAAATGGTTGGAGTTTGGTGGAGCTGGGATGTTTCGCCCTGAGGTAACAATTCCAATGTTTGGTAAACATATACCCGTGCTAGCTTGGGGTCCTGGGTTTGATAGAGTTATTATGGAATTTTTTGAGATTAATGATTTGAGAGAAATGTATAAGAATGATTTAAATAAACTCAGAGAGATGAGGTTTTGGAGAAAGTGATGGAGATTAGTGAATTGCAGGATTTTGTTGATTGGGAGATGGGGCGACTTGAGGTGCTGCATGGAAAGGGGAATGAAGAATTAAAACCGTGGGATGCGGTCAAGCTATCTGAGGAGGTAGGAGAATTACAAAGTGAGGTTTTGGGGCATTCTGGTTTATGTCGCAAGGAGAAGTTAGACATGTTTTCTACTGAAAGTTTTGAGAAAGAGTTTGCAGATGTGATTATTTCTGCTTGTATTTTGGCAAGGCGACATAAAATTAATATTGTTGATGCGTTGACTAGAAAAATAGAGATTATTCGCGGGAGAAAATATTGATGGAAATTAGAGAAGCACAAGAAAATGCGAAGAAGTTGATTTTGCATTATGGGGGTTTTTGGCCACCACTTTCTATGATGGCGAGAATTACAGAGGAAGTCGGGAAATTAGCTCGGGCCATGAATATCAAGTATGGTGGGAAGAAGAGTAAGGGAGATGGAGATGGTCGGGAAATAGAAGAAGAGTTAGCTGATGTTCTTTTTACTACTTTGGCTATGGCCGAGGCTCAGGGAATTGATTTGGAGAGGATTTTTGAAGAAAAAGTTGCTAAAGATTTTGAAAAAATGAAGGGAGTATATTCTAAATGACGATACTAACAGTTGATAGAAAAGAATTTGAGAAGAAAGTTGGAAAGATAACCCCTGAACTTGAAGAGAAAATTACAGATATGGGAACTCCCATTGAAGATGTAACGGACTCAGAAGTTTCTGTTGAAGTTTTTCCTAACAGACCGGACTTATTGAGTTTGGAAAATTTTGCTAGAGCCGTCAACCAGTTTAATGGGAAGGAAAAAGTTGCGAGTTTTAAGATTTTGGCTCCCGAAAAGGACTTCGTCGTGACTGTTGATAAGTCTGTAAAAAGTGTTCGTCCCCATTGTGTTTGTGCGATTATTAAAGGATTAAAACTTACAGATTCAAAAATTAAGAATATCGTATATTTGCAAGAAAAGTTACATAATTCTATTGGGAGAAAAAGAAGAAAAGTTGCTATTGGTATTTATCCTCTTGACAAAATCAAGTTGCCGATTAGATTTGAGGGTCGAGCGAATGAGAATATTAAATTTTTACCCTTGGAAGCTAAGAAAGAAATGAATGCTCGACAGGTTTTAAGGGACACATCAACCGGGCGTGAATATGCTAATTTACTTGAAGAAGTCGATGTTTATCCTGTTTTTGTTGATGCTGATGGTGAGATTTTATCTATGCCTCCGATTATTAATTCCGAGAAAACTGGTCGTATTAGTGAAGACACCAAGGATGTTTTTATTGAATGTTCTGGGCATAATTTGGTTTATTTAAAGAAGTGTTTGAATATTATCGTGGCGAGTATTTCTAATATGGGTGGGAAAATCTACTCTATAAATATTAGGGATTCTAAAAATAAGGACTTTGTTTCTCCTAATATGAGTCCTGAGGAGTTAGAGTTTAAGATTGAGGATATTGAGAAAACACTTGGGATTTCTTTGACGAAGAAGGATATTAAGAGATACTTGGCACAGATGGGGATTGGTTATGATAATAGGAAGGGGCAGTCTGTTGCTTTGATTTCAGCCTATAGGACCGATATTTTACATTGGATTGATTTAACTGAGGAAATTGCGATTGCTTATGGTTATGATAATTTTGTACCTGAGATTCCAGCCATTTCTACGATTGCCGAGGAGAATTCTGAAGACAGGGGAAAGAGGATTATTGGGAATATTTTGGCTGGACTTGGGATGCTGGAATGTTCTAGTTTTCATTTAACTACTAAAAAAAATATTAAGAAAATGCACTATGAGTTTAATGACTTTATTGAATTTGAAGCGAGTAAAACCGAGCGTGATGTTTTAAGGATAGATTTGATGACAAATATGTTGCAGATTTTATCGGAAAATTCGAACGCTGCTTATCCACAGAAAATTTTTGAGATGGGTCGAGTATTCACACGAGAGGATGTGGGATTAAAGATGGAAGACAGAATTAGTGATACTGGGGTTATTGAGAAAGAGAGGTTGGCCATGGCTATGATTGATGAAAAAATGGGTTTCACCGAAATGAAACAGGTTTTAGATTATTTATTTAAGATGTTGGATGTTGAATATGTTTTGGAAGATGTTGAGGATTCGAATTATATTATTGGGCGATGTGGGAAGATTATAATTGAGGGGAATGAGGTTGGGCGAATTGGCGAGATTGCGCCTAGGGTTTTGAGGAATTGGAAGATTAGGATGCCTGTTGTTGGAGTTGAACTTAATTTGAATTCCTTACTTGGATAAGTATTTAAAGTTTTGATACAGTTTATTTTTGTGCTCTAAGAGTATTGATATGGAAATAATATAATGATAAAAAAGATGTGGGTTGTTTGGATAGTTTTTGTTTTGGCTGTCTTTGTAGGCGGTGTATTTTTTATTTTTGAAATCAATGTCCTAAATGGTTCTGGGGAAGGGACTTCTTTTAATAAAGATTCTGTTGTTAAAGGTGGATATGTGAATACGCACGGACATGAACAAAATATTACTAATGGAACAGAAATTCTAGAAAAGGAAGGTGGTGATAGCCGGGGAGGGATATCCCGGGATAGCGTTTTTATCTGTAATAGGTATCAACCACTCCAATATTCTATTGGAAGTTTTATTCAGGATGTAGAATGTTTAGTCAATGGAACTACTGGATGTGACAAGATTAAGGTCAAGTGCTCTAGTGAGCTTTATAATTTAGACTATAATACTGGTGGTGTTTTTGGGATTAGGTACTCATTAACTTCGGGAGGAGATATTTTGGATTATGATATTGATAGTGGAAGAGTCGAGCCTAGGCGTGCTGAGGTTTTTAGTGTTGAATTTGTGAAGAGTGGTTCATTTAATGTTGACAATATGGGATGTTTGATTGATATGGATAGCGTTGCTCGGAAGTGTATTGATGGATATTGGAGTTAGTTTCAAATTAATCAAAATAGCTTCTTCCTGTTAATTTGTCGTCTTTTTCAAAATTTGATTCCATAGATTCAAATAATGCATGGATTTTAAACTTCATATCTTGCCATATTTGAAAAGTTTGTTTTATAAATTTTGCTTCGCTTTTTTCAGAATAAACTGTATCAAGTTTCATAATTTCTATTTGAATTTTGGAAAGAGTTTTATAGAATTCTTGAATTACCTCTTTTTCTTGAGTTGAAATATTTTTTAGAATTTTAAATACAAACATTGGTGGAGATTGGGGGTTAATTAGTGTTTCGAAAAGGTGTATGTATGAGGTTATTTTTTCATTTATAGTTCTCCTTATTTCTCGTGCCAAGAACATAGGTTCTTTGTCTGATATTTTTTCAATGTCGAAATCTTTTGCCAATTCTTTGAATTCTGGTAGATTGTAATCTTTTTTTATGCCTGCATAAACTAGTTCCAAATCAAATTGATTTTGGTCTTGTTCCATAAATTAATTGCGAGAGTGGGGTTTATAAGATTTTTGGAAAGTACGTATTTTAAAAAATCATTTTGAAATCTTTTTATAATTTAATTGGGAAAATTCGAATGATTTTTCGAAATTAAATTTTTGTCCTATAAGCCACAGACGGGGATCAAACCCGTGACCTCGTCATTACCAATGGCGCGCTCTATCAAAACTGAGCTACTGCGGCATATTAGAGAAATAGGTGTTCAATATTTAAAGCTACCTTCTTGGTCTTTTTTCCTTCTGAGTATTATTTATCTTAACTGCGTTTCCGACTAAAGTCACTGTCTTGGTTCCTATATTCCATAAATTTGATGTAGTTTGCCCTAGCCATCCGGCATAAAGATATATCCCATTAATAACTCCTCGTGGGGAAGTTAAATCTACATTCTCCGAATTAAAATGGCTAACAAGCGAGAAATATAATACAAAACCTACAACTAAAAATATTACTATTTTTATTTTTTTTGTATGATGCTCAAATTTTAGGTAAACTAATCCTATAAACACAAATATTGTTATTATAACCCACTCTACTATCATTGTTTTATTAGGAGTTTTTGTTATAAAAATGTTTTTGTTTCTGAGCTTATTCGAATGATGTTAGGATGTGGGAAGTTAAATTTTACTCGTGGGGTTAGCGTTGGCGAACAGAATAGAGCTGAGAACTCAATTTGGGAAAATGGCGAACCGAGATATTTTTCGTTTTTATCCATCAGATAGGATTTCTTTTATTTCTTATAAATTTAATTTTCTTATTTTTAGATTAAGACGTTCTCGTGACTGCATATAACATCGCGATTAAGAAAAGTAATTCCGAAGAATTTTTAAATAGGTCTCAATTGGAGATATAAGGTTTCCTTTAGATAATTCATAATGAAAATGGGAAGGGGTAAATTCAAATTGAAATCGAAGTTTAAGCCAACTGGCGATCAGCCTGTTGCTATAAAAAAGTTAGCTGGTGGGATTGAGAGGGGGGAGAATATGCAAACACTTCTTGGGGTTACTGGGTCCGGTAAAACTTTTACAATGGCCAATGTTATTGCTAAAGTTAACAAACCGACTTTGATTATTGCTCATAACAAAACTTTGGTGGCACAACTTTATGAGGAAATGCGAGGATTTTTCCCTGAAAATAGGGTTGAATATTTTATTTCGTATTATGACTATTATCAACCTGAATCATATCTCCCTGCAAAGGATCAGTATATTGAGAAGGATTCAGCTATTAATCCGCGAATTGAGCAAATGAGGCATGCGACTGTTGCTAGTTTGTTAACTCGTAGTGACGTGATTGTTGTGGCGAGTGTTAGTTGTATTTATGGGATGAGTGATCCGAAGGTGTTTGTTTCTATGGGTGAAAAATGGTACTTAGAATAAAATCAATAATATAGAAGCATTTATAATATATTAACCTCTATGATTTTTATGGAAAAGAAATCTGAGACTAAGGAAAAATCCGAAGTTAAAAGAATTAAGGTAAGGATTGGGAAAGGTAGTTGCGCAATTTGTGATTAATGTTAAATTGTTTACTATTAGTTCTTAAATATAAAATGGAATGTAAAGTTGAAACTCCTCGTTTAGAAGTGAAGGTGGATAATACTGTTTATGAAATAGAATTTGGGCAAGTTCAAATTGAAATAACTGGTCGTTGCAATATGAATTGCCAACATTGCAGAGCATCACACCAACTTCAAAAAGATATGCCTATCGACCAAATAGTTAAAATTATTAATTTTGCTAGGCAGTTCAGTCCTAATTATAAGGAAATTATAATTTCTGGAGGGGAGCCGCTGTTGCATAATAATTTTTTTGAAGCCTTAAGGGAAGTTCGTAAGGCGGGTGGAAATTTTGTTACATTAACTACTAACGGTTCACTTCTTACTAGGGAGCATTTAAATTTGATTGAGGAACTTGCTTTTGATAGATTCCAGCTTTCTATAAGTTTGGATAATTTAGATTCTATTAAACACGATAATTTTAGAAATCATGATGGAGCATTTAGGAAGGCTGTTAATGCTTTAAAATTGATTTCAGAAAGCGATATTCCCAATCTTGTTTCTTCTATGAGATGCACTATCCAATCTTCTCAAATTGATGAAATGGAAAAAATGGTTTTATTTGCAAAAGAACATGGATGCAAAAGAGTTAGTTTTTCAGCTATTCATCCTTCTGGTAAAGCGATAGAAAGAGAAGATCTTTGGATGACCAAGGAGCAAAAGTTCGAATTTTTGAAAGAAGTTTACAGGCTTAAGAAAATCTTTCCTGATATTAATGTTACTACGAATGATCCCCTTAAGTGTTTACTTAGGGGTAAAAATGATATTGGGAAAGATGGGGAATTGGTTTTTGATGGATGTGGTGCTGGGGCAATCACCTTTAATGTGAATTCAGATGGGGTTGTGACTCCTTGTGCTTTGTTGAATATTGAGATGATGAAGGTGTTTCCTTTGACTATAGGAGAAATGACTGAAGAATATAAAAATAATTCATTAGTAAAAAATATGCTTACTATGAATTTAAAGGGTAAATGTGGGGGATGTTCTAAAAAATATCAATGTGGGGGATGTAGGGCTAGGGCACATATACAAAAAGATGATTATTTGGAAGAGGATCCTCATTGTTGTCTTGACTTAATGGAGGAATTAAATTTTGGAAATTAAAACCGATAGATTATTATTAAGGGAATTTTATATAACTGACATTAGTGGAATTTCTATACTTTTGAATAATATTGATGTTTCTAAGTGGCTTTTAGTTTTTCCCTGTCCGTTTGGATTTTATGATGCTGAGAATACTGTAAAACATATGATAAAACGATCGAAGGAAAAACCTCGAACTAGTTATAATCTTGCTGTGGAGTTAAATGAGGGCAAAATGTTAATTGGAAATATTGGTCTTGTTAGAATAGATTTGTCTAATAAAACTGGGATGGTTATGTATTGGTTGGGAAGAAATTTTTGGGGAAAGGGATATGGAAGCGAGGCGCTAGGGAAGGTATTGAAGTTTGCTTTCAATAAGTTAAAGTTGAGAAGATTATCTGCAGAAGTTTATCCTGGAAATTTGGGTTCCATTAAGTTGCTTGAAAAATTTGGATTCAAAAAGGAAGGTGTTTTGAGAAAATCGGTTGTTTGTAAAGTTGATGGGAAAATTAAAGACACTATTCTCTATTCTCTTTTGGATGAAGAATATAATGTTGAATAATGATAGTAGATCATCACGTTCATTTGGGGAGAGATAATAAAACTGGATATTCTTTAAATGGGAAGGCTTTGTTTTCGAAGATGGATAAGTACGGTATTGATAGGTCGGTTGTATTTTCTTGTCCGAATGTTGTTCCTCTAGATTGCAATCCATATATAGACGGGAATAGTTTTGTTTTAGATGCAGCTTCTAATAATTCTAGATTGATTCCGTTTATGTTTGTCCATCCACATAAAGATTCTTTAGAATATTTGGAATCTGCTGCGTCTTTATTCGAAGGATTTAAGATATATTCTTCTGCTGAGGGCATGGCTTATGATTATTCGTCTTTAGAAAGTTCTGAAATTTTTGACTTTATGTCTTCTAGTCGGAAGCCCTTATTGGCGCATACTTCTCTTAGCGGTGAAGGCTCTGCTAAAAGTTTGGTTAACTTGGCCTCTTATTATAATGGTCCATTTTTGGTTGCCCATGCGGCTAGGCTGAACCTTGGAGATTTGGAATTATTATCTAGACATCAAAATGTTCATATAGACATATCTCCTTTTAGTACTATGTTGGAGAATCCCAATTTTTTAGATAAGTCTTATTTGAAGGAAGAATGTTTTTCTAAATTAGATCCTTTTGCTATTGTTGGGTATCTCTATAAATTATTTGAAGGACGTTTGATTTGGGGAACGGATTCTCCTTGGTGCGATGAATTAAGTGAAAAAGGATATGGGAAGGAAGTGGAATTATTTAGAAAATTGAATATTGCTGCTTCTTTCAAAACTCTTTTTTGATTTGAAATTATTAACAAAAATTTCTTATAGTCTCTTTTCTTTTTTATGTTATGAAAATTAAGAAGAATAAGTTTAAGTTGAAAAGTAAATTCAAACCTTGTGGGGATCAACCTGATGCAATTAAGAAGTTGGTTAGTGGGATTGGTTCTGGGGAGAATATGCAAACACTTCTTGGGGTTACTGGGTCCGGTAAAACTTTTACAATGGCCAATGTTATTGCTAAAGTTAACAAACCGACTTTGATTATTGCTCATAACAAAACTTTGGTGGCACAACTTTATGAGGAAATGCGAGGATTTTTCCCTGAAAATAGGGTTGAATATTTTATTTCGTATTATGACTATTATCAACCTGAATCATATCTCCCTGCAAAGGATCAGTATATTGAGAAGGATTCAGCTATTAATCCGCGAATTGAGCAAATGAGGCATGCGACTGTTGCTAGTTTGTTAACTCGTAGTGACGTGATTGTTGTGGCTTCGGTTTCGTGTATTTACGGAATGAGTGATCCGAAGGTGTTTATTTCTATGGGGCAAGCAGTGACGATCGGGGATAAAATCGGAAGACGAGAATTTATTTCTAAGTTGGTTGGTATGACATTCGAGCGAAATGATTTAGACTTGATTCCGGGACGTTTCAGAGTTAGGGGGGATACAGTTGATGTTGTTCCTGGGTACAGCAATAATATTATTAGATTTGAATTCTTTGGAGATGAAGTCGAGAGGATTTTAGAAATTGATAAAATAACTGGGGAGGTTCTTGATAAGAAAAAATATTTTCATGTTTGGCCAGCACGGAATTATGTTGTGCCTAAATCGGTGTATGACAGGGCTGTTGGTGAGATTAAAGATCAGCTGAAGATGGACATGAACTCCATTGATGATGAGTTGGTTAAACATAGGCTGAAACAGAGGACGTTGTTTGATTTGGAGATGCTTGGGGAAACTGGGACTTGTAAGGGAATTGAAAATTATTCGCGGCATTTTGATGGTCGGGCTAAGGGGGAGCAAGCGTTTTGTTTATTGGACTATTTTCCTAAGGAAGATTTTCTCATGATTATTGATGAATCCCATAGAACTGTGCCTCAAGTTGGTGGGATGTTTAATGGTGATAAGTCCAGAAAAAAGAATTTGATTGATTATGGGTTTAGATTGACTAGTGCTTTTGATAATCGGCCTTTGAAGTTTACTGAGTTTGAGAAATATCTGAAAGGAAATTCAACTATTTTTGTTTCGGCTACTCCTGGGGATTATGAGGGAGAGAATAGTTCTAATATTGTTGAGCAGATTATTCGACCTACTGGTTTGGTTGATCCTGAAGTTGAGATTCGGGGAATTTCGTCTAAAAGAAAAGAGGACATTAAGCCACGGATTAACGCGAGCTTACACGAACGAGAAAAGAGTTATGGTGGGCAAGTTAGAGACTGCCTTATTGAAATTGATTTGGCGGTCAAGGCTGGTTCTAGGGTTTTACTTACGACTTTAACTAAAAGGATGGCGGAGGAGTTGACTGACTTTCTGGGAGAGAATGGTGTGAAGTGTCGGTATATGCATAGTGAGATTGATACGTTTGAGAGGACGGAGATTTTGCGAGAGTTGAGGCTGGGAAAATTTGATGTGCTTGTCGGGATTAATTTGTTGCGTGAGGGAATTGATATTCCAGAGGTTGGGTTTGTTGGGGTATTGGATGCTGATAAAGAGGGGTTTCTTAGGGACAAGAGGTCGCTTATACAGATAATTGGGAGGGCTGCTAGAAATTCGGAGGCTCGAGTTGTGCTTTATGCTGATGTTGTTACCGGGTCTATTAAGGCTGCTGTTGCCGAGACTGAGAGGAGGAAGAAGATTCAGATTGCTTATAATGAGAAACATGGAATTATTCCTAAGACGATTGTTAAACCTATTAAGGATAAGGTTGTTGAAATTAAGGACGTTAAGAGTATTCCTAAAGCTGAGGTTAAGAATGTTATTATTGAGTTGGAGGCTGACATGAAAGAGGCTGCGGAGTTGTTGGATTTTGAACGGGCGATTTTTTTGAGAGGTAGGATTGGGGAACTGAAGAATCGACTTAGTAGTTAATTATTTTTCCTTTAATCCTACTCTGTATATATTTTTTAATATTCCTTTTCGTTGTTTCAACGATTTGAATTTTATATTATCAATGTAGGTCCTTTGGATTGGGGATATTCCACAAAATCCGAGAGTTCCTTTGATTGATTTGTAGCCCGGATCACCCGTGATAAATCTATAGTACCAGGAGGGAGAATCCATCGTCACTATTATTCTTGCGGATTTACCTCTAAGGAGTTTTATCCAGTTTCGCTCATCTGTATATTTAAACCCGAATCCTGGGAGAAACGCTCTTTCGAAGAAGCCTTTTAGAAGTGCCGGCGGGGTTGTCCACCATGTCGGATAAATAATAGTTATTTTGTCTGCCCAACTAATTAAGCTTTGTGCCTTAATTAAATCAGGTTCGAGTTTTTGAATTTTAATATATCCTTCTTTTAGAATTGGATTGAATTTTAATTTCCCGAGATATAGTGTTTTAACTTCGTTGTTTTTTTTTGCGCCTTTTATGTATTTCTGAAGGAGTGCATTATTAAATGATTTTTTAGAGGGGTGAGCTAGGATGGTTAAAATTTTCATTGTTTATTTAAGATATTTGAGGTTATAATGTTTTTGGAAAATGGATTTAAAATTTAGGGAAGATTTATAACATTTAGTTTTTATGGATGTTTATGGATATTGATTTTAGTAATATTGAAAAAAAATGGCAAGACAAGTGGGCTAGCGAAAAAGTTTTTGAAGCAATTGGGGATTCTAGTAAAAATCCGTTTTATGTTTTGGAGATGTTTCCCTATCCGTCTGGGACGGGTTTGCATATGGGGCATGCGTGGAACTATATAATTGGAGATATAGTCGCGAGGTTTAAAATTATGAGTGGTTTTAATGTTTTGCATCCGATGGGATACGATGCTTTGGGTTTGCCCGCAGAAAACGCAGCAATTAAGGTCGGGACGCATCCAGAGAAGTATACCAATGATGCGATTGAGAATTACAAGAAGCAACAAAAGGCGTTGGGGATTTCTTACGATTGGTCGAGAGTGGTTAACACGGCTTCGCCAGATTATTATAAATGGGACCAGTGGATTTTTTTGAAAATGCTTGAAAAAGGTTTGGCGTATCAAAAAACTTCGGCGGTTAATTGGTGCGGGAAGTGTAATACTGTTCTGGCGAACGAGCAGGTTGAGAATGGGAAATGTTGGAGGCATGAGGATACGGAAGTTGCAGTTAAGCATTTGAAACAGTGGTTTTTTAAGACGACGGAATATGCCGACGAGCTTTATGGGAATTTGGATAATATGGATTGGCCAGAAAGGACGAAGGCGATGCAGAAAAATTGGATTGGGAAGTCGCATGGGGTTGAGATTGACTTTGAGGTGGCTGGGGAAAGTGGGATTTCTAATGTTGTGATTGTGCATGGGTCTAGCCCCAAAGACAGAGGCATACCTAAAAATGAGGGGCATTGGTTTCCGTGGGTTAAAAGTAATATGGAAAAAATTGGTGTTGATTGTTATGTCCCACTAATGCCAAATAGTTGGAGCCCAAAATATGAGGATTGGAAAAAAGAATTTGAGAAAATCAAAATTGATGAGGATAGTGTTTTGATTGGTACTAGCGCTGGTGGAGCTTTTTTAGTAAGATGGCTTGGAGAAACAAAAAAGAAAATCAGAAAATTAATTTTAGTTGCTCCTGTAACTGGGAAGGAGAAATGCAACGATTGGTTGAATGAACTTGGAAATTTTGAAATAGATGAGACGGTTAAGAAAAGGGTTGGAGGCGTTGTGATTTTTATTTCTAATGATAAAGAAGAAAGGATTGAAAGTGCCAAGTTGTATCAGAAGAAACTGGGTGCAAAATTAATTGAGTTGAAAGGAATGGGGCATTTTATTGAAAAACATATGGGGACAAAAGAGTTTCCTGAGTTGTTGGAGGAGATAATCAAAGGGAACAAAGAGCAAGTTTTAATTTTACATGGATGGAAAGATAATTCCAAATCGGGGTTTCTCCCTTGGATGAAGGAAGTTTTGGAGGAAAAGGGTAAAGAGGTACTTGCTCTTGATTTCCCTGACACAAATACTCCAGACTTCGACAAATGGATGGATTTTGTTGAGGGAAAAATTAAAGAAAATAAATTAGAAAATTTCTCGATAATAGGGCATAGCATGGGGGGACATCTCGCATTGAAGTTGGCTGAAAAATATAAAATTAATAATCTTCTTTTAATCTCCCCAGTCGGATTTAATCCAAGCAAGGAATATTTTTCTCAATTTGAAAATTCTTTATCTGAAAAAGAAATGAAAATTCTCAAAGACTTTCAGTCTCATAATTTAGATATTAAGAGTGTAAAAAGGAATGTCGGAGAGATTAATCTTGTGTTTGGTGCAGAAGACCCTGGGATAACTAAAGAGATTGTTGAATTTTATAAAAATCATTTTGAGAATATTGAAATTTTAGACGGAATGGGGCATATGAGCGAAAAGGAGGGAATTAAGAAAGTAGATGGACTTGAAAAATATTTTAACAACGACAAAAAAACTTGGCCAATCTTCACAACCCGTCCCGACACGATTTTCGGAGTTACATTTATGGTCGTGTCAGCGCAACATCCTCGGTTGGATGAATTGGTGACAGCCGAACAGAAGGATTCCGTGGCTGAATTTTTGAAAAAGGTAAAATCTGTTTCGGAAAAAGATGCTGGAGA
>CAZROF010000016.1:0-25444 GCA_964601675.1 Candidatus Woesearchaeota archaeon
TAATTTTATTGGAATTAATTACGGACTAGTTCACTATGGGGAAATAGGTGGTGTTATGGGGGCTGTCGGGGCGACGATTTTGAGTAGGGGATTATATTTGTTGGATTAATTACATTAAGGAAGAAGAGAAATTAAAAGATTTTTGCAAATAAAAAAATCAATTAATATAAATAAGATTATAGATAAAAAATATAGATACAACTAACTTTTTTCCAAAAAGAAAAAACCATTTCCCTTTGGAAATCTTGCCCAGTTGTCCTTCATCCCCTTTACTAAATAAGAGAATCGATTCACTCTCCACCCCTTTTGTTCAAACCTGTCTTCCCACCACTCCCTAGATTTACGCAAGATATGGGTTACATCATCTTCATATTGAGGAACAATATATTTTTTTCCATTTCCAAGTGGAATAACTGAAAAAAGCTTGTCAGACACCCTGGCGCATTCATCAAGAGTTTTTTCAAGTCCCGCTATGTCTAAATGTTCAAAAACATCTTTAGAAATAACATGCTCAAATCTTTCATCGAAAGGGATTTTGCCGTTTTTTATTTCCACAAGGTATGGAGCAATATCCTTATCGGCCTCACTCATCGCATATTCAGAAATATCACACCCATAAGCATCAATATCCAGTATTCTAAAAGCCTTAACCAAATATCCCTTTGCGCAACCAAAATCCAAAACCCTATCTCCATCTCGCAATCCAAGTTCTTTAATTATTTTATGGGCAAACTTTATAGTTCTCTCTGGCATCCATCGATAGTCTTGATATCCAGATTTACCAGACGTAATGCCGTTTTCAAAATATTCTTCATTATAATTATCACCTTCCATTTCATATAAAATTTTTATGTTTAATTGACTCAGAAGATTTAGATATATTTTTTTTACCAGAGTATATTTTATCTAGAAGAGTATTTTGTCTTTCAAAGACGCAATTCGGACACATTTTTTTTGTATCCACTAAGCTTCCAGAAATACGGGAATCATATATTTTCCCAATGTCCTTACCTTCGCAGATAGAAAAATCTTCATGAAATTGCTGATTATCATGATCGTTTAAAACCAAAGAGTCGCAAGGGTAAACCTTTCCATCACAATATAATACAGGATGAAAATATCCTAAAAAACAATTATCTGGAGTTGTTGGAACTTTATATTGATGGAAAAAGGGATCCCCCAATTCTTTAGCCATATCTCCCACTTTCTCATGGTCTCTTATTAGTTTGTCTAATGGCTGAGCACAATCTGGAAGCAACCTGACATATTCTATATTATTACTAGTCGCAAGATATCTTATTTGCTCAACCATTTCAGGAGTTGTAAAACCTGTAACAATATAACTAAATCCAACAGTAGGTTTTTCTAATTGTGGTAGCTTGACTTTTCCGCCGTTTTCAAGCGCATTAATAGAAACCCTCATCCATGTTAATTTTTCAAGCGTATCTTTTGGTTGCCGATATAATGTTGTCCCGTTTGTAATTAATCCAATATCCAAGTTACTGGAATCTAAGTAACTTACAAGTTCATTAAATTGGGGATAAATAGTCGGCTCCCCACCACCGCTAAGAATGACAGCCCTAAGCCCTCTTTCTTTTAATTGCTCTATAAAAGGCACAATATCATTTTCTAAGCTCAAAGATTCATGGGATTTTCTATCTTTAACAGAGCAGAATCCACAACTCAAGTTACACATACTCGTGGGCATTATATGAGAAACTATTGGAGTGGCAATCCCAGTTTCTTGAAATTTTTTCATTGCTTTTGTGTGGTGCAAAAGTTTTTCTCCAGTTGAGGTGAATACCCTTTCTTTATCAGAAGTTTGATGTTTCATAACTTAAATACCCAAAAATCCCTTTATATGTTTTATTATGATAGAACTAATAAAGGAAGTATCGTTGTTTTAAATTTTTTTAATTAGGTGATGATATTTTTTTCTGTTCTTTAAGATAGTTTGAGGAAACGAATCATCTAAAGGAATATAGTCTATTCTGGTAATACTATTTTTATTTAGTTGAAAAGTTCCATCCCTTATATTTTTCTCAATTAAATCTTCTGAATGATCCATATTTTTTGCTTCTGCTACAGAATTTGATTTTAATAATACTTTTTTGGCTCCTCCCAAATAAGAAAAATGCCAGCCACCCGTCTTGATAAGTTTAATTTTCCGCTTCCTCCCAAATAAACCAGAGATTAATTCTAATAGGGACGGGTTTCTAATGTAACTTAATTTTTTAGATAATTTTTGTCTTAACGTTTTATATTTAAAGCAAATTGACCCAGTCCAATTCCCAGCACTTGAAATCCCATTTAAATAATAAACGTAATGATTGTGTTTAAAATAAACATAATCATAATTATCCAAGGACTTAATCATTTCTCCGAATTTTTTATTAGAAGGAATTTCATCGAGATCTGAAAAAATAATTATATCTTCATTTTTTAAATTTTTAAGGGAAGAATAGATTTTATCTCTTTGAAAATAAACAAATTTCCATCGACCTATTCTTAAATTGGCTGCTAAAAAATTTAATCCCAGACTATGTGTTCCAAGTTTAGGCAATTTTTTATAATCCATTAATTTTATCATTAGCTTATCTATAAAATTTAAATTAGGCAGGTCGGTTGAAACATAAATTATTTTATCTTCCCATTTTGAAAACCTTTTTTTATTTTTTTTGAAAATTAAATCTTTTTTTTCACCAGTAAAAGTTTTTGTGGCCTCTACAATCACGAAATAATCCACATGTTTATATAATTCTTCTAGTCTTATTTCAAGTAAATCTAATTCATTAAAAAAAGTAAAGCAATCATAAATTTTCATATTATATCTTCTATAAGGAAATTGTTTAGTTTTATAAAGATTCTTATTAAAATCTTTTCTAGCTGTACAGAGCCGTTTTCTCTATGAGAACCATTATGGTATCCCATGGTTTTTCTTGACTGGGCGTTTTTATATTAAAATCTTTAAGATTCCTTTTCTTCCGCAAGTCTTTAATGTCATCATAAAAATAGGACAAATTTCCATATTTATTTAAAAAATCAATAAATTCTTGCAATGTATCCAATTCTCTGTCAAATCTATCTCTACTAAAATGTAACTCTAAAACTGCCTTTTCAAAAGGCCATACTCCCCCCTCTAAAAAATATTCTATTATCCCCCACTCCGCACCTTCAATATCGCATTTTAATCCATCAAACAAATCTAATTTTAAGGCATCTTTAATATGCATACATGAAATTTCTTCCCCAATTTTTGCTTTATAATTATTTAAATGGGTTACTGATGATCCAACATCCATTTCTGACTCTTTTTTTATAGTCATTCTCTTCTGATTAGAATTGACCACCGCAAAATTATAAGGAAAAATCTTCTTTTCTAATTTATTCTTCCGAATATTCTTCTTCATTATCTCAAACTTGAATTTTTCTGGCTCAAAGGAGTAAATTTTATCACATTTTTGACTTAAGTAAATATCAGCATCCCCTACAAACCCACCTAAACCCAATACATTTTTACATCCCAGCAAGGGCTTATATAATTCCTCATTAAAAGATTCCGCAATTAAATCATACCCAAAAGGTGAAAACATAAATTTTTTTACCTTTATATCCGATTTATAAGGAATGTTAAGAAATTTGTAAAACTCAAGTTTTAATTTGAGGATAAACCCAAACGGCTTAAAAAAATACGTTGAAGGAAGAAAAAGAAGGTGATATAATCTACTTAACATCTTTTTAATATCATCAGGCATATTTTCATAAATCTTTCTAAATACCTTTCTATTTATACTACCCACCATATCTATTTAATTTATGTAGCACTTATATATCTTTATACCCTTAATTTTCAACAAGCATGATAATTGTTTTCCATGGTTTATTAATATCTTCTATATTTAAATTGAAATCATTTAGGGATTTTTTATATTTTAAATCTCTCAGATTATAGTAAAAATAAGTCTTATATCCTCTATCATCTAAAAAAGAAATAAATGTATTTAACAAAGCCAATTCCTTTTTAAAATCCGTTTTGCTAAAATGTAATTCAAAAACTCCTTTATTAAAATTCCAACCCTTTTTTAAAAAATATTCTATTATCCCCCACTCCGCACCTTCAATATCGCATTTTAATCCATCAAACAAATCTAATTTTAAGGCATCTTTAATATGCATACATGAAATTTCTTCCCCAATTTTTGCTTTATAATTATTTAAATGGGTTACTGATGATCCAACATCCATTTCTGACTCTTTTTTTATAGTCATTCTCTTCTGATTAGAATTGACCACCGCAAAATTATAAGGAAAAATCTTCTTTTCTAATTTATTCTTCCGAATATTCTCCTTCATTATCTCAAACTTGAATTTTTCTGGCTCAAAGGAATAAATTTTATCACATTTTTGACTTAAGTAAATATCAGCATCCCCTACAAACCCCCCTAGCCCTAAAATAGTTTTGCAATTAAGTAAAGGCATATATAATCCCTCATTAAAAGATTCCGCAATTAAATCATACCCAAAAGGTGAAAAGATAAAGTTCTTCACCTTTATATCAGAAGTATAAGGGATTTTTAAAAACTTATATAAGTCTAACTTCGTTTTGAGGAAAAACCCGAATGGCTTGAAGAGATATCCCCCGGAAAGAAAAATCAGGTGATATCCGTAGCTAAGAATTTTTTTAATTTTTGGAGGAGAGTGGCGATATATGTTTTTTATCATTTAATAAATTATTCCCCCTTCTTTAAAGCCCTTTCTATCACCTTTATAATTTCCTTTGAGGCTATATCTTTTTCACACAAAGCGTTAGAATTGCCAGTTTTTTTACATACATGATCCCAGCAATAAGCACAGAAAGGCAATGGATTTGGCTGCACAGGAAAGACGTTTTTGTATTTTGAAATCGCAGGGTTGTGAAAGCCAGTATATATTGAAACACAAGGGGTATTAAATGCTGCAGAAACATGAGTTAACATCCCTTCTATGCAAAGCACTAACTTTGATTTTGAAATTAGAAAAAAAGTTTCTCTCAAAGAGGTCCCTCTAAGGTTAATGATATTTTTCAATTCAGGCTCATCTTTCATTCCCACCTGCACCCAATCCAATTTTACGGAATCGATTGCATTTTGAATTTTTTCTTTGTCTATGTTTTTTGTCGTTGGGTGGCCATTGAGATAAGATCCAGACATAACAATCCCATAGTTTGATTTTAGAAGTTTAGAATATTTTTTAGAATATTTTTTAATTTCCCCCTCCGAAAATTTAACAATCGGCTTAGGATATTTGTCTAATTTTCTCAGCACATCCTTTCTTTTATGGAAGATTCTTTCAACTAAAGAAGCGTCTCCATTTATTTTTGAATATTTCAAGTAATTACCAAATGAGCCAACAATATTTGAATGAACTGAAGTGGTTAAAAATAATATTAGCATTTTAGAAAAAAAAGTTTTTTTTATGTTTTTTATCTCAATGCCTAAATTTTTATAAATTTCATCGCCAGAGCATATAAATATAACTCTGCCTTCTTTTTTGTAAGCTTCTAGGGCAGCAGTTATCATAAGTTTATCACCAATTCCAAATCTTTTGAAACAAAAGATAAAAATATTTTTTCGTTTCAAGTAAAAATTAGGAATAAATAAAAAAATATAATTAAGGATACATAGGACGAATTCAAAGAAGTAATTTAAATTTTTATAAATTCTCCTAATCAAACTAAATATAGATTTCGGAAAATTTTTTTCAATAAAGAATCTACTCGTGGAGATAAATGATTTATTCATCATTTTACGAAAACCGCCCCTGAATTAGCCCAAAGATATATCCATAAATTTTAGCCAAGTCTATTCCAACTCCATAGAAAAACGCCATTATTTTTTTAAATTTTAAAGACAGATACAATCCCTTAAAGATAGAATGGATTAAAGCTAACGGAAAAACAATAGCGATAAAAGTCGCTAATTTAGATTTTTTTGGCAATTCTCGAAAAACAAAGGCCCTTCCATCCCAATAGCCATAACTTCTAAATTGCCTATATATAGTTTTTAGGTCGCCTCTAGTTTCCCAATAGACGATAGCATCTTTTACTATAAATGGATCTACTCCCATTTTAACTATCTCTTTTCCAAAATATGTATCCTCTGCTCCAAGCGCTAAATGTTCTGGAAACCCACCAGCTTTTCTCCATAAACTTTTTCTAAAAGCCATTGCATGCCCCTTGGGCAAATAATCACTAGGAACTTTTTCCCTAACAATAAAATGAGAAAAACATCCATCAAAAAGATTTTTCGTTAAGATCTTAGAGATACCACCAGCGAATTTTATTTTTTTATTTTTAAATGGAGAGGTAATTTTTTTAATATAATTTTTATCAAAAACACAACCCGCATCAATACAAACAATTATATCCCCTTTACTTTTATTGATTGCTAAATTTCTATTTTTTGAAATATTCCTATTATTTACCCGAAATATCTTTACATTCTTATTCTTTTTTTGAAATTTTTTCAAAACATTAAATGTGTCATCTAAGGAAGAATCTTCGACGAAGATTATCTCATTAACTTTTTTAGTTTGTCTTAAAATAGATTCAAATAACTGCCCTAAGTTATTTTCTTCATTATGAGCAGGGCAGATTAAGCTAATTTTCATTCCAAGGCCTCCTGATAAATACGTTTCAATTTTTTATTTCTTACGCCAATAGAAAACTCTCCCTCTTTAATTACCTTTTTGCAGTTTTCCGACATCCTCTCCCTAAGCTTTTTATTTTCTATAAGCATAGAAGTTTTTCTTATCAACTCTTTAACAACTCTATCTTCGTTTTTTCTAATCCTATCAAACAGTAATTTCTTGTCAACATTAAAAATGAATCCAGTTTCCCCGTCTTTCACTATCTCCTGCCTAGAAGCAGTATATTTTGTATTAATAGTCACAATAGGCAACCCAAAAGCCATAGCCTCCAAAAGAGAAAACCCAAAAGTATCAACTGATCCAGGATACAAAAAGATATCAGATTTATTCATTAAATCAAATAATTTCTCCTGAGGAAGTAAGTCATAAATTTTTAGTTTAGAATATTTTTCTTTCAGCTCTGCCGGAACATTTGAAACAACAACCCCTTCAATCCCATGTTGCCTTCTCAATCTTTCCAGAACTTCAAGCGCAATTAGCCCACCCTTTATATCAAAATACCGAGCAATAAAAATAATTTTCAATATCTTATTTTTGGGTTTATTTAGGTTTTTTATTTCTGGAACCGCAGGATAAACAACTTCCATTTTGTCTTTTATTTTTGGAAATCTTTTTACAATATCTTCTTTCGTAGATTCCGTCCAGGGCATTATTTTTTTACAGTTATCTGATAATAATATTTTTTCTACTTTCCCCCTAGCATTTTCAGAATGATATCCAGATAAATACATTGACCACCAGCTTTCTATATCTGCAACCCAAGGGCTATTATTCCTACTTAAGCAGTGGGCACAATGAATTAAATTATAATCACCATCAGGACTTAAATGAGCATTTGGTATTGCTAAATTAAATTTATTTGTCCACCTACGGATATTTCTCTTCAAAAAATTAGAGAACCAAAAATTTTTCTTATTTGTAATTACACCTTTTTGTTTTTTTGTATTTAAATATTCAACACCTCTCGGGGGACAATCTACTAAGTATTTATAATATGGACTATCTGGAAATTTCCAAGGGGATTGTAGATATATTTTTATATTTTTATTCATAATATATTTAAGATTCCTTTTTTATTGTAGATAACTCAAAATAGATTTCTGCTGCAGGAAAAATTTGTGCAAAGAATCTGCAATATACTTTGTGATTTAAATTTATCATAGGATTTATCAGAGTATTGATAAAAGATTTTCTAAATAAAAATTTCAACCTAACATTTTTTATATTAAAAAGAGGTTCTTTTACAACCTCATATCCATAAGGAGAATTAGAAAAATAATCAAACGTAAATGGTGTAAAAAATCTTTTGTGAGTAGGATCCATAAATGCCCCAAAATGAGTATAAAAGGGAACCCTAATTTTTATTATTGTATTGTGTTTACAAATCCGGTGCATTTCAATCATCAATTCATTAAAATTTTCTATGTGTTCTAGAGTGTGAGTAATAATAATTTCTTTAATTGAGGCATCCTCAAAAGGTAATTTTTTTTCTAAATCAACTATCTTATCTGTCCTAACATGTCTAGATATATCACAATTTATATATCCATTTAGATATTGTTTTCCACAGCCAAGATGTAATTTCATTAATTTCCCTCAATTATTTAAAAAATTTAAACATTTTTATATCTATTGGATACTGCAATAATATTTAAAAAGAAAGAATATTTTAAGAAAATATGGGATTAGAAAAAAAAGTATCTGTGGAGTTAATACATCCACCTCATCTAGAATCAAGTGAGGATAGGCTAGATGCACCATTGGGATTATTATATATAGCAGCAAATCTAGAAAAACATGGACATAGTGTTAAGGTTAATGATTTATCAGGTAAAACTCCGGATCAGTGGCAAATAGGTATGGCAGATTTATACGGAATAACTACTTATGCACCAACCGTTGGTGTTTCTAGAGACATAGCAAAAATATGCAAAGAAAGAAATCCAGATTCAAAGGTAGTAGCTGGAGGTGCTCACCCTACGGCTGTTCCAGAGGATATGCTTAAGTATTTTGATATTGTCTGCATAGGCGAAGGGGAAGAAGCAATGGTGGAAATAGCTAGAGATTTTCCAAATAATAAAAGAATATACAAGAAACCCCTTGGTAAAAATCTAGATGAATATCCAAATCCAGCATACCATCTTGTTGATTTGTTCAGTTACAAGAGAACTTTCGATGGAGAGCAGGCAGTGACAATTCTAACATCTCGAGGGTGTCCATATAGGTGTTCTTTTTGTGGTCTTGCCGATCATCATAAAATAATAAAAACAAGGAGCCCAAGAAGGGTTGCTGATGAAATAAAATTTTTACAAGAAAAATACGGAATAAATAAATTTAATTTTCAGGATGACACCTTTACAACAAATAAAAAAAGGCTACATAAAATGCTTGATTTATTTAAACCTCTAAATATTGGATTTAGGGCACATGGAAGATCTGGATTAGATAGGCCTGAAGATTATGTTAAGTTAAAAAAGGCAGGTTGCGAGGTCGTAGCATGGGGAATTGAAAGTGGTTCCCAGAGAATGCTAAATTTAATGAACAAACAAACAACGGTTAAGAAAAATGAAGAGGTTATTCAGTGGGCAAGAGACGCGGGACTTACAACTAGGGCCTTTTTTATATTAGGTTTCCCAGGGGAAACAAGAGAAACCGTCGAAGAAACAAAAGAATTTATTGAAAGAGTTAATCTGGATCAATATTTTGTAAGTAATTTTGTCCCATATCCTGGGACAGATGTTTGGAATAATCCAAAAAAATATGGAATAATAAAAATAGATAAAAATTTTGAAAAATATTTTCAGGTAGATAAGACAGGATTTGGATCAAGAAATATTGAGGTTGACAACATTACAAGACAGGATTTTCAGGAGATTGAATCAAGATTCAGAGATTGGATTTCAAAAAGAGAGATTAGAGGACATATTCAAGAATATGAAAAGAGGATGAAGAAATAAGTATCTACTTTTCTAAAGAATTTACACCTTCTTTATACGCTTTAAATAAAAACTTAATTTTTTTGTTTTTAATAGCCCAAATAATATCCTTTACCATCCTAGGGATAAAGAATAATTTTGAATGATATTTAAAGAAGTATCTTATTCTATTTCTATAAAATGAAAATAAGAAATCTCCTGTAGTGTTTAATTTTTTTGATGTTGCTCCACCTTTATGCAAAAAGACAGAGTATGGACAATGAATTATTTTAAAACCTGCCAATAATGCCCTTTTTTCAAAATCTGTTTCTTCATAATATGCAGGAGAATAGGATTCATCAAACATACCGATACTATCAAACACCTCCTTTTTTATTAACATTCCTGCTCCAGAAACCCATCCAACCTCTTTATTTTTGGAGCCATAATAGTATTTTATTCTAAATGCTTTCACCCATCCTGCAGACATAGTAGGCATACCATCAAAGGTTAGTTGTTTTGAGCCCACTATCCCTATTTTTTCATCATTTTCTGCTACTCTGACCACCTCACTTAACCAACCTTTTTTCATTTTAACATCACTGTTAAGAAGGTAGGCATAATTAGATTTGTTTTTTTGAAAAGAAATCTTTATTCCCAAATTAAGGGATTTAGAGATACATCCATTTTCCGTTCTTTTTATAAGTTGAACAAATGGATACATTTTTTCTATGAAATCTTGACTTCCATCGGTAGATCCATTATCAACTATAATTATATTGTAATTCTTATATATTGTATTTTTTTTAATAGAGTCTAAACAATCTTTTAAATATTTTTTCCCGTTCCAATTAGGAATTATAACCGAAATATTTTTTATGACTTTCATTTATTTTTCGCCACTAGTATGAAATATGTATGCCCTAAACCCCTTTCCTCTAATGGCTTTATTTTATTTATATTTTCAGAAGATTTAAATTGGGCTCCTGACCTAATGTTATTTTTAACTCCTGCTCCCATAAGCTCAAAAGTTCCATATTCTGTTCCACATACTAAATCTAGTACAGTTTTCCCTTTAACGTATTTCTTGGCAAAAATATATCTATCTAGATGATCTTTTGGAAGATGCATAGGCGTAATATTATTTTCAATCACCCCCTCCTTATCAAACCTCACTTCAACACCTCCAACTTATCCCCTATCATCTCCATATCTCCCGAAATAACCGACTCTTTTACATTCCCCTCTAATTCTTTTCTAGCCCTTTTAGCAACCTTGCCACCATGTTTCGCAACATCTTTATTTTCACCAAATGTTTCTGTCCTTATTTTTTTAGATATCTCTGTTGTCGACACTTCTGCCAACCAAATTTTAAATGGCTCAGCCTTCTTTGATGGAATTGATTGAACTATCCTTAAAATCGTCTTTGTGTCTGCCGTATCAGTTAGATAAAATTTTCCATCTGAAGATTTCATTTTTAGCTGTCCGATATTTGCGGACAACTGACTCCCTTCATCAGAGAGCTTCCTTTTCAAGTCCATCCAATATTTTCTTGGTCTAGGGCTATTGCTCAATATTCCAATTACATCTACGATACTAAAAAACCAGTCCTCTTTATCTGGATTCCAAGTTTTTCTTATTTTATCTTGAAATATTCCCAAATCCTTCACGCCAAAACCTCCAAAACCCTCTCACTCACCCCAAACTTCCCATACGGATTAACAAAATCCTTAACATCAATCTTCCCATCCTCGATATCCAGAATCAATTTACGAGTCCCCTTAACATCCAACTTAGTCAAAAAATTAATCCCACTATGCAATCCCTCTGGCCTCTCAGTAACATGCCTCAATATGACACAAGGCTTCCTAAAAACCAAACTCTCCTCCTGAATACTTCCTCCATCAGTTACTAAATAACTAGAGTTAGCAATCAAATAAATAAAGGTAAAATAATCAGTAAGCGGCATAATTTTTAAATTCTTCATATTTTTTAATTCCTCCATCATCCCATATTTTTCTAAATGATATTGAGTATTATCATGTAGCGGCCAGATAGCTTCCACCTTAATTGACTTAATAATATCAACAATTTTACGCATCTCTTTCTTGCTTCTTAAATGCTCATGTCTATGAACATTAATTAAAGCAAATTTCTTTGGCAATTCTTTGATTTTGCTCTTCTTTTTTGCATCCTCATAAACAATCAAAGCAGCATCAACAACGGTATTTCCAATATTATGAATCTTTCCGAAAATCCCCTTTTTTCTAGATTTTTCTAGATTTTTCTTACTAAAATCACTAACGGCAAAAAGAGTATCAGAAAATCTATCACAAATCTGCCTAGAGATTTCCTCAGGAAATGGTTGCATTAAATTCCCACTACGAAGCCCAGCTTCAAGATGAACATTATTCCAATCCTTAAAAAAATTTAACATCCTAGAAGATGCCATGGCAGCAAGAGCACTAGACATGGTATCTCCATGATAAATAACATGTCTTGGTTCCAATTTTCTAACCAATCGTCTAATCTTAGGAAGCATGGAAAAACACCAAAGAATTGAAGAATTATTAACTTTAGACCAAAACTTCGTAGAAATATCAGGCTCTTTGCTTAGAATAAAATCAGGTTGCTTCACTCCAAACTCTTTGGCCGCCTCAGATAAGGGGTGCTGTCCAGTGCTAACAAACCAATAATCCTGCCCTCTCTTTTGAAGCAATCTCATAATAGGCATACATTTTATTAATTCGGCCTTGGTTCCAATTACAATCATAATACCAGAATGTTTCATTTTTTACCTCCAAAATTTGAAAAACATAAACATTTCATCATTTTAAAACCCCTATTTCTCTCTCTTTTTTCATTTCTTCGTTGATTCCATTCGAAACAATTGATTCCTTCGTCTCCTGCTTTAATTTCATTAGTTTTGTAACCCATTTAGCGCCATCTCACCTACTCCCAAAATTTAAATCATCCAAAGTTCCATATTCGCCAGCTGGGGCATCTCTAAACTCTTTAACAGTTTTAATCCCCTTTGGAATATTAGAAACATTCCAAATCTTAATAGGCCCCCTGAATCCCTTATAATAAATAAAATCACCAAAATCACCAGCCTGAGCTCTTAATCCAGCAACAACTTGATCATCTTCGGTATGTGCAAGTTTTAAAGTATCATAGTCACCAAATGCATCATCTAACAAAAACAACCTAGCAAATAAACTCTTAGAGACTTTTTGGGACAAATAGATTGCAGCACCCATCCGATTAATAGTTCTACCAGTAAAGGCAGGAATAATATCAATTACAATATCAAGTCCACTTTTAAAATCAATAAGTTTTCCATTAATATAAACATATCTAGCAGGAATTCTGGTTTGAATATTATTATAACTATAAACAACTTCTGGTTGTTTTAGGGAACTTCCTTCCAAATTTTCAATCACTCCAACAACAGCAGCCTTTCCTGCTGGTAAAAATATATTTTTCCCATCCTCTTTGTAAGTAATGTCTTCAAATAAATACATCCCTCCACTAAAAATGTACACGGTACCATTCGCACTCTCTTTTGTCTGCTTGGCATCATTTGGCATAACAGGTATAGCCGAATATCTATCAAGAGTATTTCCCGCCTTATCATTTCCACCACCAATCTTAGAATAAGCAGGATATTTTCCCAAATCAGTTGGATCAATCAATAAATAATCAACATCCATTGTCTTAAAAAAACTAAGGGCAGTCTCAGGCTTTGGAGTAGTTAAAACGTATCGTCCAATCTTATAGTTTCCATCATATATACTTTGTATATGCCCACCATCAGCAACGGTAGCTCTCTTCCCTAGCGTTTGAACCCAATATCCATAATCCCACCAATGTGCAAAAACAGCATCTTCGTTGGTATTATTTCTAACCCAAGACATAGCATTTTGCCATTGAGTATTAGCAGATGGACCAGTGTATTTAGCCTGACCAGAAATAGAATTATAAGAGCTGTGGACACTAAGCCCTCCAGCAATAATAGAAATAATAAAAATACCTATAACAATAATTCTGGAAATTTCTTCCAGTTTTTTATCTTTCAGAATGTTAAATACGCCTACGATAAAATAAGCCGCAACTAAACACATAAATGGTGCAATAACAAAAAATAGACGAGTTGTAGATTTTCCAACAATAAGCATAACAATCAACCATGCAAACAACATTAAAACAGGAGACTCAACTTTTATTTTACTATTAAAATAATTCTTAAAAAATGCATAGATAAAAAGACTAATTCCACCAATACAAACTAATCCGCTTAAACTAAACACATAAATGGTGCAATAACAAAAAATAGACGAGTTGTAGATTTTCCAACAATAAGCATAACAATCAACCATGCAAACAACATTAAAACAGGAGACTCAACTTTTATTTTACTATTAAAATAATTCTTAAAAAATGCATAGATAAAAAGACTAATTCCACCAATACAAACTAATCCGCTTAAACTAAACACTCCATTCCCATTTAAAATTGAACTAGGAGAAATACGACTAAACAATATCCCAAAAATCATAGCAATATACCCAAAAATAAATAGATATCTGTTTTTCTCTGATTTTATATTTTTAGAAAATTCAAAACCTATGAATATGGCACCAGCAACAAAAATCCAAAAGATTTGAACCCCGACAGTGTTAATCCAGTTTATTAAATACGGCTGAGCGTTTTCAGCAATAGTGGAATTAATCCTTCCAGCACCCCAATCAGGATTAAGAAATTTATTTAAAATTATCCATAATAAGCTAAAAAAATTCTTTCCTAAAAATGGCAGGGCAATAACTCCTGCTACGGCCGATGTCCCGAGACTATAAAGAATCCTATATCTCTCATTATATGCCTTAATTGATTTTCCGAATGAAAGAATAAGTCTATCAATAATAATAAATCCGAGAACAGCTACACTAATAATTCCATTAGATCCAGTAATATATCTACCGATAAAGCTAGAAAGACTCAACCCAGCAAAAAATGCAAAACCAATACTAGAAACAAGCCAGGTAAAATAAAACAACAGCCCATTATCTTTAATATTGTTCTCTGGGTCTTTCATCTTAATTACCCAAAGCAAAGCAAAGCAAATAGGAATAATCATAAATAAAAATACAGCAACCCCGCCCCATGCCATTGAGGTAAAAACACTAAGTGCCCCCATAATTAGTCCAGTGATGCCAGCCCCAATTATATTTCTTTTCTTTGATTTATCTAAATATTTTAGTACTAAAACAAATCCAATCATAGACAAAAAGAATCCAACCATCCCAATCGCCTCGTGGTCACTAAACCCAGCCATAGTTCTATATAAGTAAGCTGGAGTAAAAGCTAAAAATGTGGAGGCTAAGATACCAGCAGATTTAGACCTAGTTAAAAAATAAGTTAAAATAAAAAATAATATCAATCCCATTCCAAAAAATAGAACAGGCGAAAAGACATCGATGGTTTGTATTGTATAATGCCCAAAAGTATTTGCTATCTTCCACAATAAAACAATTACTCTAGGTAGAAGCTCAGAACTCCACCCCACATTAAATCCATGAGCCCTCATTATATCAAACTTAGGAAGTGTTCCATTATTACTAGCAATAGTTTCAGCCATTCTAAGAAAATAAAATGGATCTAAAGCTAACGGGATTTTTTCCCCAGTTGTATGGTCGGTTAAAAGGTTCCAATTAGAAAGCCGAATAGATGAGCTAAGCATTAAAACAATTAGCAGGATAATAATAGTTGCAATCCACTGATACTTTTTATTAGAAGCAATTTCTAAAGTATATTCTTTAAAACTATTATAATCCATCTAACAAAAATATCAAACCCTCTTTAAAAAACTTTTCAAAGCATAAGAAACCCGGCCAATATAAATAAAATCTGCAATGCATGAATTAAATAGACAACTTTCTTTTCAGTTGCACCCTTTCCTAAAATCTTAATTGCTAGATGCTCCAACCCATAAACCTTATCTCGTGGCATACCTATAGTCCCATCTTTTCTGGGTATCCCAAAAGAATGTATCTTTAGTCCACCACGTAACTTCAAGGCAACCTCAACAATATAAGGGATAAAGACAACAAATGCAATCCTTTCAAAATTTCCTAAAATAGCCATGCCAGCAATCAATGCACCAATACCATAAGTCATAATGTCCCCCGGGAAGATTTGTGCAGGTACCTTGTTAAAAATCCAAAATCCAACTAAAGCTCCAACCATACAAAGCCCGACAATACCAAGCCAAGCAGAGCCTGTGGCATAAGAAACAAAACTCAAAAAACTCAAAATCAAAATCCCCTGTCCGGCCTCTAATCCATTAAATCCAGCCAAAAAATTGTAAGTAGTAGAAACGCCAACTATAGCTAAGGGAATTAAAAAAAGAGGGTATATTATCCCAAAATTGACCTGTCCAAAGAAAGGTATATCCATGAGATGTGTACCAGCATTAATAACAACCAAAGGAACAGAGGCAGCAATGGCTAAAAGGAGCCGAATTCTCATAGGCAAACCACCCTTTTTCCATCCCAACAAATCATCCACTAATCCAACAATTCCCAAAATCAGGATAACAGTTAATAATGCAAAAATTTCTAATGCTTTAGATTGTCCTCCAAATAAGAAAGTCTTTAGGGCAAGATAACTCAGAACCCCCAAAACAAATGCCATAATAACAACAACGCCACCACTAGAAGCAACATTTTTAGGATGTCCAAATTTATTCATATCCTCCCATACTAAACCTAGTCTCCGGCAAATTCTAATCCACATAGGAAAAAAACTAACCGCCAAAATAAAACTAACTAAAACAGAAACTAGCAAAATATATTCCATAATAAAAACTATAATTCACCCCTTAAAAATATTTATGTTCTAGAAATAGCAAAAATAACCAAGTCATCAAAATATTGGAACCTCGTTCTTTAAGTATTTGCTCAAAAACTCCTAATACTGAAACTTCAATCTAACATAGCTTCAAAAAAGAAGAGGAGTCAAATAAACTTCCATTAAAGCTGCAAAGATTAAAATCACAATAGCAATAATAATCATCAAAAGAGAGTCCTGTAAAATCTTCCAAGTTCCCTCCCCCCTTAAGTCTTTTCGAATAACAGCTACTGAAATAATACATCCAGATAAGGCTCCAATAAAGTATGCTGCAATCTCTGGAATCCCATGAATCATATATCTAGCTAATCCAAGAGGCAATTGGGAAAGAGATTTGTTAGTAAAAATACCAATAGCCGCGGCAATAACTGAAGCATTCCATACAAGAATAAACATGGTACCAGCACCAAATGCTAAAGAGAATAAAATAGTAAAAATCAAAACATATATATTATTTGCAAAAATTCCAAGAACTGCATCGGTTTTAGTAACATGCCCAGTAAGAGGTACACCATATTGTTCAACACAATAATCGAAATGAGATGGATCATTTATAGCACAAAAAGTTTTAATTTGAAAGTTGAAATTGGTTCCAGAGGCATTAGGCATTACAATATACCAAAAAGAAAATGCAACAACAAAACCTAAAAACATCCACATTAGAGCACGGACAGCCTTTGAATGCTCTTTAATTAATTTTCCAGAACTATTAATCTCTATATCTTTTCCCTCTTCAAGCTTCACAATATAATACATAAAAGGTAAACAAGAAATTACAGTGAAAATAACTACAAGTAACCCACTACCGTCTTTTAAAATAGAGTCTTTCGCAAAAACAAAAGTAACCAATAATATTGAAACAGTAGCCCAGACTAGCCCCACAAAAAACATTTCCCAAGGGTGCCTTTCTGCCTTCTTTGGCTTCATTAGAAGTTCAATCATTTACATAACCTCTTGGACTTCTCCATAATTTAACACCTTTACACTTTAGAAGTTTAATCATTTGCATAAAAAATTCCATTTACAAAATATACATTACATATTATCTCCCTCATAGGACATCAAACAAACATATCTTTTTAAAGTTTTATCAACTTCTCCTTCCATGAAAAAGATGGCGAGCAATCCCTCATTTAACAAAATATTGGCGGATATAAAATCTATTAAAATCCAAGGCGCAGAGAATGTATGTAAAGCAGGAATCAAAGCATATCTTTTACAACCCACCAAAACCTCAGCAAAACAAATTCTTTCTATAAGGCCAACAGAACCTCTGCTCCAAAACGCTTTGGTAGCCATGCAAAAATCCAAATTTCCAAAACGGAAAGCAAAAAAGTTTCTAACTAATCTAAAAATTTCACATGATAAAATCACGAGAACGGGAGCAGGGCTAATTAAAAATGATATGAATATTTACACCCATTGCCATAGTTCAACCGTAATGGATATTCTAAAATATGCGCACAAAACCCAAAAGAAAAAATTCATAGTCTATACAACAGAGGTAGAACCTCTTCTTCAGGGGCACATGACAGCAAAAGATTTAGCAAAATCTAAAATAAAGGTTATTATAGCACCAGATCTAGCAGCAGAACAATCTCTCTCTAAATGTGATTTATTTTTCTTCGGAGCGGATGCCTTTACAAAAACTAAAGTTGCAAATAAAATAGGAACGTCTATGCTTGTCAAATTAGCCAAAATCCATAGGGTTCCAAGATACTCTTGCGGAGTTGCATTAAAATTCACAAAAAAAATCAAAATCAAAAAACGTCCCACTAAGGAAGTGTGGAATCAGCAAAATAAAAATATAGAAATTTTAAATCCACCATTTGATAAAACAAGAGTAAAAGATTTAACAGGAATAATCTCGGAATTCGGAATATTAAAACAAAAGGAATTTGTGAAGAAAGCTAAAAACAAATTAAGAAATTTATAAAGTTAGTTTTTAGGGATGACGCAGCCCTCATTAAACCACTTTTCAAATTCGTCTAAAGATTTCCACAAAACCTTAAACGAATCCCCATCTCCATTTCTCTCACAACTCTCTGCAGAGTAATCCCGACAAATAGCAGGTCGCTTCTCATAATAATTACACATAGTGTCTTCCCCTAGTTTCTCACACTTATTGTTTATTTGTAAATTCCAAGAGTCATCATTATCAATAAAAACCCAAACATCCCCATGTAGCAAAAACCATCTAATCTGGTCATATTCCTTCTTGCTCTCTGGTGCATCAATCTCAACTGCGATATGCCGACAACACAAATCACATCCATCACACATGTTTTTTCCCATTATTAAAATCCATCCATCTGTTATTTTAAACCTATCCTTAAAAAATCCTAAATGATAGAAGTATTATTAAAATAAAAATTATAGAGATACTAGTTTTAGATATAAAATATTGTCAGATATCTCAAACAACTTTCAAAACCTTTCTCAAAATCATAGAAGCTAAAACGCTGTATCCCAAATAATACCAAATCCAACTAGTTCCCATTAATGGAACATAAATTGATCTTAGCCATGTGAATAAAGCAAGAAATGGAATCATAGTTACAAACATAGGTTTCATAGAACTCTTAAACATGGCTCCAGTTAATTGTAGCATCTCTGCATTTAACTCTTGCATCAGACTCGGTTCTTTTGTCTTTTTAATTTCGGCCTGAATTTCTTTTTGCCTCTTTTTCAAAGCCTTTAAGTGTTCTTGGTCCGTGAATTTTTTCTGAACTAGAGTCGAAATTAGAGTTATAAACACTGAAAAAACAGCAATCGAAATTTTAGGATTTGCAACCATCACATCATTTATTATCATATTAATATTTCCCCTCTTTCCTATTTAAATCTATAGATTCTTTTGGATCTCTTTAACGATTGCAATTCGCATATCCTTTAATTCAATCCCCTTATCTTTATTATCATCATAATGATGTCCGAATTCCCCGTCAATAAAATCTTTTCCGTGAAACGAAACGCCATTTTTATACCTAGGTTTTATATGCCAATGCACATGCGGATTAGGATTCTCTTTCTGATAAAAATTATTCATAAGACAACTCTAGTTAAACATCGTCGCCCCAAAAGTTTTCCGGATAGCCCTTTCAATCTTCTTTATAACTTCAAGAAAATTTGCATTCTCTTCATCGGTCATCTCAGACAAACTCCCAATATGCCTATTGGAAGAGATGTAGCACCTCCCAAGATATCTCTGATTGTAAGCCAAAATTACATTCCAAAATTTCGTTTTTAAAATTAAATCCACACTATTTTTATTACTAACTATTTCGCAAACATGACATTCCATATTAAGTTCCAAAAAATCCCTTCAAAGCTGGATTCATATCAACTGCGTGCTGCTGTGCAATATTTTGATATAATTGATATAGAATCATAATAGCTAAAAGAATAGCGGTACCCCCAACCAATGCACCAAATAAATTAGCAACAGAAGCCAAAACTCCGATAGCAATACCACCCATAATAGTCAAAGGTCCAACATATCGCTTTAAGATAACTTCCAAAACTCTTTCGTCCTTTCTAAACCCTGGCATATTCATACCACTCTCAATAATGTTTTTTGCCTGACTACGAGCATCCATGCCAGAGGTTCCAACCCAAAATAAGGCAAAAATAACCGAGAAGACAGCATAAAATAAAATATGAAAAACAGCCTGTAGCGCATAAATCCACCTAAAACTTCCAGTAACAATTTCTTCTAATAATCGAGTAGAATGAATCCAAAATGCAAGTCCACTAACAGGTTGACCATTACTACTAAATCCACCTAAAAAGGTAGCATGACCAACCCAATTTTGTAGCAATGAAGCAAATAGTTGTAAGTTAGCAACCAAAGCAGAAACTAAAATAACGGGGATAACTCCAGCATAGAAAAACTGTAAAGGCCATTTGACAGAATGCCCCCTAATTCTATCAAATGCTAAAGGGATTTCTACCTTTAAGCTCTGCGCAAAAACAACAGCTAAAAATAAGGCGGCAGTAGTAAGAATAGGAAATAAGGCTTGAGCAGCTCCAGTACCATCCCCGATAATCACCGATGCAATAAATGCCCAAACTTTACCACTAGCCTTAATCGTTCCCTGCGGTCCGATAAACTGGAATAACTGACTAAACAATCTCCATCCAATACCAGATGCAATAAATAAAGATACACCAGAACCAAAGCCCCATTTCTGAATAACCTCATCCATAAAAATAATTAGAAATCCACCAATAGTCATCTGTATGATAACTAATGTCGTAAATCCTGGCTCAGCCGCAATACCTTTCATTAACACATAAACCATTGCCTCAAAAATAACAAACGCAAACGATAGCAGCTTTTGTAATCCCTGAAAAAATTTCTTTCCTTCAGTTGTGTTCGTATCTATATTTAGGATTTGCGCACCATTTAATAATTGCAAAATAATTGAGGCCATAACAATAGGTCCAATACCTAAACTAATAATAGAACCAAAAGAAGTCCCTAATAAGATAGCAAGATATTCAAACCGAGACAAAGTCCCTTCCGTAATCCCGAACAAAGGAATATTAGCCAAAACGAAATATCCAACCAAAATAATTGCACTCCATTTTAATTTAACATTAAAACTAACCTTCTTTGCCGACGGTGCTTCAATTTCAGGAAGATTGTGCAATAAATTTCTTAAAGCCATATAATATAGTTACCAAAATGTTTTATAAAGATTGTTATGAGTAGCTCTAACAAATCCTATATCAAAACCTCTTTCATGATTAAAATTTATAATAAGAACATCTCTATATGGATAAAACTAAGCCGTGTTTTTTTATTCCTTTGTATCAACGCTTTTTTCAACTTTCGTATATTGTTTAACATCAGTCTTAGCTCCAGGCAAAACAATCTTACCACCAGCCTTCTCCATCTTTTCAATAGCAGCCGAAGTCGCAGCTAAAGCAATAATCTCAGCCTTAAATCCGTCACCAGTTCCAAGAATCTTATGCTTACTCAGATCAATCTTCTGTCCTTCTTTGTTAAATATATTATCTTTAATCGCATACAAATTAATCTTCTCATATTTAGCAATAGCAGTCCCTTTCGAGGTCATACCCTGCTTACCAAAATATCTCTTCTTCTTTCGAGTATCACTTTCTAAAGCTCTTTGTTTATCATGATCTCCACGCTTTCCAGTTCCAGCTTTACCAAAACCACCCTTGTTTCCATGACCCTTATGCTTCTGCCTAAAACCCCACCCGACAGTTCTAGCTCCACGTATTCTGGAGTTCTTTGGTCTTTTATGAACTTTCATTAAAGCATTCTTCCTACTAATTTAACTAAATCTTCATGTTCTCCCAAAATTCCCTTAGGTGTAGGTAACCTAGAACTCTTCTTAAATCCACCACGAGCAGGATGTAAAAAGTAAACTCCATTCTTAGCAGGTCTTTTTTCATTCAATTCCTTAATAAAATCCTCACTCACCTTACCATAAGCAACTTTCTTATCAACAGATCTAACCATTCCCATTCTGACTTGATCATCTTCCTCAACTAAAATTGCACTGAATTTCTTCCTTAATTTTAGCCGATTCATAGTCTCATTTTGAGTTTTCAAATTCTTAACTTGCCCAGCAATCCTTATAACTAAAACTACCATTAAATTTGTACCTCCCCAATCTTATTCAAAGCAGCCATACAAGCCTTTCCAGAATTAAAAGTAGTCCTAATTTTTCCAGAACATTTACTATAGACATCCTTAATCCCAACCAATTTCAAAATTTTCTTCAACTCATCATTTATAACTAATCCTGTTCCTTGAGGTGCAGGCATTAACTTAATAACAACAGAAGAGCATTTGCCCTCAACTGCAACAGGAATACTATGTTTTTCATTACAAGAGCAATCAAATGAAGCACATCCTAACTTGATTTTAGTGATATTCAATTTAGCCTTTCTAAAAGCTTTCTCCTTAGCTGGTAAAGTTTCCCCTGCTCGTCCATAACCAATTCCAATATGACCCTTCCCATCTCCAACAACAGCCATAACACCAAAAGTCAAAACACTTCCCTCTTTAGTTTTTTTCTGAGTCTGTCTAAATGGTCTTCTCTTTCCGCCACCAAATTTACCTTTAGCCTGACCAATAAATAACGTGTCACTCTTTAATCCAGGAATTAATAAATCAACAATCTCAGGCTCCATAATTTTTCGACCTTCACTTAATACCGTATCAATATCACTAATCTTCCCAGCCCTAACACTACGACCAAGCTCAGTCTTGGGAATCCATCTCTCTAATTTTTCTTTCTGTTCACGAGCAATTTTATCTTCAAAGCTTTCTCTTGGTCCATTGTTTTGTCTACCATACCCACTTCGCTTCTCTTCGACCTTTGCTTTTTCATCAAATTCTTTAGAAACTTTCTCGTCTTCCTTTTTCTCCTTCTCTTCGACAATATTTTTCATTTCTTTTAATTGCTTCTCAGCCTCTATATCTTTTTCTGCCATTATTTTAAGCCTCCTTTTATTTTTTCTACCATACTCTTCAAATCATTATGTCCACCCATTAATCTGTCTTCACTAGGGAAAACCTTGTCATTAGCAGGAATATCTAAACCGCCCTCAATTAGACCAGCAATAACACTAAACACTCGTCCCCCCTTATATGTTCGAGCCATTCCTAAATCCATAATATACTTGCCCTTACCAAGTTGTTTGGCCATCAATATACCAGTTAAATATCCAGCAGAGATAGATTTTAAGCTACCCTTCTTTTTTTCATCCCATCCGTTTTTCAAAAGATCTTTAGATGTAATAGTAGCTAAAACTTTATCTTGAGCTTCATTACTCTCAACTGCCTGTAAAATGAAATATTTGTTTGTCATACGGACAACGATTCTAGGCAAACCTGATACCAACAAAATCCTACGAGCTTTATAATCTGTCTTATTTTCTCTTCTCCTTCGTTTCTGTGTTCTTAATCCCATGTTATTATTCCTCCAAACTCTCCTTTAACTGTCTTTTGTTTCTAAATTTTCTAGCTCTAATTTGCTTTCTAATTTCTCTTTTATCGTCGGCATTAATCTTTCCAGCTCTATAAAGACCCCTAACAAATGCTCTTAATTTTCTAGTAATAATAACATATTCCGCCTTTCTAGTATTAACGTTTTGTTTAATCTTTCCAACTCTTCTTCTATTTTTTCTCTTAATAATCTTCTTCCTTCCCTTTACATCTCGAATACTAATAGCCCCATTCTTATGTAAATCTGAAATATCCATTCTACTAATAGCCTCCTTAATCTCTGATAATCTCCCTTCGTTAAAGATAATTCTTCCCTTTCCGACTCCTAAAACATTAGCAGCTAGTTCTTTCTTTTTGGTTAAATTCATTTTGCCGCTCTTTCCTTGTATTTATTTAAAACCTGCACTCCCATTTCCTTAGCCTTATTGATAATCTCGGCCCTCTTCCTTGCGCCTACGCTCCCAATAATAATCCCAGCTCCTTTTTGAACAGCTTCAAGCATACCCATATTCTCTACTCTAACAGTACTAACGCCAGATATTTGATCCCTAACTTCTTTATCAGATCCCCATCCAACCTTAGGCCTCTGCGCTCTACCCTTCTTTCCTAATCTAAATTTGTTTTGTCTGCCTTTAGCTCCCTTCCATTTTTGATTTTTCTTAACACCCTTACCAAGTCGAATTTTCTTATGCCAATCAGTTCTCAAAAATTTAGGTTTACTTCTCTTGACTATATTTTTCTTTTCTTTACCCTTCACGTGTACGCTTTGTTTTTCTGATACCATCTTAAATAATCCGATACGGTTTTTTAGTTATAAAAATTCCATCCTGAAAAATTCTCCTATCTCTTCCAGTTAATTTTGTAGCTTTCTCTAGATTAGCAGCAGTCTGCCCAGCAGCCTCAATATCATGTGATGTTACACTAATTTTACTGCCATTAATATCAACTTTAACACCATTTAAAATTCGTGCTTCACGAACAGTAGTTTCTCCTAAAAAACTCTTAATAATAATTTTATTTCCATCAGCCTTCACATTCATAGGAAAATGCACATTGCAAACTTCTAATTCATAAGTAAAATCTTCAGAGATTCCCTTAATCATATTTTTTAAGTGTGCATCAATTGTTCCCATCATTTTAGCCTCTCGTTTAGTAGCACTCTTAGCCACCAAAACAACTTGCTTGTCTCTAACATTAATCTGAATCTTACCAATATCAAAATTACGTTTCAGTTCCTTCCCATTCCCTTTAGCAACAAATTCATTTCCATTAATAAAAATCTCTACGCCTTCTGCAATCTCAACGAACCTCTCTAAATCTTTATTCATATTAATAGAAATAAGCGATAACGCTTCCTCCTAAATTTTCTTTCAAAGATTCCTTTTGATCTAACATTCCCTTATTGGTAGAAATAACCAAAGTTCCAAAATTCCTAGAAGGTAAAAATCGTCTCAAATATTTATCAACATCACTTGTTCCAACATAATATCTAGGCTTAACGGCACGGCACTCATTTAGCTTCAAAATTTTTACACTAACGGTTTTAACTTCTCTATCAACTTCGAAATCAATATGACCTCTTGATTTCATCATTTCAAATAAATTCAATAAAACTTTGGAGTATCTTTTAATAGTAAGCTCTCTTTTCTCAACGCGCTTAGCATTCATAATCTGATTCAATCCGTCCGCAACAATATCTTGACTCATCTTAACTATACTTCTTGAACCCCAATTCAACCGCAAGCTCCCTAAAACAGTGCCTACATAAATTTAGATTATAAGATGAAATATGACTACCATGTCTTCCGCAAACTTCACATTTGTACGCAGCAACACCAGTCTTCCTGTCCTTAGGTTTATTATGCTTCAAAAATTTCTTCAAAACAGCAGGCTTAGATCTAAGTTGTCTTGTTATCTTTCTCCAATCACTTGCTGTCATTATTCT
>CAZROF010000017.1:0-25229 GCA_964601675.1 Candidatus Woesearchaeota archaeon
GGGAAAAGTTTGAGGAAAGTTAAAAAGTAGAACGGAAGGATGGTCTGAAAATTTGAATATAGTTTGCATAAAAATTTGAAATTAAAGAAGTTCAGGTGGGTATAACTGGAAGGATTATTCAAGGATTAAATATATCAAAGGATAATTATTTTGTTTATGGTTTATTTGGGGGTTTTCTTTTTCTTTTTGTTATATTATTTATTTTAAATAAAAAGCTTTTATTCCCATTTTCTTCCAGATTATTTAGAGATAAGGATGTTGAGACAATTATTAAAAGAAAAAATATCAATAAAAAAGTAAGTCTTTTTGTTAGTGCAAAACCATTTACAAAAATTAAAGAGGGATATCTCTCGAAATTTGAAGATACTACAGGAGAAATCTATGGTTTATATGATAAAAGGTTAAGCGGGCAATTAATAATTATGGGTTTTGTAAAATTAGACGGGGACGAAAATAAATTTTTAGAAATAAAAAAATACCGAAAAATAAGAAGGAGGAAACAACTAGAATGATTAAAGTTCCAAAGCTAAGGATAAAGAAAAAAGATGATACGAATCTTAAGGGTGTTCATAGATGTTTAGAAAATTATCTTTTAAAGCGAAAGCACAGATTAGATATAATAGCTTTAAAGGCGACACAAATAGAACTGGAAAAAAGAACAGAAAAAGAACAAACAGTTTATTTGAAAAATAAATTAAAAGAGTTAGAAAAAGAGGAGAATAAAATCAAATTTGAAGAAGATAAATTTAGAGACAAAATCACAGATGCTATAAATCAAGAACAAATGTCTGAGAAGAACAAGTTGAAGTTGGAAAAACAAAGAGCAGAGATAAAGAAAAAGATCTTGGATATAAAACAAGTAATTGAAAAAGAATTGTCGAAATAAAAAGAGGAAAAATATTTTAGAAATACATTGAAATTAATATTCCTACATAGTGTGTGATTATTATTACTGTAACTGTGATTGCAAGATGTTCTATAATCGTTGATGCTGGGGATTCTTTTCGAGATTTTGCTAAGTGATAGTTGGATATTGCTATTAACAAAAATCCCCATGCTAAATCAGTTATTATTGCAGTCTTTAAAGAGAATATCAGGACTGGTGCTAGGAATGTTAGGGCTGTTACTAATTTTGCTATGAATGTTGCAATGGTTGCTTCCCATACTTCTTTATGTCCGTTTGTTTGGAACGATTCTTGTGATACATGAATACCAAGTGCGTCGGAGAATGCGTCCGATATTGCAATAGTTAGAATCCCTGCAATTACTGCGAGTTTTGAAGATGTTGCTGCTTGGAGTCCAATTATTATACCGAGTGTTGTTATTACTCCAGATGTTAGACCGAATGCTATTCCTATTTTGTGGGATGGTTTCATTAGGTTTCTTCTTTTAGAAAAAGAGATTCCTTAGAATCGGAAAACTTAGTTTCCAAACCCTCATTTTGATTTACTTTCATGATGAGTTGAAGATTATAATGTTTAAAAGATTATTTATATGAAAATAAAGAAGTTTTCTAGGAATGTTGTTGCGTAAGTTCCTGATGGGAGTGTGAATTCTAGGATTATTTTTTTTGAGTTTAGAAATTCTTCGTCGGTTTCTGTTTCTATTTTGAGACCTTTTATTGTTGTTATTGCTTTTCTAAATGAGCCTTTAATTTTGAGGAATGGGATTTCTGTGACATTGAAGTCTTCTAGTTTTAAGTTGTGTCTATCCAAGACTTCTTGTTCTATTTCTCCTAGTCGACCATTCGAAATTCTTGTTTTATAGCCTGCTAGGATTCCTGATTGTTGACCTTTATCCTCTAGATTTAAGCCCTCTTCTAGGGCTTGAGAGACTATGTCATTGAAGATTTTGGATTGGACTGAGTGGACATAGATTAGGAGAGTTTTTCTTGGGAGGTGTTTTATATTTGTGATGTTTTCTGTTCTGGGATTGTCTTCATGGACTAATTTAAGTGCTTTGTCAAAGTTTCTTTTTAGAATTGCTTTCCCAATTGCTAGGTTTCTTTGATTTATTCCGAATCTTTGTGGCCCGAAGTAATTTGGGAAGAATTTGGTCTTTTTTATGCCGTTTGTTATCTTCATTGCGTCTTTTTTGTCTATATCTCTGAGGGTTATTTTGAATCGATTGGCGTCTAAGAATCCTATTTTTATCTTACGTTTGTTCCATTTGAAATTTTTTAGGATTATATTTGGGTGACTGAAGGTGGCGAGTTTTTCTATGTCGGGTTTTTCTATCGAAATTCGTTGTGAGGTGTGGGCTTGCTTATCTTTTGTTCCGGCATAACCTATTGCTTGTGTGCTTTTATTTAGATAATCTGCTATTACTTTGATTGTTGTGAAATGGTCTATATCTCTTTTTTCTAATTCACACCAGAGAAAATCTTTTTCAGATGTATTGATTTTTATTTTTGATTGGATAAATTCTTCTGATATTTCACAATGCCATTTATCTTGGATTTCTTCTACAATGAAATCTTCGGTTTTATGTTTTAATCTGGCTTGAATTTTTTCCATTTAGATATTGATTATTTTAATATAAAAACTAATGGTTTGTCTGCTCGTTCATAAAAAATACATTATTTGAATCAATCTCGTGAATTTTTTCTTCTTTCTCAAAGACAGCCAATGCCCTAGGTAGTGAGAATTTTCCTACTATTCCGACTTTTGAGTATACAATGTATGTGAAGGACCTTTCCTCTCCTGCTTCTAGGTTGCCAATGTTCCAATGGATTCGCCTGGTCGCTGCATCTATTTTATCCGGCTTTACCGTTTCAAATTTTTTGTATATCTTTACTATGCTTGGTATTTTATCTGTAAGTGTTACATTTTCTACTTTTTGTTTTGCCTTTAAAGAGAGGGTTACCTTTAGTGCAAATTCTCCACCCTTTGTTTTTACTGGTACTACGGATTTTCTTACTTCTAATTTTGTTTTTGAAAAACGTGAATAACCCATTATTATTAAGATTAATACAATAATTATAAAAAACGGGAGAACATAATTTGTTTTTGATTTTATAATGTAAGATTCTGCAGGATTTAATCTACCTTTTATCCAAGTATAATCCACTATTATTCCGTTTCTTTCTGTTAATGTAGGTTCTATATTGAATGTTGTGAATAATCTTGAAAAGATATTTTTCTTTATTTTTATTTGAATATTTTCTACCACATTTCCTGAATTAACTTTTGTAATTGTTTTGGTTTGGATTAAAAATCCTGATGTGTCTTCAATCGAAGTTATTCCTTTCTTTTCTCCTAAATATAATGTCCCTTTAATTGTTTTTTCTCCTTTATCTGTTTGGAAATATGAATTTATGATGTATACTCCTGCTGGCGTTTTTGCTAACTTCGATTTGTCTACCTTTACTGGGATTATAAATCTCTCATTTGGTTTTAAATCGAATGTTGTTGTCACATTAAATAGAATTGAAGAAAATGTTGCAGTAAGATTTGTTAAACTAACTGGTTTTTTGTTTTGGACATAAAATGAGACTTGACCTGACTCTGGGTCTATTGATTCTGAACTTATTTCGATTATGTCTTCGAGGTTTAGTAATTTTAGTAAAAACTTTTTCTCGTATTTTTCTATTCCTCTTTGATTAAGCGTATATGTAAATGCGTAGTTTCCTTCCAATTTTAGGTTGCTATTCGGTTTTATTGTGAATGTTTTTTGAAATGGGTCATCATTGATTTGGAATGTATCGGATGGCTGGATTGAAATATCTGCTAGGGTATATAGATTGTATGTTCCGGGGGTTGCGTTTGTGATATTTAGGGTTAGAGGTATGGAGCTATTAAAATCTCGTATGATTATATTGGTTGGGTATTTTGGTGTAATTTGGAGTGCTGAGGTTTGAACTAGAAGGAATATTGTTATGACTAGTAATAGGAATTTTTTCATGTCTAGAAAAGATGGAATTATTTTATAAAGATTTATATGGTCTAGCCTACTGGTATTCTAAGGAAGGCTTTTAAATCGGTAATTAATTCCTTTGTGACTTCTTCTAAATCATCTTCATATTCTGTAATTGTTTTCCGAATTACATATTCTTCATAGAGCCCTCTCATAAATTTATGGAGAGGTTTATCTTCCCATCTTTTCTCATAATCTTTTAGGATTGTTCCTTTAAATTTTATTTCTAGTTCTCCTTTATTTGTTTTTACTTTTTTCCCGTCGATTTCTACTTCAGCATCTTTCATTGTAAGAATATGCCAATTTAAATTTATTCTATATTTGAAATAGTCAGTGATTTTTTTATCAGCGTCCCATTCTATTAGGATTTCTTTCCCTCCACTAGAAAGTTTTTCCTTGTACATTTTTTCCGTTAAAGTGTAGCCGTGATCCTTTAGCCAATTAAATAGCATATTGTAGACTTCAATGTAGTTCCAATATCCCACTTGGACTAGTTTTTCCTTGTACACATCTTTTTTCTGAACCATATTAATATTAGAGAGCTGGATTATATAAAGATTATCTTTTGTTATAACAGTTGTCGCAGAGCCATTGATTGCTATCTTTGTATAACAAATCAAATTTTCCACATTCTTCGCATATTCCAGATTTTTTTTCTGTAGAGATTCCGTGTCTTTTCATCTTAGCTTTTTCTTCTTTGATTTGGATTGTTTCTGCTATAGCTTGGAAAAGACCAGGATCTATTCTTAATATGTCGTTTGTTGTTATAAACCCAATAAGTTTTTTCTTTTCTACGACTGGGAGACGGCGTATTTTTTTCTTTTTGAATTTCTTCATAGCGTCGGTTATGTCTGCTCCGGGTTTTATTGTTGTGACTTTTCTTCTCATTAGGTCACTTGCTTTAATATTTTCTAAATCATCATAAGATTTTTTTACAATTGCCCAAACTATGTCTTTTTCTGTTAGGATTCCTTTTAGTTTATCGTCTTCTTTTATTAGTAGGCTTCCGACTCTTTTTTTGACCATGATTTTAGCGCATTCTTTGAGATTCGTTTCTGGTGCGACATGGATGAAATTCCTAGTCATTAAATCTCCTACTTTAATTCCTGTGTCCATGGTCGATTATAGATGTTGAGGTTTATATAATTTTATTAGTATTTTTGGGTGACAGAATATGCTTTATTTTAACTTGAACTTAACTACAATAATCCTTAAAAAGAAAATTAAAGTTTTTTAATTATGGTTGATGATGTTGTTGGGAAAGAGAACGATAGAATTCTGGGGCGTGATGCTCAGCGGAACAATATTCTTGCTGCTAGAGTTGTTGCCGAAACTGTAAAGACTACTTTAGGTCCTAAGGGTATGGATAAAATGTTAGTTGATAGGGCTGGGAATGTTGTTGTGACGAATGATGGTGTGACAATTTTAGACGAGATGGAAATTGAACATCCGGCTGCTCGAATGATTGTTGAGATTGCGAAGACTCAGGAGAAGGAAGTTGGAGATGGGACTACTACGGCTGTTATGTTGGCTGGGAAATTTTTGGAGAATGCTGAGAAGTTGCTTGATATGAAGATACATCCTACTGTTATTGCTCGGGGTTATCGTTGGGCTGAAGAAAGAGCACAGATTATTTTAAAGGAGGTTTCGGTCGAATTAAGTAGTCGGGATGAGTTGGTGAATGTTGCTCAGACTGCTATGACTGGAAAGGGTGTTGAGTATTTGAGGGAGAAGTTTGGGGAGATTATTGTGGATGCTGTTGATATTGTTGCGGATAAGGGAAATGTGGATTTGGATGATATTCGGATTGAAAAGCAGAAGGGTCGGGCTATTGAGGAATCGGAGTTGATTAAAGGTATTGTTATTGATAAAGAGAGGATTAATTTAGAGATGCCGGTGAATGTTGTGGATGCTAGGATTGCTTTGATTGAGGAGGCATTGGAGGTTCGAAGTCCTACGACGGATGCACGTATTTCGGTTTCTACGCCAGAGCAGTTGACGAGTTTTTTGGGGCAGGAGGATATGGTTTTGAGAGAGAAGGTTGAGCTGATAAAAAAGAGTGGTGCTAATGTTGTTTTTGTCCAGAAAGGTGTGGATGAGATGGTGCAGCATTATTTGGCTCGTGAGGGGATTTATGCAGTTAGGCGAATACCTAAGAGTGATATGCAGAATTTGGCAAAGGCGACGGGGGGACGAATTATTTCTAAGTTGAGTGAGATTAGTTCTGAGGATTTAGGGAGTGCGAATAAAGTTGAAGAGAAGAAGGATGGGGAGAATGGGATGACTTATGTTATGGGCTGTTCGAATCCTAAGGCGATTACTATTTTAATTAGGGGTGGGACTGAGCATATCGTGGACGAAGTTGAACGGGCTGTTGAGGATGCCTTGGGAGATGTTAGTGCTGCTTTGAAGAGTTCTAGAATAGTGAGTGGTGGAGGTGCTGTTGAGATTGAGGTTTCGCGGAGGTTGAGAGATTTTGCTAAGGGTTTGAATGGTCGTGAGAGGTTGGCTGTTGAGGAATTTGCCAGTGCCTTGGAGTTTATTCCTACGACTTTAGCTGAGAATGCTGGGATGGATCCGATTGATGTTTTGACTGAACTTCGTGCTGCGCATGATGGTGGAGCTAAGGATATTGGTTTGAATTTATTTAGTGGAGGATTGGAGGATAATTTAGTAAATGGTGTGATTGAGCCACTGAAAGTTAAAACTCAGGCTGTTGCTAGTGCAACGGAGGTTGCGATTATGATTTTGAGGATTGATGATGTTGTTGCGGCGAAGAAGAGTGTAGGGGTTAAGGGGGATGCTGGTGGGATGATGGGTTATGACTAGGGAAATGAAGATGGGAATTTTTGGCCATAGATTTTAAAGATATGTATAGATTTCTTGTTTTGGAAAATATTAAATAGACTTTAGACATAAAAATTCTATGAAAAAAGTAAAAATAGGAGTTTGGGGTGCAAGTACAACTTATGGCTCTGGAGACAAGGAAATGGGTGGATGGGTTAATAGGTTGAGGTTATATTTTGATAATCTAGATGGGTATTACGGAAGTGTGAACGTTTATAATTGTGGGGTTGGTGGTGGGACATATGAGCATTTGATTGATAGGTTTCCTATGGAGGCCAAACATCGTAGGCCAGACATTATTATTTTTGGAGGAGGTGGGAATGATTATTGTGCTGAAGAGAAATATGGGAAACCGCTTGTTAGTGTTGAAGAATTTGGAGAAAATCTTGGGGAATTATTGAAGCTTGCTTTTGTGTATGGTAAAAAGATTATTTTTTGTGGTCAGGCACATATGGATGAATCTAAATCTACTCCAGTTCCTTGGAGAGAGAGTTATTATTATAATAAATATGTGGATTTGTATAATTCTGTTATTGAGAAGTTTTGTAAGGAGAAGGGGTTGGTTTTTGTTTCTATGGATGGAGTGTTGGATATTGTTGAGGATTTTGAAGATGGAGTTCATGCTAATGCCAGAGGACATGAGAAGATGTTTCGGAGGATTTTGCCTTTTGTCGAAGACTTGATTTTAAAAAAATAAATGCGCGAGCGGGGACTTGAACCCCGGTCCCATCGTTGGCAACGACAGATTCTAACCACTAAACTACCCACGCATGATTATTTGACTATTTCGCGATTTAAAAAAGTTTGTTTAGTGTAGATTTGGTTTATTTTAAATTAGTAGAATTTATCTAATATTAGTTTTTATTTTAGTTTATTTATTTATTTGATGATATTTAGCAATTCGGAAATATTATATTGTTTGTATTCTTGGTAATATTGGAGGTGGCGCTGCTGGGTTTTAGTTGTGCGGTGCTACTTGCTTTATGAAAAAAGATGAACTGTGTGAGGAGTCAAAGGAAATGAAATATGAAGGGGAGGGGATTATTTCTGGATGTAATGATGATACAAAACATGAGAATAAAAAAGTTATAAGCATAGTTGGGAATGATTCCAAAAAGGGTTGTGATAGTCAGGAATGATGAATTTAGATTTGTTTGGATTGGTTGTTTTTCTGTCATATAAAGTTATTTTTTTGTGTTGGTTAGTAATAGCTATGTGAAAGAAGTTTAATAAATAAGCAGAGAGTAGAAGAGAAGGTTATTAAAATTTTGAAGAAAAGTAGTAGTAGTTTAATTATTACTGAGTTAGTTTCTAGGTTAAATTTTTTCAGGTCTATTATTTGTATTGCTTTGGCTCGACTTAAAGAAGAGAAGATAGTTGTATATAGGGGTGTTGGAGGTGGCTAAAGTGTATGTTGTGGTTGATAGAAAATGAGATTTCTTAAAAATTTATATTGAATATTTAATTGGCAAAACTAAATACCAAGAAAATCAGCAGAGCTTTCCTTATCTAATTACTGTGGAGAATGTATATCTATAGATCAAATAACAGAATTATATCTACAAGAAGATTTTGAATATCTTGATATAATATTGGGTTTGGATTGGGGTTGGTGGGAAAAGTAGCGATTTATATTAGAAATTTTGATGCTTGTTGTTTCAAATAATTTATCTTTGATAATATTTTTCTTAGAATATCTTAATTAATGTCAAATAGTTAAATTTTATATTAAATTAAGATATGTGTTGACGGAGATTTGTAAATAAGAGATTAATTAATTTCGAAGTCATTATTGTTTTTTATATTGATTGCAATGGAAAATGAAAAAAGGGTGTTTAATATAATAAAAAATTCTGAGGGAGAAGGACGTACTATTACTGAGATAGTTAAGATTTCGCGATTGCCAAGGTCTGTTGTTCGGATTTTACTTGCTCGACTCGAAGGTGCTGGGTTGGCCGAATTTAGAAAAGTTGGGATGGCTAAAATTTATAATTTTAATTCAAAATCTATTGGGGTAGAAAGTTGATGAAGAAACCCATCAAATTTGTTATAATGTTTATGTTATTTGGATTATTATTGGGGATAGTTTATTATGTATCATTTAGTTATGCTTCTTTGGAAGAGGGAGTAAATAAAAATTTATCTGAGATATTGAACCAGAGAACTGAATTGATTAATAATTTTCTTGAAGTCCAAAAGCAAAAAATTGTAGAAATTTCAAAGGCGGATGTTTTCAAAGAGTTCCTAGAATATCCTGATAAAAGATTATATTTACTTGATGATATAAATAATATGTTTCAGGATGACATAAGAGAAGATTCTTTAATAGATGCGATGTTTGTATTGTCTCCGCAAGGTGATTTGTTAATTAATACTCAAGAGGGTTATACTCCTGTGGATGTTTTTAAAGAATTTGATTTTTCTTTAGAAAAAGAAGGAAGGGCATATGTTAAGCCTATTCGTTTTTGTTATTGCGCTAAAGAATATGTTTTAGATGTTACTACTCCCGTATATGATGACTTCGGGAAACTTATCGGTTTGATTGCTACTAGAACAGATGTTTCTAATTTAGCAAGCTTAGTAAAACAGCAGGGGAACTTTTCAGACTTACAAAGGGTTTATCTTTTAGATAGTCATGGACTTTTAATATCTTCTTCTATCTTATCTCAAGAAAAACATAGGAATTTTATCCAAAATGTAGATAATGAAAATGCTAGAAAATGCTTCAATGAAAAGAACGAAAAAGATAAAATATCTCATGCGGAATTTGTTGCTCCATTTTCAAATTATTTAGGGGAAAAAGTTGTCGGAGTTTATAAATATTTCCCAGACCCTGAGTGGTGCCTATTGGTTGAAGATGATATAAATAGTATTTATAATATGCCAAAAAGGGATATATTAATAAAAAATATTATATTTATATTGGTCTTTATTATTATTCTTGGAATGTTGGGCTATTTTTTAGGGAAGCGTTTTAATAAAAATAGGAAAAGAAGATGAGTCAGGGAGTGTTTATTAATAAAAATATAATTATCGGCTTTATTATATCTGTGTTTGTATTTATGTTTATAGTGTCAGTCACATATAGTATTTGTGATTTTAATTTGCATAAAAAGAGTTATGATGAGGAAGCACGAGATATGGTTAATGAGAGGATGAAGTCTCTTTTATTTCAAATAAATGTTTTTCCGAAGTATATTGGAAATGAGCTTTTGTTTTTGAGTCAGTTATCTAGCATGAAGGCTGTCTTGAATTATTCTAATAAGGTAGATGTATTACAATCAGATTTTTTGAGGTTTATGGAGGGAAGTAAATCTTACCATAGATTGAGATATATTGATGAAAATGGTAGTCAGATAGTTGAAATAAATTACAATGGTGCGAATTACAATAGTATACCTAAAGAAAAACTTCAATATAAAGAAGATAAATATTTTAACAAAACAATGGAGCTTTTCGAAGGGGAAGTATATTTGTCTGAATTGGGTTTAAATACTGAATATGGAAAACTCGAAAACAGGGGGACAGATGAATATCCTATATATATTCCCACTTTAAAAATTGCTACTCCTGTTTTTAGGACAAATGGTGCGCGGGCGGGAATAATTATTCTAAATATTTATGCTGATTATTTCTTGAATGATATTAGGTCAGCGCAAAAAGAGGGAGAAAAAATGTTTTTGATTAATAAAGAAGGATTTTATCTGTCTAATCCAGATAGAAAAAAAGAATTTACCTTTATGCTAAATGGGAGTGCAAATTTTTTTAAAGATTACCCAGAAATTTCCAAATCAATTATATCTGGTTATGATAGGGCTAGGATTGAGACAGATTATAAAGTATTTTTCTTTCGATATGTTCATCCAACATTAGGAGATATAGGATTAATTAATGCTTCAAAAGAGGCAGCTGAAGATTCATTGGAATATTATTGGATATTAGTGGCAGTCTCTGATAAAGATTCATTAGATAAAACGATATATCAATTAAAAGATAATTATTTCCGCTTTTTATGGTGTTTTGGAATTATAATAGTAATAATATCATTAATTCTATTCAAAGTTTACTTATACAGTTATGGGGGGAGACAATGAGGCTAATACTTATTTTCTTATTTTTTTTCTTTCTTATAGGAATATTCGTGGGAAGTATTTTTGTATATTATAATAATTATTTTGCTGTGGATATCTTGAAAAGTCAAGCTTTGAATTATCTTGAGAGTCTTGTCCAATCGAAAGCAAATAGGATTAATGCTTTCCTCGATGAAAGAAAAGATGACGCAGTTTTCTTATCACAAACAGATGAGATTAAAGAAGCTTTTAATGAGAGTGTTTTGATAAGCACAAAAGCAATAAAAGAGGTGGTAGAAAAGAGGGCGAAGCAAACTGCGGCAGATGTTGAAAGATATATTTTAGCGCATCCAAATATGACATTAGAAGAGTTGCAAAATGATTCGAATTTTAAAAAAATAGCAATTAGAAGAGTTGGACAAACTGGATATACTGTTTTTTATGGTCCTGAGACCTTTATCAACTATCTTCATTTTCTTCCAAAAGAAACAAACACTAATCATGATGCTGTTTGGAATGATCCTGCTCAGATTCAGGTGGCAAAGTTATTACTTACAGCAGCAAAGACAGGAAAAGATGTATCGGGATTTTATCATAGAATTCAAAATAAAAACGAAAGGGAGAAATTTATGTATATTCATATGATTCCGGGTAGATATTTTGGTGGCATAAAATTATCAATAAAATCCACAATTTATATTGATGAATTTGGAAAAACAACTAAGATTGCTAGTGATTTAGATAGGGAGCTGGAGGGTTTTCAGGCAGAAAAAGATTATTTTGATATAATATTAATCAATCCCAATGGGGATATTGTATGGACCGCAGAGCAGGACAATGATTTAGGGACCAACTTGGAAACAGGTCTATATAATGATACTAATTTAGCTAAAGCTTATGAAATTACAAAAAATAAACTTGAAGCGGAAGTATCCGAACCAGAATATTATGAAGCTGGTGGGAAAATTTCTATATTTATCACACAGCCAATATTTAACACTAATACTAAGACCAAAAATAATACATTAATAGGAATTCTTGCTCTGCAAATTAATAATAATCAAATAAAAAAGCTTGTTGAAACTGGTGCTGAATTAGTAGATAGTGAAGAAATTTATATAGTTAACAAAAATCGGGAATATATTAGCCCTATATTATATGGACAAATGGACGATAAAGGAGAATCTCACAGGATTTCTTCTGAACAAATAGAAAAGTGTATTGCAGATTATAATAGTTATGTTTCTTTGGGACAAGAAACAAATTCGACAAATAAATCTGGGGATTATATAAATTATGCAGGTATAGAAGTACTTGGTGCTTATCAATATAGTTTGCAGTCGGGATGGTGTATTTTTGCAGAACTTAATAAGAAAGAATTTATTTTAAGTCGTTTTAGTAGGCTTAGTCTTTCTGAAAAATCAATAATTTGCTTGTTTATCATATTATTTATAGTAGTTTTGATTTCAATAATAGTATTCGATAACAAGTTTAAAATAAAAAGGAGGGTAGTGGTATGAGACTTGGTAACAGGTTTTTTATTTTATCTGTATTATTAGTTTTGGTAATTTGGGGGGGGCTTTTTTACAATTCTTTATATATAGAAGTTCAAGCATTTAGGGCTCAGGTAAAGAACCATCTATTGGGTATTTCTGAATTGAGGGCTGAGAGGATTGATGATTGGATTTTTGAAAGGGAAGGTGATTTAAAAGTTCTTGCAGATTCTTCCCAAGTTAAAGATTTATTATCCAAGAATACATCCTCTTCTGAGCGGGCAGTTAAGTTGGATATAGATAAGCATGCCAATATTATTTCTAGAAATATTGAAAATTATATAAAGGCTAATCAGAATGCGACTCTGAGGGATTTAAAAAATAGTACAGATTTTAATTCTATTATCATTCAACCCATGGGAAAGGATGGATATACGACTTTAATTAATAAAGGAACGTTCATAATAGAGGCTCATTATAATCAAAGTCTCCTAGGAACTATTTTTAAGTTAACAGATGATGAGAATAATAAAAGCATCGCCATTCTAAATGAGATTCTGAATACAAATAATGATGCTTTTTATTTTTATAATTGGACAGATCCAAATGGAGAAAATATGGAAAAATACGTTTATTTTAAAATTATCCCTACAAGGACTCTTGATAATCATGAGTTTATTCTTGTAGTAACAGGATATGTTAAAGATTATCAAATAATTAATAATGTGGACCAAGACATCAATGCTTATCTAACTAGTTTTAAACAGAGCCATAACTATTATAATATAATTTTTATTTCTAGTGATGGAGACGTAATTTATATGAATAATGAAATGGAAAAATTGGGCGAAAATCTCAACTGGAAAGAAAATATTAATACGGGATTATCGATAAATTATCAGGATGCTAAGAATACTAAAAATATTTCTTTTTTTGGTCCATTTGCAATGCATTATGGAGAAAAGTATATGAAAGTGTCTTTTATGTCGCCAGTTTATAGTAAAGATAAATTATCAGGATTTGTAGCTATAGTTGATGAGATGAATAAGGTCTTGAAAATTTCTACTGAGCTTAATGGACTTTGGGATACAGGAGATGTATATTTGGTTAATGAAAATGCTTTACTAATTAGTCCATTAAGAGCCGTTCATTTAGACTTATTAACACAATCAATTAGAACTGATAATATGGAAAGATGTATAGGTAAAATTAAGAACAATAAGAATACAAATTCGCAACAATCAGAGAGAAATCAATGGTCTGATGAATTTTTAAATTATAAAGGGGATTTAACATTAGGTGTATATAGGACAATTTTAGTAGCTAAGTGGTGTTTAGCAGCTGAAATAAGTGAAGAAGAGGTCTTGCAAATTCCAATTAGTAATCAAATTAAGGGAAATGCGATGATTTTTTTTATTACGATGTTTATAGTATTGGCTTTTATTTTTTGGATAAAAATATTTTTGGATAAAAAATATATATTAAAGCCACGAAATATTTTGGGTATTTTTACTAAACACAGAGGGGGATTGAAAAATTGAAAAATTGTTTATTAAACCATGTCGAAATAAGTTTCTATCTGTAGATGAGCTAGTAGCTAAATATATGCGGGCAGAATTATATATGAAAAAAATAATTTTTATTTTAGTTGGATTATTATTTTTAAATATACTTAGTTCAGTTTCCGCATTAAATATTGGTGTACATATCCCGGAAAAATACACCTACGTGGCAGCTGGAGAGAGATTTTATTTTGAAATAGATATCAGATATCCAGAGAATCCGTCTAGAAAAGATTTGATGCTAGAATACGAGATATTAACTCAGGACGGAAAATTAATTGCACAAGCCAAAACATCGAAGGCAGTTGAAACTCAGGCCTCATTTATAGATTTTATAGTAATTCCAGAGAAGGCGAAGAATGGATTATATATTATTAATGTGAAAGTTAAAGACTTTGAGACACTAAATGAGGAAGCGAGTTCGAGTTTTAATATAACTACAGCTGATGATATAACTACATTTTATTTAGCAATTATATTTTCTGCAATTGTTCTTGTGGGTATGCTTGTCATCTTAAATATTATTTTGGGGAGGAAAAGAGAGTAGTATTTGTATTTTATGTTTTCCTTGTAGTAGTTTTTCATTCTTACTTGTGGAATGGTGGGCGTATAATTTAGATAAAATAGTTTTGAGTTAATTATTAGTGGGAATTTTTTAGACTGAAGTTGGGCTTGTGGTTGAATATCAAATATCGTGATTTTTGAATAGATAAATTTTGAAGTTTGTCTTAATGATATTATTATAATTTTTGTATTTGTTTAATAGAAGCTATTATTGGTTTTTACTTGGATAAACTATTGTAAGAATAAGTTTCAAATAATGGACGTAATGTTTTTGTGTTTTTGTTTATTATATTTCTATTATGATATTGTTTTTTGTCAAAAATTAAATTCCTTAGAGTAAACTTGTATTTTTTGTCTAAACTATATCTAGCAAATATTATATAAAATAGTAGGTAATAGATATTATTAAGATGGAACAAAAGAAAAAGAGGGTTAGTACAGAGCAAGTAGTTGCTGCTAAAAAGAATATTAAGAAGGCTCAGGCTAAATGGAGGAGTATGACAAAAGCAGAACATGCTGCTGCTCAACCAGAGGGAAGGGCTCGAAAGAAGCCTGGAATGGGTGGAATGGGTAAATTTTATCGCGTTGTTGTCAGGGATAAAAGTGATTTTGTAACGTTTCGTAATCATGATGTTGGAGAGAAGGGGCATATCGAGAGATTGGCTGGGAAGCGTTCAAATGGGAGTTGGGCTACGGTTGCTTGGTTGATTGATAAGAAGGATGCCCATATTTCTAATGGGATTTTGGTAGGAGACAGTCAGGATGTTAAGGATGTTCTTGGGAAGCTTCGACGGAAACCTAAATATTTGAAGGGGGATATTTTTGAGGCTGGCCCTAGGGTCAATGTTCCTGAGAGCTCTAAGCCTACGCCTGCTATGAAAAAAGCTCAGACAAAAGATATCAAGAAGGCTCAGGCTGTGAGGTGGGAGTAATGGACTTAGGTTTACCTAAGATGAAGATATCTGAGGAAGGAGATGAAGTAGTTATTAGGATTTGGATTTCTTGGATTGATGAAAAGGATATTAAATTAGACGTACAAAAGAATTCTTTGGGGGTTAATGTAAAGAAAGATTTTACTAAGAGTACAAAGGACAAGGATTATGTTTCTCGGGAATGGAAAAGTAGTTCGTTTGGAGCGGTTATTTCTTTGCCATGTAAGGTTGTTCCTGCGCGGATTAGTCATAGTTATGTAAAAGGAGTTTTAGAAGTTAGGCTGAAAAAAGAAAAGGTTCAAACGGTTCGACGAGGTGGAAAGTAATATGGAGGTGATATCTGAGTTTTATAATAATGAAAAAATTCCAGCTAAATATACTTGTGATGGAGAGAATGTCTGTCCTCCTTTGACTATATCGGGGATTCCTTCTCATGCAAAGACTCTTGTTATAATTATGGATGATCCGGATGCTTCTTTGAAAGTATGGGTTCATTGGATTATTTTTGATATACCTGTATCGTCTACAGAACTGGAGATAAAAAGTAATTTACTTGGCAAGGAAGGAATAAATGATTTTGAAAAGATTGGGTATGACGTCCCGTGTCCTCCTTCTGGAATGCATCATTATCATTTTAGAGTATATGCTTTAGGTGATGAGCTCGGATTATCTCGAGGTGCGACCAGGGAAGAGGTTGAGGCTGAAATGAAGGGGAAAATTTTGGAGGAATCAGAGCTTGTTGGTTTATACCAGAAGTAATTGGGACTAATGTTTAAGGATAGAATTGATGCGGGAGAACAGCTTTCTGAGAAACTCAAAAAATATGAAAAAAGTGATAGCATAATTCTTGGAATTCCGCGTGGGGGAGTGGTTGTTGCATCTGCTGTTTCTAAAATTCTTCATTTGCCCTTAGATGTTATTATCATAAAAAAAATTGGACTTCCGGGAAATGACGAATTTGCAATTGGAGCTGCAAGCCCAGATATATTTAGTGTGGATCAGGAAAGAATAAAAGAGTTTAACGTGGATGAGAATACATTAGATGCTCAAATTGAGCTTAAGCAAAAGGAGGCTAGTGAAAGATATGATTTTTTATCTAAAGATAGAGAGCCTTGTTCTGTCGAAGGCAAAAATGTAATTTTGGTTGATGATGGTATTGCTACGGGTGAGACAATGAGTCTTGCTATCAAAATTATCAGAAAACAATCTCCCAAGAAAATTATTGTGGCTGTTCCGGTAGCTTCAGAGCAAACTTTAGAGAAAATGAATGTTTCTTCAAGAAAGAATGGCTCTATTGTCCCCGATGAAGTTGTTTGTGTTTTGAAACCTAAGAATTTTGGAGCGATTGGGGAGTTTTATTCGGATTTTCTCCCGGTCGATGATTTGGAGGTAAAAAAACTATTGAGGAATGGTTGATGTCAAAATAAAGGTTGGTAATTCGGAGCTGGAGGGTATACTTGTAATTCCAGAAAATGCAAAGGCAATTATTTTATTTGCTCATGGAAGTGGAAGTGGTAGACTTAGTCCAAGGAATCAATATATTGCAAAATTTTTGAATAATAAAGGATTTGCAACTCTTTTGATGGATTTGTTGACTGATGAAGAAGAATCTATTGATGAAAAAACTGGTGAGCTTAGATTTGATATAGAATTTTTGGTTAATAGATTGGTAGGCGCTACTAAATGGTTGAGAGAAAATAAAGGAACAATGAATTTAGAAATAGGATATTTTGGAGCTAGTACTGGTGCGGCTGCGGCTTTGATTGCAGCCTCGAAAATTGGAGATATATTTGCGGTTGTTTCTAGAGGTGGTCGTCCAGATTTGGCGATGAAATATCTGGAGAAGGTTTCTTCTCCTGTTTTGTTAATTGTTGGCGGGGAGGATGGGGAAGTAATTAAAATGAACAAGGATGCTTTAGAAAAATTAAAATCCAAGAAAGAGTTAGAGATAATTCCCGGGGCTACACATCTTTTTGAGGAGAAAGGAGCTTTGGAGAGGGTTGCTAATCTTGCGACCGGCTGGTTTTTAGAACATTCAAAATGAAATATATTTTAACAGATTCTGTTAAGCATCTTAATATTTCGTCAGTTAGAGTTAAGAAGAGTCTTTTTTCTGAGGGGGAACTTAGTTTAAGGATTATGGAGGATTTGAAAGGTAAGCCTGTCAGTATAATTAGTAATATTATGACTCAGAATATTTTAGAATTTTTGTTCACTGTTGATGCCGCTAGAAGAGCTGGTGCAAAAATAAAAAGGATCATAATACCTTTTATGAGTTATGCTAGGCAGGATGAGCTTTATATTAAGGGTGAGTCTGTTTCTGGAGTGGTTATTTGTATTATTCTTAAAACGCTTAATCTTCCAATAGTTATTTTTGATATACATAGCTTAAAGCTTCAGAGGTATTTGAAATTCATGAATATTTCTTTGCTTCCGATGCTTGTTAAGAATATTCCCAGAGGAGATTATATCGTTGTGTCTCCGGACTTTGGTGGGACAAAGAGGGCTGGGGAGATTGCTGAAATTCTTGGGACGTCACTTGTTACGGTTAAGAAAACTAGAAAGGGGGGCTGTCTTGAGGTTGAACTTAATGAGGAGCTTTTCAAGAAATCTTCTCTTGGGGTTTCTAATATTATTATCGTGGATGATATGATAAGTACGGGTGAGACTCTTGTGAAAGTGGTTAGATTACTTAAGGAGAAAGGGGCTGGAAAAATTTATTGTATCTCTACGCATGGGCTTTTTGTTAGAGGTGCGCGGAGTAAGTTATTAAAATCTGGAGTGGAGAAAATATTTGTTACGAATACTTTTGATGTTAAATCTTCTAAACAAATCGAAGTGAGAAGAATTGAGGATATTATTTCTTCCTTAAAATAAATTTTGATTCTAATTTTTATTAATTAGAATTATTTAATGTGAACTATCTTCAATCTAATTCTTCTAATTTCTTAAATAACTTAGCTTGAGCTCGACTTAACTTTTTAGGAGTTTCCACAACTATCTCTACAAACTGATCTCCTATATGGCTTGGGTTATTAACAAGTGGTATACCGTGTCCTTTCAGCCTCAAGATGTTTCCCGACTGCGTTCCTTTTCCTAGCTTTACTTTGACATCCTTCTTGAAAGTTGGTATTTTTATTTCTCCTCCAAGGGCTGCCTTTGAAAAAGATATTGGGAATTTCATATAAATATCGAAGCCATCTCTTTGGAAGATTTTATGAGGTAAAATTCTTATTTCAAGAAGTATATCTCCCATTGAATTATTTCTTCCGATATTTCCTGCGTTTTGTATTCTAATAGTTTGACCATTATCTATTCCTTTTGGAATTTTTATTTTTACACTTTCTTTACTGTTTACAATTCCAGAGCCATTACATCTTCTACATTTATTTTCTGGTATTTTTCCCGTTCCATTACATTCGTCACAACCTATTGCCTGGCTTATCATTCCCCATGGAGTTTGTTGGTTCATTTTTAGTTTTCCATGTCCTCCACATTTTTGACAGGTTTTGACTTTCTTATCTTTCGAACCTGTTCCATCGCAGGTTTCACAAAGGATATCTTTTTTTATTGAGAGCTCTTTTTCAACTCCGAATGCGGCTTCTTCAAATTTTATCGTTATTCTATAATGTAAATCTAAATCTTCTTGAGGCTCTTGTCCGAAAGAACCGTTTCCCCTCAGGAGATCTTCAAATATATCTGAAAATCCACCACTTCTTCCTCTGAAATTTGAGCCTTGATTGAATTGACTATTCCCTCCCATATCATAACGTCTTTTTTTCTCTGGATTGCTTAGAGTGGTGTAGGCTTCGTTTATTTCTTTGAATTTGTTTTCATATGTTTTCTTTTTGTCATCACTAGCTTTATCTGGATGGAATTTTAGAGCTAGTTTTTTGTAACTTTTTTTAATTACTTCGTCAGAATCGGTTTTCTTTACACCTAGTATTTCGTAATAATCTTTTGCCATGATGAATGTTTAGTCACTTGTTTTTTTAAATTACTGTATGAAAATTATTCTTTGCCAGATTTTTCTTCTTTCTTGCCTTCTTCTTTTTCTTCTACTACTTCTGCATCAACCACATTAGAGTCTGGATTAGCATTTTTACTTTCCGCTTCTTTTGCAGCTTGCTCATACATTTTTACACCAAGTTCTTGAGATACTTGTTTTACATTGTCTAATTTGTTTTTTAACTCGTCGATATCATCTTTTGTTAAGATTTCTTTTAATTCGTCAATTTCTTTTTGTATTTTGGTGATTGTGTCTTTATCTACTTTATCTTTGTATTCTTCTATCATCTTCTCTGTGGAATATATTAAGGATTCAGCTTCATTTGTAGTTAATATTTTATCTTTCTTCTTTTTATCTTCTTCTTTGAATTTTTCAGCATCTTGAACCATGTTTTTGATTTCATCTTCAGATAGTGATCCGCCTGTAACTGTGATTTTTTGTTCTTTTCCTGTTCCTAGGTCTTTTGCAGATACATTAACGATTCCATTTGTATCTATATCAAATGTAACTTCAATTTGGGGTATGCCTCGTGGCGCTGGAAGAATTCCTACTAAATCGAACTTTCCTAGAGATTTATTGTCCGATGCCATTTCCCTTTCTCCTTGCAATACATTTATTGTTACGGCGTTTTGATTGTCTGCTGCTGTCGTAAATGTCTCGGTTTTCTTTGTTGGAATAGTCGTGTTCCTGTCAATTAATGCTACTTTTATTCCACCTTGTGCTTCTATTCCTAGAGTTAGAGATGTTACATCTAGAAGCAAGATGTCTTTTACTTCTCCTGAGATGATTGCACCCTGAATTGCTGCTCCAAGAGATATTGCTTCGTCTGGGTTTACGGATTTATCTGGAGATAATCCAGTTATTTCCTTAACTATGCTTTGAACTTTTGGAATTCTTGTGCTTCCTCCAACTAAGATAACTTTATCAATTTTTGGCATTTTAGCGTCTTTGATTGCCTGTTTTGTTGGACCCTTTAGTCTCTCAAAAATCTTCTCACAGATTTTTTCAAAATTTGCCCTTGTTATTGTAACGTCTAAATGTTTTGGTCCTTTGTCATCTGAGAATATATAGGGGATTGTTACTTTTGTTTGCTGTGAAGAGCTAAGTTCTATTTTTGCCTTTTCTGCTGCTTCTTTTAATCTTTGTAATGCTACTAAATCCTGCTTTAGATCGATTCCATTATCTTTTTTGAATTCACTTGCTAGAAAATCTATTAGTATATCGTCTATATCATCTCCGCCTAATACATTGTCTCCACTAGTAGATTTTACTTCGAATACTCCACCACCTAATTCTAAAATAGAAACATCAAATGTTCCTCCTCCAAAATCAAAAACTAAAATTGTATGGTCGTGTTCTTTTTCTAGACCGTAAGCTAATGCCGCCGCCGTTGGCTCATTAATTATTCTTTTTACATTTAATCCAGCGATTTTTCCTGCATCTTTTGTTGCGTTCCTTTGCGCATCTCCAAAATAAGCTGGAACTGTAATTACTGCATCAGTTACATCATGACCTAAATATTCTTCTGCATCTTTCTTTAATTTTTGTAGAATCATTGCAGAAACTTGTTCGGGGTTATATTTTTTATCTTCCACTGAAGTCATTTTTTTAGTACCCATAAGTCTCTTTATACTTCGAATTGTATTTTTCGGATTTGCTACAGCCCCTCTTCTTGCAATTTCACCAACTAATATTTCATCACCGTTGATTGACACTACGCTTGGCGTTGTATTATTACCTTCTGTGTTTGGAATTATTTTTGCTCTTCCTCCTTCCATTACACTTACAGCTGAAAATGTTGTTCCAAGATCGATTCCTATTGTTTTACTCATTTTGTTTTTACTCCGTATATACAGTTTGTGTATACTTCCTTTTTAAATTTTTCGTTTAATTTAATGGAATTTATTTTTTATCGGCTTTCCTACTGATTTTAACTTTGGATGCCCTTAAAAGCTTATCGTTTAAGATATATCCTTTTTGGAATTCCTCCAAGATTTCTCCCTGATTTTTTCCTTCAATCTGTATTATTGCTTCGTGAAATTTTGGGTTAAAGTTTCCTGTCGTATCTATTTTTTTTAATCCTTGGTTTTCTAAAATTTTTGTAAGCTCGTCGAATATTAAGATAACTCCCTTATCTTTGTTGTGTTTTAGAGATAGTTCAAAATTATCTAGTATTGTTAATAATTCTGAAATTAAGTTAGCATTTGCATTTGCATGATTTTCTATTTTTTCTTTTTCGGTTCTTCTCTGGAAATTTTGAAATTCGGCTTGGAGTCTTTGCAACTTTTCAATTAATTCTTTTTCTTTATCACTTGGTTCATTGTTTTCTTTTTTTGGAGTCTCTTGCTCCTCTAAAACTTCTTTTGCTTCTTCGAGGATTATGTTTTCTGGAGTTTTTTCTTTCGCTATCATAACTTAATTTCTTTATAGCTCCTTATAAAGTGTTCGATTTTAAAAAAATTTCAGACACTTAAGCTTATAAAAGTATATTTTGATTTAATATTATGGTAAAGGTTAAAGGTAATGAAATTGAAGTTCCTGTGTTTGTGAGTTCGTTTGATCGTAGGGCAGTTCAGATTCAGAATAGAATTGTTTCCACATTAAAACAACTGGGGATTGACCGTGATGATAGCGATGTAGCCATGGAGAGAAATGCTAGATTAAAAGCTTCAGCCTCGGTCTCTTGGTATTTTGAGGGTAGAAATTTGAAGTATAGTTATTCTTTGTGTTCAAAATTTATTGAAAATCTTTATGTTGTTGATAAGGTTTTGAAGATTGAGGTTGGAAGGTTGCTTGATGAAGAGATTAGTTTAGATCAGTTTCAACGGGAATTTTTTGAGGATGATGATTTGGGAGATAAATTGATTGGGGCAAGGAAGATTTTGGGGGTTGAGGCGGGGGAGAATGATTTTGATTTAATTAGTAAGAAATATAAGGTGTTGGCTCGGAAATATCATCCAGATATGAGTGAGGGGAATGAGGAGATGTTTCAAAAAATTAATTCTGCTCACAAGTTGATTCGAAAAGAGTTGGAATAATTTTGAGGAGATAGGATTAATAGATATTCTTTTATTTTAAATCAAGATAGCTAATTAATTGAATTTTAAATAACCCAAATCAATAGTTATTTTAATACTAATTTTACATTTAGTAATATGGAAAAAATATGGAGATATGTTGAATATGATAAAGAGGTTGTGGAAAGAATTATTGCTGAGTTGGGAGTATCTCGAGTTTTCGCTAAATTGTTGGTAGGCAGAGGAATTAATAATCCAAAGGAGGCAAGGCAATTTCTCGAATGCAACTTGGGAGATTTACATGACCCAAATTTATTGAAAGGCATGAAAAGGGCAATTAGGAGAATAAAAAGAGCAATAGATGCATATGAGAAAATTTTGATTTTTGGAGATTTTGATGTTGATGGAGTTACTAGTACCACGGTATTGTACAAAGTTATTAAAGTACTTGGGGGCGATGTTTCCTATTATTTCCCTGATAGGTTGACGGAAGGTTATGGGCTTAATGAAAGTGCCATAGATAAAGCGAGGAGTAAGGAGATAAATCTTATGATTACGGTGGATTGTGGGATTACATCTAATACTCAAGTTGATTATGCAAATGAGAATGGAATTGATATTATTGTTATCGACCATCATGAGCAGATTGGGGAGGTTCCTAATGCAGTTTCGGTGATTGATCCAAAGCAGGAAGGTTGTGAATATCCTTATAAAAAATTAGCTGCGGTTGGTGTGGTGTTTAAGGTGGTTCAGGCGTTAGTTAAGGAATTTAATTCTGACTTTGATATATTTTCTTTATTAGATTTTGTTTGTCTTGGGACTGTGGCAGATATAGTTCCGCTGGACGGAGAAAATAGAATTATTGTTAAGAATGGTTTGAAAGAATTGTCTAATACTAAAAATGTGGGTTTAAGGGCTTTGATTAAAGTTTCAGAGCTTGAGGGGGAGGAAATAAATTCGGGACATATTTCGTTTAAATTAGGTCCACGGATAAATTCTTCTGGACGATTGGGGTCCGCAGATAAGGTGATGCGTTTATTTGATACGGAGTCTTTGCAGGAGGCAGAGGACATAGCTGAGGAACTTAATAGTCAAAATACGAAGAGAAGGGAGCTTCAGCAAGAGATATTTGATGAGGTGGTTGATAAAATTGAGAGAGAAGTTGATTTGGATAAGGATAATTGCATTGTGCTTTCTGGGGAGGGATGGCATAGAGGAATAATTGGTATTGTAGCTTCGAAAATCGTTGAACAATACCATAGACCTACTATACTAATTGCTTTGGATGATGATGGTTGGGGGTATGGGTCTGGGCGAAGTATACCAAAATTTCATTTACTTGGCGCTATGAATTTTTCAAAAAAATGGATGCAAAACTATGGAGGGCATAGCCAGGCTGCTGGGTTAAAAATAAAAGAAGAAAACATTAAAGGTCTTCGTATGGATATTAATAATTATTCTAAAGAAAAACTTAGCAAAAAAGATTTAATTCCAAGGTTAAAAATTGACGCTAAATTAAATCTTAATCAGATTGATTTTGGTTTGATAGAAGATGTGCATCAGTTATTTCCTTATGGTTTTGGGAATCCACGGCCGGTGTTTTATAGTGAGAAGCTTAGTTTGGGTGAGGAGCCACGGGTTTTGAAGGAGAAGCACTTAAAGTTGAATCTTAGGGATGGTGAAGGGAGTGTTGGGGCGATTGGGTTTGGCATGGCTTTTTTTAGTGAGGGATTAGTTGAGAATAATGGGAATATCAGTGCGGCGTATTTTCCGGAGATTAATGAGTGGAATGGGAATATCAGTATTCAGTTGGGTTTGAAGGATATTCGGTTTGAGTAATGAAGACAATGAAATCTCAGGAATAAATTTACCATATTTGACATAATTTATTTAGAGTTATTGTTAGATATTATATAATTATGTAATTAAGATGCAAGGTTTTAGTGAAGCCAGTTAAGAATAACTTAATAAATAGCTATAATTAATTTAATTTATGGATTATTTGCGAAAATTAAATATTAACATTTCTTTGTTTTGATGTTTTAGATTATGGCTTTTTTTAAATTTTTAAAGAAGAAGGAACATATTAAGAAAATAAAATATGGAGAGTTAAGGCATCTTATAGAAGAAAAGAAAAAATATGCGAGGAGCGAAGAAGCAGGTTTATTGAAAATGGTCCGGGAGGATATCGAGAAATTAGATAATAAACTTACCAATGGAATTGCGGTTTTAAAAGATATAGACTTGCAAGATGAAAGGGAAGATGAAAGAATTAAACTAATTGTAATGGAAAATTTAGGGAATTATATTTTTAGTATTGAAAGATTAAAGAAAAATTTAGCTAATATCGAGGAAAATAGTTTATATGATCTAATCGATAGGGTGGCTTTTATTCTAAGTGATTTCAATAAAAAAACATCTAAAAACTATGAACGAGCTACAATTTTAATTGGCAAGGAAATGGTTTCTACTAGAAAGAATATTATATCTTTTTCCAATAGTTTTCGTAAAGAAGAATTTAGAAATAATGAACTAATAGATAGACTAAAAAATATAGTAGAGGTAGAGGATGGAATTGAAAGAATTAAGGAAATCTACGAGGAAATTTCATATAACAAACGCAAACAAATCGAATTTAAAGATAAGTCTGATGTTTTAAAAAAAGAGATAAAAAAAATCAAAGATAATATTTTGGAGATAAAAAAATCAAAAAAATATCTTGCTAAAATAAGTATTAATCAGAAAAGACAAGATGAGGTTAGAGATATTGAATTAGAGAAACAAAGGATAAGTGGACTGATTGATTATAAAATTTTTGCT
>CAZROF010000018.1:0-23436 GCA_964601675.1 Candidatus Woesearchaeota archaeon
TTAATATTAAAATAACTAATCCAAAATATTTCCAAAACTTCATCCAAAAACATAATCACCAAACTTTTAAAATCCTCTTAACATAACTAAAACCATGAAAGAGGAAAAGATTCAATCAGAAACTACGGATAAACAAATTGGCACCGTGCCAGATTCTAAACCCAAAAATTCAAGGACACAAATCGTCAATTCTACACCCCTGATTACAAAATCAACAGCGTCTCAAATAGAAAATCAATTCGAAATAAATGAGGTAGAAGCAACAGAAAAAGTAGAGGCAGCACTTTTTATAGCCGGAAGATTCCTAACCCTCCAAGAATTAATAATGCTAACCGACATAAATCCAATCACATTAAAATCGATACTTTATAATTTAGAAAAAAAATATTCCCATGGTACACTTCGAGTTGTAAGAAGAAAAGAATCCTACAAAATGGACATAGCAGAAAAATATCATTATTTGATAAACAAGCTAGCAACGGGTTCAGCCGAATTCACAAAAGCCGAGCAAGAAACCCTCGCAATTATAGCCTATAAACAACCAATAAAACAATCCGTCGTAATAAAAATTAGAGGAAATAAATCCTACGATCATATAAAAAAATTTAGAACATTGGGTCTAGTTAAAGCAAAACAAGAAGGGCATACATTAATATTGGAACTTTCCGAAGAATTCTACGAATATTTCAATGTGACTAAACCCCCCAAACAACAAGAATCCAAATCTCAAATCTCAAAGTCAGAGGTTGCCTAATGGAATTTCTAACAATTCTTTATCTAACCTACACATTTATATCATTCTATTTTTTAATGGTTTATATTTTGACTTATATACAAAATAAACAAGAAATTTACGAAACATCTGAACCAGATAAAGAATTGCCATTATCTATTGTAATCCCGTGTTTTAACGAAGAAAAAAGTATAAGCAAAACAATTCAAGCACATCTGGATTCAGAATATAAAGGGTTGAAAAAAATCATAATAGTAGACGATTGCTCAACGGACAACTCTGCATCAATTATAAAAGAATATGCGAAAAACTATGGGCAAGTAATGTACGTTAAAACGCCAAAAAATACGGGCAATGCAGGAGGTGCAAAAAACTATGGAAGCAAGTTCGTAAAAACTCCTTTAATAGGGTACAGCGATGCGGACTCAATACCAAAAAAAGACGCAATACCAAAAATGGTAGGATTCTTCAACGATGATAAAGTCGGAGCGGTAACATCTAGAGTCTTAGTTAGAGGAAAACAAAACTTCTTAACAAAATCCCAAGCAATCGAATACAAAATCATCGCCTTCACAAGAAAATTACTAGGGTTTCTAGACTCAATTTATGTAACAAACGGGCCACTCAGTATTTATAGAAAAGAAGCATTCAATCAAGTCAAAGGTTTTGATGTAAAAAACCTAACAGAAGACATAGAGATAACATGGCACTTCGTATCAAAAGGCTGGAAAGTCCATATGGCAATTCCAGCAATTGTATATACCTATCCTCCAACAACAGTCAAGGCATGGTTTCATCAAAGGATAAGGTGGAACGTAGGCGGAATACAGACCGTAGCAAAATATAAGAAAAAATTATTAGAATGTGGGATGTTAGGATATTTTATAATGCCATACTTTGTTTTATCATGGTTCCTAGGAATAACAGGACTCTTTTTTCTAACTTACAGATTCGCACAATACGTAATGATGAAATATCTTATAGCAAAATATTCCATAATAGCAAATGTCGCCTTAATTACAATAGACAAGACAATATTAAACCCAAGTATCCTTTTCTTCTTCGGAATGCTCCTATTTGCTCTTGGACTTATCTACACAATAATAGCACTAGCTTATTCAAGAGAATCAGGGCGGGTTATAGGGCATAAGATTCGTGATATATTCATATATTCAATTTTCTATCTTATTATGTATCCACCATTACTAATATGGTCATTCTACAAATATCTCCGTGGCTACAATAAATGGTAAAACTTTAAATAGCTAATCGGATAAGTCATTATAAATCCTTTCTGGATATAATATTACAAAGAGAGGATAGAAAATATTAATTTCCATATGGAAAATATTATTTTCTCTAACGAATAAAATGCTAAAATCAAGAAAACATGTATTTTGGGAAGCACTACTAATAACAGTAGTGATATTCTTAGGTGGCTTATTTATGGGCATGTTAATAGAAACAGGAAATTCAAGCAAAATATCAAACCTTTATCTACAATCTGAAATTAGTTTAAGTGATGCTTCTGCAACATCCCGATTAATTGAAAGTCAGAATTTAGACTGTGAAGCAATAAGGAAAAATAATATTAAAGTAGCGAACAGGATATATGATGAGGCAAAACTTTTAGAACTATATGAGGATTCTGGAAAATTAACAGATTCGATGAAGCTCCTTCATAAAAAATACGATTTATTAAGAGCTCTTTTATGGACCTCAAACAAAGAGTCCCTAACTAAGTGTAAAAACTATGATTTAATAGTGTATTTATACAAATATGGGACAGAGGATGCTAATGATAAAGCAACTCAAAATGTTTGGTCAAAGATACTCTTAGATGTAAGAACCCAAAAAGATAATGTTTTACTACTTCCAATTGCAGCAAACCAAAATTTGACGACAGTAGAATACCTAACCGAAGAATATCATATTAAACAATTGCCCGCCTTGGTAATAAATAATGACAAAGTACTCTATAATATAAAGGATATAAAATCAGTTCTAGATGTTCTAAATTAAAATATTTATTCAACACACACTTTTTTTATTATATCAAGCGAAGCTCAACCGCGATTAATGAGCCTTTTTAATACGAAGCTTTAGCCCAACACCATATTTTAAACATATACATTAAATTATAGGTTTCTTTAAAAAATAAAATATCATATAAAATTTATGATTTGCACAATATGTAAGAAAACATCTAAAGAAACAACTCTTTACCCAGGGATTTTGGCATCAGAAATGGTTAATATTTGTGAAGAGTGTGCTGAAGACCAAAAAATACCAATAATAAAAAAACCCTCAGAATCTCAGTTAACAAGGGCGGATAAAATATATTCAGTAAGAGAACGTCTCGACAGGATGTCAGGAAGAAGATATACAACTGAAGCATCTCGTAACCAGCTAATAACTCAAGGAAATTTAGCGAAACTAAGAATGCCAAAGCAAAAGCAGAGTCATCCAGATGTCATAGACAATTATTCATGGGCACTAAATATGGCAAGACGAAGAGCCAAAATGACACTTTCTCAGCTCGCGAAAAAAATAGATACAACTTCTTATACAATTCAAGATATAGAAAAAGGTGTACTCCCAGAAAATTTCAAGGAAATTTTTTTAAAATTAGAGACCCTTTTCGGAATAAAATTGCTGAAAGTTCATGAATCACAGGTCAGCTTTGCAAGAAGAAACTCAAATCAAGAAAAAGAAATCTTAAAAGCAGTTGCAAGGAAAATGAATAATCCAGAAGAAGAGTTAGAGGAGCTAGAACAAATTGAAGAAGCAGAAGAAAAAATAGATTTGGCAGAAATGAAATTATCACGAAGAAGAAATTTGGAAAACGTGACACTTAATGAATTAATAGATAGAAAAAGGGCAAGAGAAAAATACAAACATAAGCTTAAGCAGGATGAAATGATGGGCGACGATATTGATATAAAAGAATTGTAATTTTCTAGAGCTATTTTTTACAACCAACCTAATAATCAACATCTAACTTTTATTACGCCACGTATGATATTCATCATTAAAATCTGAACCCCTATACTAATCAAGGCAAATTCCTAACTTAACCCACTCATCGAAATCCTCAACAAATCTTCCAAAATAAATTCTTCACTCACCTCAACCTAAATATCTTAATCTACCAGGTCTCGGCTCATAAATCAAACCCTCTTCCAATAATTTCTTAATCTCAACCTCAATAACATCAGGACTAGCCTCAACATCCATAACAAGCGTTTCCCTATCAATTCCACCATCCGTCTCAGCCCCCTTAATCTTATCTAAAATCAAATTCTTAACTTCATTAACCCCACCCGCGGTCTCAGGCAAATCCTTCCGAGCATTCTGAATCTCCAACTTCCGAACTAACAACCATCTAGCATCAACTTTCTTCACAATCTCAGGAATCATATAAATCTCGCCATTCCACTCTCTTATATTTCCAACAACCTGCAGAGTATCCCCCTGCATAATATTTTTCACCCTATCAATATCCTCACCAAAAACTTTTAACTTCAACTGCCCCGAAGCATCATCAATAGTCAAACTTGCAAAACTCTTCTCCCCCTCTTGCACAAATTTATCAACACAATTAGCCAAAATATTAACCCTCACAACCTTCTTATCTCCAAGCTCCAAAAACAAAAACTTCCCCTCATCCATCATCGGCACACCCTTCAAAACATCCCCAATCCGTAATTTATACGCGATATTTCTTTTTCTCACCTCGGTGTTAGCAACATCTCCTTCCATGAATGAGATTAAGCGGATGAGTTTATAAGTATTATTGAGATTGAGTTGAACCTAATTGTTTTCCATTGCCTTTAATCGCTGAATAGAAGTCTTCAAATAATCTCATTCAACATCTATACTCATTTTATCTCTCTATCCAACAATAAATTAGAGATTTTTTATACCTTCCCATAAGTACGAAAACATAGTCAGCACTCCACAAATCAAAATTTTAGCTTTAGATGTCATATAGACAAAAGCGTCAGGAAATTTTAATTTGCACTAAATACAATAATCTAAAATTGATTTTTCACGCAAAGTCTTTGTATAACAAAAGCTTTAATAAAAATTGATTTTAGATATCACTAATTAAGTTTTAATTCCAGATAACTTTTTTCTAACAAGAGCCCTATTACATCCTCTGTATGAATCCCCTCTTTGGCCGAAACAAATCTCCACTTTTCAACAACTTCCCAATCGCCTCATCAACCTCACTATTTTTCATCCTGCCATCCAATGCCTTTGAAACCTCTTCAAGCGGAATCAATTTTCCCAACCTCTTTTCTAGCTCACTCAAAATATCAATAACAACTCCAATCTTATTCCTAGCACTAGCACTCGTTCCCCCAATCTTATCAATATCAAAAGTCTTCGTATCCTTATCATATCCAACCTGCATCAAATAACTCCTTGTCAGCTCAATCGCAGCAATCGCATCCTTCACCTCAACCTTTTCATTTAATCTCATCCTAGCATGTGCCTCCGCCAAACGAACCATCGCCTCCAGCTGCCGTGCCCCAATCGGAATCGGCTTCGACGGGCCATCTCCGATCTGTGGCATATTACGAAGCCCAACATAAAACTCCTTCATTACAGCAATAGCCTCGCTAGTCAAAATAGGATTATACTTCTGCTTAGCATACGAAATATACTTCTTCAACAAATCATTATCAATCACATCATGCTTAGCCTCCTGCTGATGCTCCAGCAAAACATGCGCAGCAATCGCCTCATCATTCTCTCGACTAGGAATATCTCTCATAATAAAAATAGCATCAAAACGAGACAGCAAACTCGGTGGCAAATTAACCTGTTTAGGAATAGACTGCAAAGGATCAAACCGACCGAACTTAGGATTCGCCGCCGCCAAAACAGAAGTCTGAGCCCGAAGCGTAGCCTGGACAGTAGCCTTCGCAATAGTAATAGTTTGTTGCTCCATCGCCTCATGCATCACCGACCGATCCTCATCGTCCATCTTATCAAATTCATCAATACAAACAATCCCCTTATTAGCCAAGACCATCGCCCCAGCCTCTAAACTCCAGCCCTTCAAAATATCATCCTTCACAACAGTCGCAGTCAAACCAGCCCCCGTGGCCGACTTTCCAGAAACATACCTAGCCTTTGGAGCGACACCAGCAATAAAACTAAGCATAACAGATTTTGCAACACCGGGGTCCCCCACGAGCAAAACATGAACATCTCCCCTCATCTTCGTCCCATCACTCCGCGTCTTCTTCACACCACCAAACAACTGAAATGCCAAAGCAGTCTTAACGTCTCTCTTACCCCAAATCGACGGAGCAATACTATCCACCATCTTCTTCATCAACTCAGGGTCAGCAGCCAACTCTCTAATCGCCCTCTCATCCTCCTCATTAATATCAATATCCTCAAAACTCTCCTCCATAGGAATAATATTATTAGACTCAACCGCCAAATCAAAACGTGTCAACATAGCCCCACTCCCAGTCGTAATCGCAATTTCCTTCAAAATACCAATAATCTTAACCCTAGAACCAGGCGTTGTCCTCATCTCCATCGTCGGGTCCACCAAATCCTCCTTCAGAAAAATTGTCATCCTCTTAGGCTGCTCTCCCCCATGTAAATTATCACTCGCCTCCTCAATCATCAAAACCTGCGCATCAACCATATCTTTCGCAATCTCCTTAAACCCACCACGCCGACCACACGAACAACGACTAGGCTCCTTGAATTTCTTATCAATCTGCAAAACCGAAATAATCGTCCCACAACTCGGACACTCAAACTTCGCATTCGTAACCAAAGGTCGAACCTCGCTAGCCTGTCTCACAATACCCTCCATCCCAATCATCTTCCCCAAATGTTTCGAACGAATATATCTAATAAACATCTCCTGTCCCTTCTCGATACTCATAAATCTGACTCTAGCATTATTCGGCGCCCACTCTAGTTCTTCCAAAGCAACCTCTAATAACTGAATCGTTTCCTCAGGCCTTTCAATTAACTTTTCGGCCAATTCAGGACTATGTGCCGAAAATTCCTCAAATTCAACACGAACAACCTTATTATCCCCACTAATTCCACGAACAATTTCTTTTCGATTTACTTCAAAAAATTCCTTAGCTTCATTTAAAAATTCATCTTGATTGATAGCACCATTGCCTATATTATTCTCTTCTTCCATATATTTTAAACAAATTGGACTTATTTAAGCATTATTAGGCTAGAAAGATTATATCAAATGTCGGATAGTTACAACCGACATATTCTACAATAAATTTATCCAAGAAGACTACATAAATGGGACTCCTTACTAGCTAATATCATGCAAGATTGGAAAAAACATTAAATAAATTCTTTAAATCCTATCCGGATTTGAGATTAGTGGGTGGAAAGTAAGAAACCCACTTTCTTACTAGCGACCATCAGATAAACTTATCCGCTCCACTTTATTACACTTAATCATGCTTTGATATTCACCCTTTATCAATCGAACCGCCTAGCAAGAATTATGAAGAAAATTTCTAATAAATTTTCCCAAATCAAACTTCGTGAAAACATCTCACAATCCTAACAGAAAAGCCCTAATTAAACACAAACTCACTCCTAGCAAAAATTATTTCCTCACCAGTCTTCCGGTAAATCCCAACAAAAATCTCTCCGCAAAATAAAGCAAAAACATCTCCTTCATTAGGTTCACCAGAATCATCCATGGGGGACCTACCTATTTTAATAACATTATTAGAAAACAACGGCCTACCAATATAAAGCGACTTAATAGCAGACTTATCAACTTCGACGACTGCAAGAACCTTACGAATCGCATCCTCAGCCGGAACAACCATCCTCCTCAACTTAGTATCATCACCATTCTTCCATTCCATAACAGCCACCTCAAAATCATTAAGACTAACAACATCATTTTCATCAAAAATCCCAGCCTCAGTTCTCCGCAACTCTCCCATATGTGCTCCCCCAATCATCTCACCTAAATCACTACAAAGCTTCCTAATATAAGTCCCACCCTCAACTCGACACTCAAACAAAAAGAATCTTCCTTTTTCATCAGCTTCTAATAATTTCCAAAAGTAAACAGTCCTTTCCCTCTCTTGAACTTTAACAGCACTTCGATGCGGAGGAGTCTGCAAAATTTTTCCCATAAAATTCTCATTAATAAGTTTTTGTAATTCCTCCAACCTACATTTCTTATGTGTCTCCAAAACCCCAACATATGTTTTGTCATGCTTAATAAAATAACTAGCCAACTTGCAAGCTCGTCCCAAAGTAATTGGCAAAACTCCAGTCACCTTAGGATCAAGCGTTCCCATATGCGACGTCTTCTTGAGTTTCAACTGCCACTTAACGAACTCTGAAATAGAATAACTAGTAGGTCCAGTGGGTTTATCAATATTAATTAAACCAAAATTCAATAATTCTTTTATATCTTTCATAACTAAAATTACAAAGTCGAGTTTTTATATCTAATCTCTAGTGTCACTAAAAATTATTTCTATTAGAAAACCTATGAAATAAATAGAAAATTTCTCATAATCCAAATATTATACTTCCTTCCAACAGAAACACTCAGTCTCATGACCCCAAATAACACCCACAGCCTGCAAAAAAGCATAAACAATAACCGACCCCACAAACTTCATTCCTCGCCTCCTTAAATCCACAGAAATCTCATCTGACAAATCACTCTTCACCAAGCTCCCATCCTCAACAACAATCTTCCCATCAACAAATCTCCAAAGATACTTGTCAAAACTCCCAAATTCTTTCCTAATTTCTAAAAACACCTTAGCATTCTCAATACTCGAATTAATCTTTAGTCGATTTCTAACAATTCCCTCATCTTCCATCAGTCTCTTAATATCATTTTCATCATACAAAGCAACCTTCTCAAAATCAAAATCATCGAAAGCCTTACGATAAGATTCTCTTTTCCTCAAAATAGTAATCCAACTAAGACCAGCCTGTGCTCCCTCTAAAACCAAAAACTCAAACAACTTCTGGTCATCATATACAGGGATTCCCCACTCTTCATCATGATACTTTTTGTATAATTCATCATTACTACACCAAGAGCATCTTTTCATAATATTAGATATATTTCATAATTATAAAGATTATTAATTAAAATAATTATCCTAAAACCAATATATAAAAGATACAAATAGTATTTTTTGTTATGGAAAAAGTAGAAAATATTTTGCTTGAAAAAGGATTAAAAGAATTCTCTAGTCTGTGGGAGTTTGATCCAGAAACATCGTCTTGGAAATATCACCAAAATATTTTGATTTCAATATTAAATTAGATATGCAGAAATATAAATCTCAAAAAAGAATAGCTAAAAATATTTAATTACTTCAAAACCTTACGAACTGGAGCAACCTTCTGACTATGTTTACCTTGAACAGTATGTTTCTCAATCTTAGTCTCAACCTTAGCAACCTTAGCAGCCTTTTCAGCTCCCGCCTTTTCATCTTCAATTTCTTCCTTTTTATCATTAATACCATCCTTGTTCTTATCGCTATCTACCTTTTCCTTTTTAGCAGTCTTAGACTTCTTCCCAGCTTCACTAGCCTTCTTGGCTTTTTCTTCACGGGCCATTTTAAACTTAACATAATCGGCAGGGTCAGCGAGACTAACATTGACAATATCTCCAATCTTAACAGCCTTAACTTTAACTTTGTTTAATGGCTTCTTAATTCCCCTAAACCAAATCTCATTATTTAAATGAATATCAACTTTAATCTTTCGAGTATCTCCATCACGAATACCCATATGTCTAACCATGAACTGCTTCAAAATTTTAACAGCTTTTTTTGCCCTACGGTAATGAGGAACATTCATAAAACCCTTCCTTAAAGGCACAATATACTCTCTTTCTAATTTAACCTTAGCCTCCCCTTTCTTTTCCTTCCCCTTTTTCTTATCAACTTTAGTAATAGCAGGCTCAGATTCCTTTTTATCCCGTTTTTCTTCTTCAATAACTTTATCTTCAGGTTTAACAATGGCTTCCTTATTCTCAGGAGTATCTTTAACTTCATCAACTTTCTCTGTTTCTTTCTTCTCTTCCACTTTGGTTTCAGTTTTTTTGTCTTCTGCCATTATCCTAAGTGCTTCTTAGCCATCTTCCTCGGTTTAATTTTCAAACTAGTTCTATTCCAGCTTCTCTTAACATGCGTAATTCTAGAAGGATGAATCTTTTTGCCCTTACCAAATTTCTTAATAACTGTCCAAAATGGAGCCCACTTTGTCTGTCTCTTAGCCCGATCTAAATGTCTTTTCTTACTACTAGCAGCCTTAGCTTTTCTACTTACCATTATTCTTTTACCCCAGACTCATCAGAGTCATCCCTAATTTGGGATTCAGATTTATCCTTATCACTTTCCCCTTCCGTTTCACTAGTATTCTCACTAACAATTTCAATTTCCTCTTGAGTTTCAACTTCCTGCTCCACAACTGGAACATTTTTTACAATCCAACTATCACCATTTATATTGCTCTCATAAGCGCCATCGATAGAGTCTAAGAAGTCTCGTCCAGACTGAGTCAATCTTCTGCCATGTTGCATCCTCAAAACCTTTTCAACTAAACCAGCCGCCTCAGCTTGCTGTAAAATAACTCGAATAATTTTTCCTCCAGATTTAAAAAATTTATCAGGTCTTCCGCCTCTATCCTTTCTGGAGCCGTATTTAGTTCTTAATTTCCCAACTCCAACAACTCCACGAATATATAATTGCCTTAAGATACTAGCAGCACGAGTATGCCAAAAATTTTCATCCATAGGAGGTCTTTCTCTAGAAACGCCAGTCTTGACATACATAGCCCATTCAGGAACTGCAAACTCAGGAACCTTTTTTAAGGCTTCAGCCAAAGCCGGAATGTATTTTTCTGGATTCTGTGCAAATATTTTTCGTGCCATTTTTCTTATTTAGGCTCTTCTTTCGAAGATAGATAAGTCAAAGACTCATTAACCTGCAAATTAATCAAAATTCCACTATATAAAGTTAACGTTAAAATTTTTCTACTTAATCAATCGTTCTTTCTTTTTGTATTTGTCATAAATTTCAGAAATGGCAATAGTAGTAACACCGAAAAGAAGAGGAAATTAACAATATACCGAAGGGAAACTAGTCCTTAGGTGCGGAAATATAGCAATTAAAATAACGGGCGTAGTGGCAGTTAATATAAACAAACTGGTCCACCAAATATAAATTTTTTCATCCGACATTCTTCCATATGAGAAATAAAAAGAAAACAGGTTGCAAATAAGAACCCAAAATAATATATCAAATACAAGCTATAAGGAATTACATTAGCTGTATTAGTAAATGTCGTTGTGGTTACAACAAAAACTTTTTCACATCCAGCATTTAATATAAAATTGTTTTTTAAAATAGCAATTAATCCAAAAATAATTAAAGGCAAATGGAGCAAATAAAAATTAAATTTTTCTTTAATAAATCTAGTAGCTATATGTAATCAAGAGCAGGAAGTGATGTATAGGCAATTAATCCAAGAGTTACCCACGGCGTGGTATCTCCACCAGCACAAAGCATGAATTCAATAAATTGATACGCATCCAAGACATAAAGAAAAATGGCGGAAAACCCAGGAACCAAGTAATTTTTATATCGAACCAATATAAACGTAGCTGCTAGGAACTCTGTCACCGAAGTGAATAAAGACAACCAGGGAGTGATACACGTAGCTAATCGGGAGCAAGATTACTAATAAACTTATACCAAAATTTATCTTTGATTCTTCCGAAATTTGATCACCGTCAAAACATATCCAACTAGTTTAAACCCATATTTAAGACCTAATTCTTCAACTAACTTTTCACCAATATTTTTAGCATCTGCCTTATCTCGACAAGCTGATTTTAAAATAGAAATTTTAACTAATTTATCATCTTTAAAAATATTTTTGACTTGTTCAATAAAAGCTTCGCTAAGCCCAGCCTTTCCGAGTTGCAATTGTTTCATTGGTCTCATAATCTTATTGAGCCCCTTCCCCTCTTAAAGCTTTCTCAAACTTCAAAATATCAATAACTTTTACCCTTATTTGATATTGCTTCCCAACACCCCAACACCCTTCCTTCATTCTCTTATCCTTTAACATATCCTTCCTCATAAAAATATTCACAACAACATCTTGCTTAGAATCCCGCCAATCCTGAGAAAACTTAGCACAAAAAACTGCAGCTTCCTTTATATCTTTCTTCTTAGCCGAATCGCCAACATTGACAAACGGACTCCCAGGAGAAGAAGTATGTAAGAGAATATCATTGTGCGAAGCTTCCCAAACCAACTTATCATTATTCTCAGCATTACGTCCACCAAAAATCTCGATTCCAGAAGTTGTTACAAATTTTCTAAAATTCACCATAATAAAAATAAAACAAGATAGTTTAAAGATTTAATTAAAAATTACATTTGAAATCTTTATCTTTCAATCTAATGATTTCTACGCACTAGAAATATTGACTATCTTAATTTTGAAAATTAACGTTTTTTCCGCCATAGGATGATTCATATCAATATTAACTTCCCTATCATCAATCTTCACAATCTTAGCCGGAATCTGCTACCCGTTAGGAAGCGGAACACCAATCATCATTTTCTCTTTAACTTCCTTCGGGAATTTATCCCTAGAAACTTGCTTGACAGCCTGCTTATCGGACATACCATAAGCTTCCTCAGGTTTCAAAGTGACGGTTTTTTCTTCCCCAAACCCATTTCATAAAAATACGGAATACCTCTTTTGTCCTCGACAAATAGAAAAAAACCTCCCACTGAGTAAGTTTTTGGGTTTTGGTTAACAACCTTTGAGGAATTATTTTCAATTATTCCTCATGAAGATTTGAAATGCACACTTAAAAAATTTCAAGAAGCGCATAATTTAAATTAGATTCTAGTTAATATCAATTAAGATTACTTATTTCCGAATAAATTTGAGTCTATCAAAGGACATGACTAGGAATACTCACTTGCCTACACGCACAAAACCCTAAGGGTTAAATTTAAAAGTTAAAGCGGTTTTGTGTAATTAGTTAATGACGGTTGTAATTTAATGGTAAAATGTCCGGTTGTGGTCCGGGATACGCGAGTTCGATTCTCGCCTTCCGTCTATTATTTTTAAGAAAAGTTCGATATGGAGAAGTTTTCTATGTAATCGAAACCCAATAGTTGCCCATGCCTCTCACTCGCATCAAAAACCTCACCAGACTCAAAATTACCAGTATATTCAACCCTAATCTTATTACCTTTTTCAACTACCATACATTAATTCATAATTTCCCCCTTTAAGTCTTATCCTATTCAGAGAATGACATTAGTTGCTCAAATTAATATAAAATGAATTTCAACAAGTTTAACCTTTAGCATATTTGGGCAAAGCAAAAGATTACGAAGTGTATAAAATATATGAGAGTTCTCCTAACAAAATAAAGATTATTAAAAATTAAAACTCGTCATCTTCCTTCGCTCTTTTCTTTTCAAGTTCCTTAATTCTCTTCAAGGCAGCCCTAACGTTTTTATTCAACTGAACCATAGAATCATCTAATTGTGCCTTATTCTTAGTCCCAGTGCAAACCAACTTTCCATTAGAGAAAAGCAAAAATGTAGCAGTAGGAGACTCTAATTTGTAAACTAATCCAGGAAATTGCTCTGGTTCATATTCAGTATTCTCAAGCTCCAAAGATAAGGTATTCAAATTTAAATCTAAATCAATAGCTCCACTAGCAACAATGTTTTGTACAGTAATCTTTGGCTTAATGCTAACATTTACCCCAATCTTTTTCAGCTGTTTAATCACTTGCTGAACAACATTTCGAACTTGTGAAACTGATTTAGTCCCAGTGCAAACCAAGTTTCCAGAACTAAAAACTAAAACAGCACTTTTAGGTTCCTTAACTCTCAAAACCAAACCAGGAAAAGTATCAGGATTATATTCAGTATTAGGCTGGGTCCTAGCCAACTTCGTCAAACTAACTTCCTTTTCAAGAGAAGTAGTCGCAACAATATTTTGTACCTTTAACTTAGTATCTTTCCTAGAAACAACTTTTTTCGTCACTGCCATATAATAATGATAAGATTTTCCTTTATAAACGCTTGGATTTATTCGAAGAGTAATCTATTTAACTTCCTCAGCCACTTCCTCAATAGTAGCAATGTCATCAACTTTCCTATCTAGCCTCAATCTCAAAATTCGAGGAAACCTCAAAGCAAACCCACTAGAATTTGTAGGACTCTTTTGCACATCTTGAAATTGCACCGAAACAACAACTTCTGGCTTAACATAAACATGCCTCCCCTCACTCTTCAATGCTAACTTCTCTAACATGTCCGTCATCTCAGCAAAACTAAGTCCCTCATCTCTAAGTTCTTTTAGCCCAGTAGAGACTTTGCCAATTTCTAATAATTCGCCATTTTCATCCCTACATGCAATATCAAAACTAGTTAGCCATCCAACTCTCTTCCCAGTTCCCCATTCGGCTCCACTAATCACTAAATCGAAATCCTTATCCTCAGGTTTTAATTTAACAGCATACCCAATTCTAGCCCCAGGTTTGTAAGGAGCATCTAGCTTCTTTCCCATCAAGCCCTCCTGATTATCATCCAAAGCCTCATCGTAAAACTTCTCAACCTCACTAGCATCTTCTGTAATAATCCTACGTGACAAAACAATTTTCTTTTCCTCACTACGGACAATTCTCTCAATAATCTTCCTCCTCTTTTCAGCTGAGACATCAATTAAACTATCTCCATCTAAATAAACAATATCAAAAACAACCAACTCAACTGGTAACTTCTTCCTCATCTCAGCAATTCCATACTTCCTTCTAATCCTCTGACTAATCGCCTGAAAATCGGTATATTTTCCACTCTTCGCATCAAATCCAACAGCCTCACAGTCTAAAATAAAACTTCCAGCGATAACATATTTATTAACATATTCTACAATCTCAGGAAATTGCTTCGTAACATCTTCAAGTGCCCTAGTAAAGATAGCCACCCCATCATCTGTCTTATTAACCATCACTCGAAACCCATCATATTTGTACTCAAAAGCAGCAGGGCGACCAACAATCCTAAACGCATCCTCAATATTCTTTGCCTTCGGAAACAACATAACCTTCAACGGCTTCCCAGGAATTAATTTAATCTTCTCCAAAGAATCCGAGCACGCTTTCTCAAAAACTTCCCTCATATCAGTAGCCTTATCATACGCTTCCTGCACAGCCTTAGAGCAAATCTTCTTATCCTCCAAACTCTCAGGTTTAAAACAATAAACAGCAATAGCATCCCTTAGAATCCCAAGTCCAACACCAATCTTCAAATCTCCAAGAACAGTTCGAACAACATACTTCGACTCCTCAGCACTAGCCGAATGCAACAAGTCAACAATATAACCAATCTTTAAGTCAACAGCTCCACTCCCTTCAATCTCAGGCAGTTTCCTCAAATTTTCTAATACTTTTTCTACACTAAGTTTTGCCTCGAATAAACCCTTCTGTTTTTTCTTATTCACACTAAGAACTTTCTCGGCAACCGAACCCAAATCTCCAAATTCCTTAAAATCCTCAATAACTTCCGCCTCCGTTATCCCAGCCGCCCTAGAAATTGCCTTAATTATTAACTGGTGAGAAATCCCAAGTTCACGATTATCATAATCAGCAAACAGTTGTCCCCTAAGCAAATGAATAAAATCAGGATGCTTGCGAATCTTACCTAAAAAATCAGCTAAGATGTCAGTTTTTTCTAAGCCCTTGCTAGTAGCCTCAAGCTTAGCATAGGCCTTACAAATTTTTAGGTAATCCATACTAGAATAAATCACAGCGACTTTTTATAATTACTCTAACTGCGTCTCGCTTAAAACAAAATTTTCTCACTATCCAAAGGTTCTCATCTTATGGAAATATTATAAAATATTTTTAAAGTAGGTATTTAATTAAAGCCCCGAGAATCAGCATCCGATTGAAATGGAAAATTTATGTTAACACCGCTTCCAAACCTTTATAAAAAATAATTTGATTAATTAATTATGGAAATCAACGTAACCGACACAAACTTTTCTTCAGAAGTAATAGAAAAATCAAAAACAATCCCAGTCCTAGTAGACTTCTGGGCAAGTTGGTGCGGACCTTGTATGATGTTAGGTCCAACATTAGAAAAGATAGCAACAGAATACGAAGGAAAATTTATTCTAGCAAAAGCTTCAACAGATGATAATCAAAGCGCAGCATCAAAATTCGGAGTAATGTCAATCCCCTCAGTAAAACTTTTCAAAAATGGGGAAGTTGTAGACGAATTTGTAGGAGCACAACCAGAAGCCACAATCAAGCAATGGCTAGATCAAAAACTTTAATTGCAGCCTATCCAATCTATCATCAATATCGTTATTCCAATCCTTCCCGAAAATTTCTTCCGACAAAATAAAACACACATCCCTTTCTATAATTCATCATCCAGAAAAACTAATATCGCCTTGGCATAATAATCCACATAATCAAATAAGCAATAATTCCCATTCCCCAACTAAACATAGTCATAATAATCCAACCTAGCCTAATCAAAGTAGGATCGACTTCAAAATAATTAGCAATACCAGCACAAACTCCACCAATCATAGATTCTCTCGGACTCGCTCTATACAATCTCTTGACCTTTTTCTTTGCCATGATAAATATAAATTAAAGTTATTAATAAAACTATCTAAGTTGCCTATAATCTGCCAGAGTTACTAAAAAGGAGATACCTTAATCTCACGTTCATCCTTGAGGATTGCATCGAGGTATAATTTGACCTTCTTTTCTGGAAGAGACCATGTAACTGTAACCATGTGTCTGTCTGCATCCTCTAAACCTTCTACTTTTGTATTCAGAAGACATTTATTGCCTTGAAATAAATAATATACCTTGAGTCCATTATCCCTATCCTTTATTATTTTAATGGTATCTTGACCATCATTATAATAAAACAATTGAACAAATTTATTGTCTTTATAATCTATCCTACCTTCAGGAACCCAAAAGTTTATTGTTCCCTCGTTAAAATTCAATTTATCTCTTTTTTGCATTTTGGAAAAACCTCCTAATATCTTCTTGATTAGATAAGGCAGAACTCCTATATAAATTTTGACCTATAGAGCTCTCTTTTATTCGGTCCACATTGGAATCAATACGATTTACATTAATATCAATCCTATTAATTAGTCTAACTATCCTAGCAGATATCCTAGCAGATTCAGTATAAAAGAAGATAGAGATAGCAATTGTAAATATTGTTAAAATAAACGTAGTTACGAAATCAACATCAAGCCCTAATAGCTGAAAAGTGGCAACAGAAAATATGACAAGCATAAATCCGATGCAAATTTGTACAAACATTAGGCCTTTCATAAGAATTAAAATTATATAGACATTATAAACAATTAACCAAGTAAATGCTATATATTATAATCTCAACTCCATAAGGAATGCGGCGTTGAAAACGCTGTAATTTTTTATGGAAGAAATATCAGCCTAGTAGAATAAATCAAAACGGCGCAATTAACTTGCGCAGGCTTTTGATATCTAAAATTTTGCAGAATTTTCCCAACGATTTTTTCACTAGGAAAAATGTTGATATCCTAATTTCCTCTTCGCCTATTGGCTCTTAAGCTAGGAAATGCCTTAGGAACCTTAACTCTAGAATTTCTCTGACCACGAGCTTTCTTTCCAGTACTAGTCAATCCTCTCAATGCCCTTTTTTTAGGAGCCTTAACAAATTCACCCAACTGCTTATCAGACTTAATACCAGGTTCACTTCGATCAACCAAAATAACCTCGTAAAAATAATTCATACCATCTTTTCCAATCCAATAAGAACCCAAAACTTCCATATTAACATATTTCCTATTAACCCTAGTCTCAGCAATCTCCTTATAATTCATTCTCAAATTCTTTCTAATGTGCAATCTCTTAGTTCGCCTAGCCTTATTGGGTCTAGATCTCTTATGCCCACCACGCTTAATCTTAACACGAACAACAACAACACCTTTCTTTGCCTTGTAGCCAAGACTCCGGGCCCTATCAATCCTTAAAGGTTTCTCAACTCGAGTAATAGCCCCATCTTTTCTCCACTCAATCATTCGAGCCCTAAGCACTTTTACATCTGGCTTCTTCCAAGCCTCACGCATATATTTCATTAAACCCATACTATTCTTATCAAAAATTTCCTTTTTAAAGTTTTAGTCTACCTTCTTCTCTCCAGAATACTTAATCCATTTCCCCTCAGAAATAACCTCGATTTTTCCCTCATTGTAAACAACCGCAGACTCATCATCCAGCGCATATATATCCAATCCTAAACCCTCAAATATTTTTTTCAAATTCTCATCATTTACTTTTGGAAAATAAGGAGAATTAAGATGAGGTCTCACATTAAAATCAATAAACCCTAATCCCTTTGGCGGACTCTCTATTTCGTCATCATATAATCCAAATATATATTCAGAAGACGTCTGAATTGATTCACTTAAAACTATGCTCCCAGCACTAATGCCAACATAAACTCTTCGCTTCAGTAAATCTTCTAACTCATCATCCAGTCCAGATCTTTTAATTTCGTTCATTAAATAAGTGGTGTTCCCTCCCCCCATAAAAATAATATTTGCATTTTTTAATCGAGGTAACCATTCTCCCTTTTTTAACGCCGAAATATCTACAATATCAACATCGCCAAGTTTTTTACAGTTAACCAAATCATCAATCAACCATCCCTTATCTCCCCTCTCTGCATTCGCAGCAGTAGGGATAAAAACAATGCTCATCTTTCCCTCAACCAGCCTCTTTAGAGCATCACTAATGGATTTATTACTAATCCCAGCTGAAGTAAGCAATAATTTCATACAATAAAAAACAGCCCAACCTTTATATTATTTCCCGAAACAGCCCAACCCTACAAGTCGTGCAGTCAAGGATTTCACCTCCGAAAAACTAAAAGTTAATTATTGAAAGCTAGAACATTACTTTTATAAACAAAAAGACCGCTCCATATTCTATGAGGATGTGGCGCAGTCAGGTAGCGCACTGCTCTGATAAGGCAGGGGTCCCAGGTTCAAATCCTGGCATCCTCATGGGATTTGAAGCTGGGATATGTCTCAGGTGAACGATTTGCGCGAATTTTTCACAAATTTATTTTAATGAAAAATTTTAGTGTGAATCGAGAATAAAATCCTGGCATCCTCATTTTAATTTAAACCAAATTTCCATGAGAAATATGGTGCCGAAGATGTCATAATTTATTATGGAAAAATCATAATCCAATTTTCTAAAAAATCCGTGTTTATCTATATTATCTTGTCTTCTAATCCGCGTTCAATTTCCTTTTCCCCTTACTTTCTATATCCCTCTTAATCATTTCCACAATCTCAGGAAATTTCTCAATCTTAAAGTGCAAATTTTTATTTTCATAGATAATAATGTTGGCATTCTTCAGTTTCTTCCGATATTTTTCAGCATGAGAAACTGGAACACAATCATCATTCTTAGAAAACATTAAAATTACATTTTCACAATTTCTTCCAATCAAAGACAAATCATCCCCAAGTTCAAATCCACCTACTAAATCTTCTCCTTCTACAGTATTATCAAAAGGAGGAGAAACAAGATAAGCAGAAATAATTCTTTTAGAAACAACATTTTCAGATAAATACTTCGCAAGAAAAATTCCCCCAAGAGAAGTCCCAATTAAAATAATATCATCATCTAAAATCTCAAGATATCTCTCAAAATTAATTTTCCAATCACTATATTTAGCATCGTCCTACAAAGGCATTCTCGGCTTAATAATATCAAAATTCTCACCAAGCTCTCTTTCTAAATAATCTCCATGCCAACTATTCTTCCGATCAAGAGAAATTTTCCTATTTTTTAAATAATCCAAATAATCATCATGATTTTTAAAAGTTATACCACCATGAACATGTAATATCTGTGTTTTCCTTTTCGTAAAAATATCTAATAATCTCAATTTATATATTTAACCTAAATTCAAAAGCACGAACAAAGATGTCTCAAATATCAAGGGAACACATGATTACGACACAGAAAATATAACTTTGATCAGCGAAAGAATATACTTTTGAATATTCTAAAATCATCCTCGCATTTCAACAAAAACCTTTTCTTTCCCAACTCTCAATCCCAAAATCTCGACCTTCAAAGGAATGACTTTAACATAACACTTATCTTTTGCATATGCTCGAATCTCAATACCAGTCTCAAGCTCAGTCAAAATAACATCCTCTTCCTTCTGAATCCCAGGTGCCTCAATCTCATAAATAATTACATCCCCAAGTCTCTTAACCCTAGACTCAGCTGAAACCTTCTCTAAACTAGCTCTCCTCTCAGCCTCTTTTTCAGAAACTACCACCACAGCTTTTCTCCCTTCTGCCTTCTTCTGCATAACCTGAGGAGCCATAGGACCTCTTGCAATCTGAATTTTAAACCCTTTCGGCATACCGGTCCTCTCATCAATATCCATATTTCCAAGCTGTTTCTCTAACTGCTTAACTAATCCTCCCATAATCTTTTCAATACCAAACGGTAATTTGAATTCGGGCTCACCAGAATCATCCCTAGTCGGGGATCCAAAAGCATGACCCCCATCACTAGAACCAAGCATACCAAAGTCTCCTTCTCTTTTGGACTTAAGAGACGCTCCGCAATGTGGACAGTAATTGAACTTTCTATCAACTTTCTCAGCACAGCCTCGGCATTTCTTATTAAACATTAAACAAAAAATCTTTTCTACTACTTAAATCTAACTATTCAGAAAAATTTATTTTCTTTTTTCAAATTCTTCCTTCTCATTAGGTAAAATATAATGTTCCACTTCTTCAGCTATATGCTCTAGGTGATGAACCTCTCTTATAGCACTCTGCATAGGAGTAATCTCTCTCGCCCAGAATTCCGGAGAAAGTTTCCTAACATTTCTAACTTCATGTAAAAATTTTGAACCATAAATAGCGACAATAAGTCGTCCTACTCCAGAAATTGCAAAGATAAACAACATTGGGTTTATAAAAGAGATATTCATCCAAGCGATTATTGCCCCAACCCCAGCACCCGCAAAGCCACCAACACTTATAATTAAATTCATGTAGGATAAACCAAACCCTCTTTTTCTATTTTTAACAGCATCATAAACATAATTATTCAAAGCTAAATTATAACCAGCCCAACCGAATCCCCCAATAATTGAAGGAATAATAAGCAAGTAAATCTTAACCCATAAATCACCATGAACAAGAATAGAGGCAATCCAGATGAATGGGAAGAGTCCAACGATAAGGGAAGACATTCTCATTAGCTTGATATTTCCGAACCTGTCGGAAAATTTTCCCAGTAAAGGCAAAAATATTAGTTGGAAAATAATTGTGGCTACAGTGATAGCCATATACCAAATATAGGACAAATTTAAATCACGAAGCATATAAACCGTCCAGTATGGACCAGAAATACCAACAACAAACGTAAAAGCTCCAGCGAATAAACTGAATTTTCCAAAAGGGGTTTCTCTGCAATGTGTTAAAAAATCTTTTAGAGAAAAACAGTCCTTTTTTCTAATTTTGATTCTAGGTTCATATTCTTTTTTAAGCAGTATCCATGACCCCATTCTAAATATTCCACTTAATGCAAAAAGAAACCCAAATCCAAGCAAAGTAAATCCCATAACATCCCCATGACTAATTCCTATTTTTTTAGCCCAATCTAAAATAAATGCACCGACAATCATGGTTAAAACCCCAAAGAACCCAGTGATTCTATTACGCTTAGAAAAATATTCCCCCCTTATATTTTCAGGAACAAGTGATCCCATCCAAGAGAACCATGGAGGATAAGCAATCCCAGAACAAATATAATGCAAGCCAATAAGTCCAATAAAAATCCACATCATATGAGGAACACCCATCCAATGTAAAAACCCAATAAGTAAAAAGGGAAATATAAGAACAATTTTCCCAATAACTCCACTTAAAACGAGTTTTTTCCTTGAAAACTTTTCAATCAAACTAGCTGATTTAATTTGTATGACTCCAGGAACTAAACTAAGAATAGCATACAAGATACCCATTTGAACATTTGTAGCACTCATAGCCAAAGCAGCTGGAGTAAAATAAGATAAGCTCAAATTAGTAGAAATAGAAGACATTACACCCTCTTTTATACTTAGATTTAAGCTCCGATTGATTTTTTTCTGAACAATAGGATGATTAACTCCGACTACATCTCTCTTCATAGATAACCAAAGAAAATATTCTATAAAAACTTAATCGTTTAGTATCTATTAACACTTCTCCAAAACTTTCCATTCACCAAGTGTGCATTACCTTTTCAAAACAAACAATTTTGCCGAACAAGTCGTGAAGCTAAAGGATTTACTTCCTCTACCAACAACTATCTACGGGAGCAAATATATTATTTACAAACAAATAAAAACCTTAATCTGATTATCAAATCATGAAAGAAAAAGTTTACATCACAGCAGCAATCGACTATGTAAATGCAGCCCCTCACATAGGCCACGCATATCAAAAAATAGTCGCAGACGTCCTAGTTAGATGGAACAAGCTCCAAGGAAAAGAAGTATTATTTACAACCGGAACAGATGAATACGGAAAAAAAGTTCAAGAATATGCAATTAAAGCTGGGAAAGAACCAAAAGAATTCGTAGATGAAAATTCGAAAAAATTCAAAGAAGCCTGGAAATCCCTAAACATAAATTATGATAGATTCATACGAACCACAGATAAAGATCATAAAAAAGTTGTATCAGAATTTATAAAAAAATGTGAAGCTGCTGGAGACATTTACAAAGGAGAATATGAGGGACTTTATTGTGTAGGATGCGAAACATACTTTACAGAAAAAGATTGCCCAGACCTGATTTGCCCAATTCACAAAAAGCCCCTAGAAATAATAAAAGAAGAAACCTATTTTTTCAAACTATCAAAATACCAAGATTTCCTTTTGGGTCTTTATGAATCCCACCCAGAATTTATTTTACCGAAATCTAGAAGAAACGAAATAACAAACAGAGTAAAAGAAGGATTAAGAGATTTAAGCATATCAAGAACTTCATTTGATTGGGGAATCCCATTTCCACTGGACGAGTCTCACATAACATATGTCTGGTTCGATGCACTAATAAATTATTATACATCAACAAGAGAAAAAGGAAGAGAAGAATTCTGGGGCAAACCAACAACTCACCTATTAGGAAAAGACAATACCTGGTTCCACACTGTATACTGGCCAGCAATGTTAAAATCAGCAGGAATAGATTTGCCAAAGACCACATTTAACCACGGATTCATTTCAGTCGAAGGACAAAAAATTTCAAAATCACTCGGCAATACGATATCTCCAATGGTATTAGTAGAAAAATACGGAGCAGATTCAGTCAGATATTTTTGCCTAAGACAATTCCCATTCGCAACAGGAGAAGATGGAGATTTCAGTGAAAAAGCCCTAATCCAGAGACACAACGACGAGTTAGCAAACAAACTCGGAAACTTAATATCAAGAACCTCAACCCTAGCCGAAAAATACGGGATAGAAAAAAGCGAAAACGATTTATTAAAAAAACTAGAAACCAAAAAAATATCAAAACTAATCGACAACTACGAATTAG
>CAZROF010000019.1:0-22866 GCA_964601675.1 Candidatus Woesearchaeota archaeon
GTTCATGTTTCTGATTTCGATTTGACTAGTGATGAGGAATATGGAGAGAAGGATTGTGCATATAGGGAGTTTTTGGTTTCTCATACTAATATGAGGGACAAGATGTTGACGGAGAGTGGGTGTAAAATTGCTAAAGGGAGGCAGAGTTTTATGATGGAATTTTTTGAGAGGTTGAATAGGGAAGTTGAAGGGGATATTTGATGGGAGGATTTTTGTAAATCTTTTTAGAATAAATAGAAATTTTAAACCGTAAGATTTAAATATATTAAATAGTATATAATATACATTACGTCCCCGGTATGACGTTATCGGAATGCCGGGCTTTACTTTTTTTAATATGGTCTTAGATAAGAGAAGGATTGCGATAGTTTTTGTTGATGGAAATAATTGGTATCATAATGTTAAATCGTTAATTAAGAAGCCACGAGGTCTTGATTTTGAGAAGTTGGGGAAGTTGATTTGTGATAGGTTCGGTTTGGATTTGAGGGAGGTTAGATATTATAATTCTGTGCCGGATATTGATTTGGGTGAGGAAAATTATTATAAACATATGGTTTTTTTGGCTGGACTAAAGCGAAAGGGTGTTATTGTGAATACTCGGAAGTTGAAGGTGTTTAATAGTGGTGGGAAGAAGTTAAGAATTGAGAAGGGTGTTGATGTTGCTATTGCGGCTGATATGATTGATTTTTGTTTGGTTGATAATAATTGTGATGTTTGTATCCTACTTAGTGGAGATGCTGATTTTTTGCCGGCGATGAATGTAATCAAGAGGCAGGGAAGTGAAGTGATTACGAGTAGTGTAGGAAAAGGGTATTCTCGGGATTTAAGGAATGGAGATTTTCGGTATGTTGTTTTAAAGAGGGAAGATTTGGATTTGTGTTTAGGTAGCGGTTAGGGACATAGAAGAATATTTCTTGCGTGTTTCATCCGCGTTTGTTGTTGAGAATATAAAATTTTAATAAGGGTTATTTGTTTTGTTTATTATGGTAAATAAGATTAGTAAGATAGATAAAATTAGTGCTGGAAATTTAATGGAAGAGTCCAGTGAAATTTTTGATTCTTGTGTCCAGTGTGGGATGTGTAAGGGGAGATGTGGGGTTTTTCGGGCTTTAAGGGAAGAGCAATATTCTGCTAGAGGGAAAAGAGATTTATTATCTAGAAAGATACAGGATAAGATTTTGTTTGAATGTAATTTATGTAAGGCTTGTGAGGAGAGTTGTCCGTTGGATGTGAAGGTTTGTGAGGCTGTGTTAAAGATGCGTGAGGCTATGGTTTTGCTTGGGAAGGGTTTGGAGGGGAATGAGGAGATGATAAAGAGTGTTAGAAAAATAGGGAGTCCATTTGGAAAAATGAGTGATGAGGACAAGGCTAGATTATGGTGTTGCTAATAGTAATTCTTAAATAGTAACATTATCTTGATTTTTTTATGAAAACAGTAAATAAGGCTGAGTTGAATAAATATAAATGTGTTCCTCATGGTTCTCCGGATTCTGTTTGGTATGCTAGTCGTGAGGTTACTGAGGGCGGGCTTCAGGAAATAAGAAGATTTGATGATTCTGGGGGACGCAATAGAGTATTCAATGATTTGGACAATAAGTGGAAGATGATTTTAGAAGTTTTGGATTATAAGACTGAGGGTAAAAAGATTCTTGAGTTGGGGTGTGGAGCTGAGAGGGGGAATATGGAATCTGTTAAGTATAATGGGGAGTTTAATCCTTGGTTTGGAAGGTTTGCGCATTTAACTAAGAGCAAGACGGGATTGGAGTATATTGGGGTCGATTGTGGGGATTTGTCTGGGGAGAGTTTCCCCAATAGAGAGTTGAATCTTTTGGATAAGGAGAGTCTTGTTCGAGAGTTTTCGAAGAATCATTTTGATATTGCAGTGGCTTTTATGCTATTTAATTCTCCAGAACTAGAAAGAATTATTCGTGGAAGAGATGCTCCCAATGCTTCTTATAAATCTGGGAAAAGACTTGCTGAGTCTATTGTTCCTCAGTTAGAAGAAATCTTAAAGCCTGATGGTATTTTTTTGTGGTATGGTGGAGAGGCATCGGGTCTGTCTTTCTAATTATGTGCAAACCAAAATTCTAATTCTTCCTTTGTTTTCTTATGAAGTCTTGCAAACCCAAACCTTTCAAATTGAACGATATCACCCACTTTTAGTTTTTCTAATTCGTATTCGCCTAATCCTTTTTTTAATTTTCCGTCTGGCATTCTTAGTTTTATCTGAATATTATCTGGAGATGCAGGTAGCCAGTGTAAAAATTTTGTTTTCCCAATTGGCTCGGTTGAGATAAAAGAAAAGTCTCTTGGTTCTATTCCTGTTTTATCAGACTTGAATGTCAAGAGATGCATTAGACGGTAGTTTTGATTGTCTAAAAGAAAGAAATCTTCTTGAGAGATTAGAAATTCTTGACTCGTTTTTACATTTTTATTTCCCAGTTTATTATTCGGATGACGTGGTATTTTTGCTTCTAAATGAGGGCAGCCTTTGATTGTGATTTTTGTTGGGTTTTCTACAAAGGAATATCGTGGAACATTTTCTAAGAGTTTTTTGTTTAAAATATAGAGATTTTCGATTGGTGTTGTTATATTTGTCTTTTTCATTCCGAGGCTTAGTGTGAATTCCCGGATTGCTTCTGATTTTATTCCTCTGTCTCTTAGAGATTGTAGTGACCATGTTCGAGGATCGTTCCATCCTATAAATTCTCCTGATTTTATTTTTTGGGTACTTTTAGATTTTGACATTTTTGCGCCTTTAATTTCACATTGTCCGTTATATATTGATTCTGGATTTTTCCATTTGAATATTTCTCTAATAAAATTTTGTATTCTAGTGGAAAGATGGTGGTCGGTTCCTCTTAGAATGTGGGTTGATTCTAAAATATGATCATCTATTCCCCATGTAAAATCCATTGAAGGGTAGACTCTGTATTTAGTGCCGGTCTTTGGATGTGGTAAATCCGAGATTTTAAACATAACTCTGTCTCGGAATGCAGGGTCTGGGTCAGACATTGAAGTTTTTAATCTAACTGACATTGAACCCATTTTAGCTGTAAACATTTCTTTCCACCTTTCTAGTTGTGTTACTGGGGGAAGTTCCCTACATGAGCATGCGATACTTTTTGCCTTTAGTTCTTGCATAGTTTCTTGATTACAATGGCAGACATAGAGATACCCTTTTTCTAAAAGTTCTTTTGCATATTCATAGTATTTTTCTATTCTGTCTGATTTATAAAATATTTTTTTATTGTAATCTATTTTTAACCAATCCAAACCTTCTTGAATTAAATTATAAGCCTCTGGATGTATTTGTTTTTTTGGAGAACCTATTGTGTCGTCAAAGACTAGGATGAGTTTGCCTTCATACATTTTCGTATATTCATCATTTAGAATCATGGTTCTTGCGTTTCCTAAATGAAGAGGTCCTGATGGGAATGGAGCTAGTCTCATTACTACTTTCCCTTTTTTTGCATTTGGTAATTCCTTTAATCCTTCCCTTATTTCTCGTTTAGATGTTTTTGATTCTGATTTTTCTAATTCTTTTTGTTGTTGTTCTGGCGACATGGCGTTTACTTTTTTTAGAACTTGCTGGATTGTTGGCATGATGTTTTTGATTCCGGATTTTTCTAGACCTTCTTGAAATAGTCCTGCTAGGACTGCGCCTTGGTTTGCTTTTCCTTTGTGTTTGAGTGCGTTTTCTAAGGCGTATGCTTGGATTATTTTGGATGTTATTTCTACCATCCCATTACTCCCACGTTATTTGTCGGTTGGTTGATGTCGAGTTTTTTTTCTAAGAGTTCTAGTCGTTGTTCTAATTTGTAGATTTTGTTGTCTAGGTCGGTTATTTTTTGGTCAACTTCTCGTTTATTGTAACTGTCCGTGGAATTGTTAAAGTTTGTTGCTGGCTGTTGGTTAGCTGTTGTTGGTTGTGATACTGTATTAGCAAATCCGAAAAAATCTGTGTTTGAAACAGTTGGCGACTTAGTGTTAATAGCTGACGACTTTTGAGTTTGTCCTAATTCTACAAATCCTTCGTTATCTGTTGGAATATCAATGTTTTTTTTTGGAATTCTGACTACACCGCGTTTTTGGAGTTCACGAATGTCTATCATTTTATTTTTATTTTTATTAAATAGCATGGTATTAAAGGGGAGATTGACTATTAAAATATTTGGGAATTATGCTACGATTAAATTGTGATCAATTAAAGATAGGTTCCATGCTTTCTGGAATATATTTTTTGAAATTTTTTTATTGGGAGTTGTCTTATATGGTCCGCTGTCATGATATATTATGTCGTTTTTTTCAAATTTTATTGGAATAATATAATGTCCTGGAAACGTGTTTGGTTTATTGTTAAATATGTCCCAGTTTACTAGGCATATTGGAAGCCCTTTTTGTTCTAATATTTTTTCAAGTGTTTCTAGTGAAGGTTTACTTTGCAGTTCTATCACTCCTTTGTTACTTTGCAGTTCTTTTATTGATTTATTTAGAGATGTGAAGTTTATATTTGAGATTAATTCTTTTCCGTAATGTTGTTTAAAATAGACTTGTGAGGCGGTGGAGTTTGCTGTGGATAATCCATTCGGTTTTGTGTAATATTCAAAGGGTATTCCCAGTTGGTGAAATCCGTAGGCGATTTGTATTGGAAAGGTTATTTGAGGATTTTGATGGAGGGTTAATTCATCTAGTTCTTTAAAGGTGAAGTTTCTATCTGGTAGTCTTGCTTTTAGGATTGATTTTATTGTGGCTTGGGTGCACCTGTGTCCATGATTTTTGTAGAAGAGAGTGTTCATTTTTTTGTTATAGTTTGGATTTTTTATTGACTTAAGACAGAGCCGCGGTTTTCGTTAATATTAAATAGTAATTAGAATAAATATTGTTATGGGTGAAAAAAAGGAATATTCTTTTTTAGATGATGATGAGCCGAATAAGGACTTTAGGTGGGCGATTGGCAAGGTAATGACTGAGGCGCATAGTTCTAGAGAGTTAGCGAGTATGGGGATGTGGGATTTTGATAAGAAAAAATTTAAGCCGCTTTCTTCGCATGTTTTGAGTTTTGATTCCCAACAAAATCAATTAGAACCGATTTATTATTGGATTTTGGATTTTATGGCACAAGTTGGACGCACGAATCCAACGAAGCTTATTGATAATTTTATGGCGAGTCCTGGGTCTGGGCAGTTTAGTGAGATGAGTATGAAAGCTACGAAGATGCAGGAAGAGGGGATGAAGATTTTGGGTGGGATGAACCAGATTGTGAAGTCGGTTTTGAATTTGATTTATGATTTGAAGGAGTTTGAATTGAGGTTGGCAAATTATGATGATTATAACAGTGAAGATAAACAAAAGAAAGAGGTTGGGATTTTAGCTCTGAAGCAGATTTGGCTAGATAATGTTGATATGAAAAAGGGACGTGGAGCGATTCACCAGATGGCTTCGGCTGAGATGGGGTTTTCTACTTTACGTGAAGCGTTTATGATGGCTAATTCTTATGAGGATGTTAAGAAAATGAATAGTGAAGACAAGGAAAGAGGAGGGGCTGGTTTGATTAATGATTCTGTTATGAGAATTTTAATTCCACGAATTGAAGAGTTTAATAAATGGGCTAAATATTCTGAGGCTGAGCTTAGGAAGAGGTTTGATATTGAGAAAAATTATTTGAAGAGTCAGGTTGAGACGGTGAAGTTATATTCGCAGTGGATGAAGCCTTATTTGGAGAATGCTGAGAAGCTCCGGCAACAAGGCTTTGAGAAGGATGCGGCATTGGTTAATTCGTTTTCTACTACGATGTTTGAATTGCAGTTATTCCATAAAAAAGAGACTAAGGTTGATAGTATAAGATTTAAGGGATATAATCCTAAGAGAAATTATTATGAAATTATTATAATTACGCTTAAATATCGTGGACATGTTTCGCAAAGAGTGACACAAAAAGGGGATTATGGTTTCGGGATGGGTGGTGTTGTTGATATTTGGTTTGATTCGTATGCTTTGAATGATGAGGAATTGGTTGCTGCTGAGAAGTTGAATGATAAGAGTGCTTTAGAAAAAAGTATGGAGTTTTCTATGGATATTGCAAGTGATGCGTTGGGAACTATGAAGGAGGACTTGGATTATTTTTTGAAGACGAAAGAAGAAAGAAAAGAGATGGATGCTGAAAAGAAGATGGATGTTGAGGGGAAAGGGAGCGATTTAGATATTAATCCATTTATGGCTTTGTTTGGTCTGTTTGGGAAGAAAGACAAAAAGAAAGACAAAAAGAAAGATTTTGTTGAGGCTGTGGATATTAAAAAAGATAATTTTGTGGAGAAGACTATGAGGGGAACTGCCATGAAGGGTGTGATTGCGATTTTGTATACTATTTATGATATTTACAAGAAAGCGCATAGAATGGCTTCGGCTCCAGGTATTGGGTTTGATAATTATGATAGTGATATTAGCGATTCCTTAGAAGATGGTGGGAGTGTTGGGTTTAGGGAAGTTTTTGGGGGACGTGGGGACTAATACTTTAATATTAGAGTTTTGATGTTACAAAATATAAAGAGCAAAATTGATTAGTAAGGTAGTTAAATGTTATTCTTGTTTTGATTTTCATGAATGTTAAGGAGATTAGGGAGCTGGAAGATGAGATTAGGGAAGTTGGCAGCGCTGAGAAGATAGAGAAGAATGAGGGTAGTTGGGAAGAAAAAGATGTTTTTGTTGAGGATGCTGATGAAGATTTAGAGGAAGATAAAAAAGAGAAGTTTTCTATTGGAGATACTATGCTTGCTAGAGGTGAGGCTGTCGAAAATTGGGGTGGTGGAGGTTTAGAGGAGGAGCTCGAAGGCGAAGAATTTGAGAGAAGTTTTGGTGAGGAGGATTTTGAAGAAGAGGAGTTTGGTGGAGAGGATTTTTCTTATGAGACTATGGGGCAGAGTGGTTCTGGAGATTTATATGGTGCTGGTGCTGGTTCTTCTGGTGGAGATTTATATGGTGCTGGTTCAAGTAGCGGGAGTGATTTATATGGTGCTGGAGGAAGTGGTTCTGGCATGGATTTGTATGGGGCGCCGGGGCAGAAGGGTAGTGACTCTGTGAATTTGTATGCTACTTCGGGAAATTCTGGTGGAGAGATTTCTATGTATAATGTTGCTGGTCCTTGGGGGAAGAAGAATAGTATGGGGTCTGTTTATCAGGTTGAAGGTGGGAGACAGAAGAAGTTTCGGGAAGGTGGGGAGAGGAAGAGGTCGGAGCTGGAAGGGCATGTTGCTAGGGCTGGTAGGCCGACTAGGGCGCAGAAGGGTGTTAGTTTGTTGTGAGGATATATTTGAGGTTTGATATAATTAAGGGGAGTCTTATTATTTAATCTAAAAAGAAACCATAGTAAAATAGATAAAGTTTGGTTTCCTTAATTTTTTGTGAACGTTAAAGATAATTCTGATGTAAAAAATGAAGGTCAGGAGGGAATTTTGTCAGAGGAGAATATGCCGGGCATTAATTTTAGGGATTATTATGTTGTGAGTAGGGAGTTTGTGGCTGAGAAGGAAAAGGGTGTTGGAGTTTTGGAAGGATTAAGTGAGGATGTGTTTAATGGTTTGTTCTCTATTGGGGTGAAATCAATTGAGAAGAGTGTGGACGATATCAAAAATAATTTTGATTTGGATTCTATAACTGAGGAGATTGAGAGTGAGAAATCTGTGGTCAAGAATTTAGAGGAAGATATGGGGATTTCTAAAAAAGTTGCAGAGGTGAAAAGTGGTTCGGATTTCTATAAGGCTGTTGCTGATGTTTCCCCATTTAAGGGTGACTCTGCTGGCCTCGGGAATTTGTATAATGAGAAGAAATATGATGAAGGGAAGAGTTCTGAGGAGTTTTATGATGAGTTGATTAATGAGGGGAAGGTTGAGGGTTTTGTTTCTCCGGAGGATAAGCGTGGGGTTAAGAGGTCTATATTGGAAGTTGCCGGCTTTCGGGATGAGGAGGCGGAGAAGAAGAGAGAGGAGATGCGTAGGTTTCGGATGGGGGTTTAGGATTGTCGGTGGTTTTAAATAATAAGTTTAATTAATATTTTTAGGTGATGATGGCGACTAGTTATGAAGGTTTTTATAAAGGGGGTATTTCTGCGCTTAGTCCCGAGTATGGGAATACTACTGGTTATCAAATGAATGCTTCTATGCTTGGTTTCCCAGGTTCTCCGCAGAGTGCGAATCAGGTTCAGGATACTGTTAATGCTATTAAGCATGGGACGAAAGTTTTTGAGGTGACCATGTTGCAGCCTGATGTTGGGGAGAGTATTCCTATGCAGCATTTTGAGGAGATGAGGGCTTTGATGAAGTTGACTGGGGTTAAGCCTTCGGTGCATGCTCCTATTTTAGATGCTGCTGGATTTGGGGAGCAGGGATGGACACCAGATGGTAGGGCTGATAATGAGAGAAGGTTGTTTGGAGCTATTGAGAAGGCTCAGCTTTTGGATCCGAGTGGGAATTTACCTATTGTTATACATGCTGCCAACGGGGCTCCTGGGACGGAATGGAGGCCCGGGGATAAGAAGAAGGGAGAGGATAAGTTTGTGATGGAAAAAGGTATGGCTATTAATCAGGAAACTGGACAGGCGGCTCCCATTAAGAGAGAATTTAAGATTAGACCTGATCATCCTGAGTTGCTTGAAAGGGGAGGGAGGGTTTCTACTGACGATAAAGGAATGCCTCTTCGTAATAAGGACGGGAGTTATAAATATGATTTTATTGAAGGGAAGAAGGGGTTGCTATTTGATGCAGAGGGAACGATTGGGGCTATTAATAATGGAGAGTGGTCTAATAAAATGACTGAGGTTGCACAGATGAGTAAGCATGTTGAAGAGATTATGGGGGCTGCTCCTTTGTATTTGAGAAAAGATTATTCTAATGCTGTTATTTCTATTGATGGGAAGAAGGTTTTTGAGATGGGAGAAAATAATAAAATCAAAAGAGAACTAGAAGGATTTGATGAAAAACAAAAGGAGCAGTATAATCAGATGCAGAAGTCAGATGTTTTTATGGATAATGCGGAGTTGGCTTTTGTCGGAGCTTTTGGTCAGGCGTATAAGTATGGAACTCCTGAGCAGAAGGAAGCATTGAAGGAATTATCTGTTAAATATTCTAAAGATTCTAAATCTGTGGGAGGATATGTTAGAATAGGAGAGGGGAAGAATGATGTTGGGGTTAGTATTATGGCGCCTGTTCAGAAACATATGATTCTTAATGATTCACTCAAAAGATTACAAGATATTACTGAGGGGCGAGCTCCAAAATTGTTTAAGCATAGTGAAGAGTTTGCTATTGAGAAGGCCGCGAAGACTTTTGGGAATTTGGCCGCGAAGAGTTATGATAAATTTAAAGAGAAGGCTCCGATCTTGGCTATTGAGAATATGTATCAAGGGATGGCGTTTTCTCGGGCCGAGGATTTGAGAGATTTAATTAAGATGTCTAGAGAGAATTTTGTTGGTCATTTGATTGAGCAGGGAGTTGGTAAGAAGAAGGCACAGAAGTTGGCTGAAGATAAATTAGGCGTGACGTGGGATGTTGGGCATGTGAATATTATGAGAAAAAAGGGGTTTACTGAGGGTGATGTTATTGAGCAGACTAGGGTAATTTCTAAGGATAAGTCTATGGTTAAACATGTTCATTTAACGGATAATTTTGGTTATGCTGATACTCATTTGGTGCCGGGGATGGGAAATGTTCCGATTAAAGATATTCTGCTGGAGCTTGAGAAGACTGGGAGGTTTGATGAGATGAGGAAAATTACAGAGGCAGGGGGAATAGTTCAGCATTTTAAGAAGTTACCTCATTCTATGACTTTGGGTGCTTTTAGTTCTGGAATATATGGGATGAAGAATGGTCCGACTTGGAGTCAGGCTATGGATACGCAGGGTGTTTATTCTGGCGGTTATGGGAATTTGAATCCTCAGATACATCATTCTTATTTTGGTGCTGGGTTTACTACGATGCCAGTTGAACTTGGCGGGGCGATGCCTGGAGGGCAGAGCCGTTTTGGGGGAGCGCCGATGGTCTAGAGCTCTTTTTAGAAAAAAGACACCTGGGAAAACTTAATTAGCGAAACTAACGTTTTATATTTAATGCAAATTAATTTTTCTTTACAGTTCCGCCTTCTTCTTTCGGGCTGGGCGCTTGAACTTAAAAAATTAATTTGCGGAATTGATAGCTTTTGTTATTTTTATTTGGTTCTGGGCAGATGCGAAGTAGTTATGTTTATAAAATATAATTACTGTTAATTGATAAAAGGTTTACCTTTTAAAAAAAGATGGTTAAAAAAGTTGTGAAGCAGAAGGTCGCGGGTAAGCCTAAGGCTGCGAAAATTGTTAAAAAAGAACTCCCTACTATGAAGATTGCGGGAGAGCGTGAGATTGCTATGGATTTTGCAATGAAGACTTATGAAAAATTTGATCAGATGATTAAATCTATTGTTTTATTTGGGTCGTCATCGAAGAAAATTGCTGTTCCCGGGAGCGATATTGATGTAATTGTAATTATCGATGATGTTTCGGTTCGGTGGGATGAGGAATTGATTGCTTGGTATCGTGAGGAGTTGGGAAAAATTATTGTTGCTAATCCTTATCGGAAGTCGTTGCATGTTAATACTGTGAAATTATCCACTTGGTGGGACGATATGATGAAGGGGGACCCGGTTGTAATTAATGTTTTGAGGTATGGGGATACTTTGATTGATTTTGGAGGGTTTTTTGCACCTTTGAGGATTTTATTAAAAGAGGGTAAGATTCGTTCTACTCCGGAATCAATTTATACACTTTTACAGAGAGCTCCTGGGCATATGGTTAGGGCTCGACAGTCGATGGCTGCTGTTGTGGACGGATTATATTGGACTATGGTTGATTCGGCTCATGCTGCTTTGATTAGTGCGGGGGTTCAGCCTGCAAGTCCTGAGGAGGTTGGGAAGGTTTTGATGAGGCATTTTGTTGATAAGAAGATGTTGAATAAGAAGTATGTTAAGTATTATGAAGAGATTAGGAGTGTTGCTAAAGGTATTGCTCATGGAGAGAGGGTGAAGGTTCGAGGTAAGGATTTGGATGGTTGGTTTGATATGACGGATGATTTTTTGGGAGAGATGGCTCGGTTGGTTGATGTTTCTATTGAGAAGGCTGGGAAATAAAAAATAAAAAATTAGTGATTTTATTGGGCTGCTTTTGCTAATTTTGATTCAATCTCTTGAATCGCCAAATTAAATATGTTTTCTTTGAATGGCTTTAGTATTTGGGCGTCAGAATATTTTTCATATGTCCCTTCTAGTTCTTTTCTTTCGTGGGATACTAGGTTTGCTGTTTCTATTGAATATAATATTCGTCCTTTGTTTATTTCAGCTATTTTAGTCTTGGTATTTATCCTTTTCCCGATTTCTTCTACTGTTTCAGTTAGTCTTTTTGATTGTTTCTCTAAATTTTGCGTTGTTAGTTTTAGGAATTTTCCTACGTCATAATGAGATAATGCTAGTTCTCCGGTTTTTTGTGCTTCCCTTTGCTCAATTGCGAAAAATTCATCGGTATACATTGCTATGTATCTTTTCATAATTGAGGTTTCTTTTTTTAATTCGTTGGACATATATTTATCTGGATTTTCTTGTATTTCTTGTAGTGTTTTCTTTGCATTTGAGACTATCACTCTTGCTGTATTATACGGCTTATGATTCCCTTCTATGTCATTTTCTGGGCAATATTTGAATGCAAGTTTTGCCTGTGTTTCTTCACCTATTTCTCCTAATATTTTGTTAAAATGTTTATTGGCATATGCTGATAAATCTGATTGTCCTCCTGAGTGCCTTGTTTCTTTCCTATATTCTACTTTTTCTGAGGAATATTTGGATACATCGTCTCCGGTTAGAGTGAAGTACTTTTCCAATCCTTCCTTTGTTGTTGTGTCACATCTATTTAATTCGTTTAATTTTTTTCCTGTATTTAAAAATGTCTTGGAGTCGTAACTGGGATTAACATCTATTTTCCCGTTTTTTTCTACAGTTAGATTTGTTAGTAGTTTGGTTAATGTCATATTTTATCTATAGCATTATACTTTATAAATCTTTCTATTTTGTTATATCTCATTAGTGACAACAAATTATTCAAAAATATCTTCTTTTTTTGGTTCTTCTTCTATTTTTTCAATGACTTCAATTGGTTCTGGATTTAAATTTTCTGTTTTTGTTTCGTTATTAGATTGTTTTAATTCCTCTAATTCTTCCTTAATTTCTTCCTTATTATCTATTGGTTCAATTTGAGCGCTTGTCTCTAACTTTTGTACTAGTTCGGATATTTCTTTTGCAACGTCGGCGTTTACCGAGATTGAATCTATTCCTTGTTTTACTAGAAATTTTACCATTTCTTTTTTAGAACCTGCTTGTCCACAGATTGAAGTTTCTACCCCGTGTTTTTTACATTCTCGTATCACTCTGCTGATTTGTTTTAAGACTGCCCAATTCATTTCGTTATAAATATTTTGGACTTCTTCGTTTCCTCGGTCTATTGCTAGTGTGTATTGTGTTAAATCATTTGTCCCGAATGATATGAAATCAATTCCTGCTTCACAGATGTCTTTAATAAGGATTGTTGCGGCTGGGGTTTCAATCATTACTCCAAATTGAATGTTGTCGATTTTTAATTCGTCAAAGATTGTTCTTGCTTGTTTGATTTCTTCAACTGAAATGATTTGTGGAAACATAACTCCAAATTTGTGTCCCTTATCTGCTAGTTCTTTCATAGCTTGCAATTCTGCCTTGAAAATTTTTGGATGTTTTAGTGAAAATCTTATTCCGTGATCTCCAAGCATTGGATTCTTTTCAATTTTTTTTGGTGCACCTTCAAGTCCCGAGTATTCGTCGCTTCTTATATCACTTGACCTTACCCATATTGGTTTTCCTATGAATGTATCGGCTATTTTTCTTAGTCCTTCCTTTAACATATTTTTATAGTCGTCTAGTTTTTCTTCAGTTTCGTATGCTAGAGGATGTTTTCCTGATGTTGCGATTAGTCCTTCTAATCTTACTAGCCCTACTCCATGTGCTTGTGTTTTTGCGGCTCTTTCTGCAAATTGTGGTAAATCAACTAAAACTTTTATTTTTGTTTTCGTCGGAACTATTGGTAAGATTTCTACAGATTTATTTTCGGCAATTCCAGAAAATACTTTTCCTGTGTATCCATCTATTGTTATTTCATCTCCGTCTTTTAATACTTCTAATGCGTTTTGTGCTCCAACTATTGCTGGTATTCCCATTTCACGAGAGACAATTGCTGCATGTGCGGTAACTCCTCCTTCAGATGTTAGAATTGCCGCGGCTTTTTGCATTGTAACTACCATATCTGGGTTTGTCATTGTTGTTACTAATATATCCCCCTTTCTGATTTTGCCTAAATCGTCCATTGAGGAAATTATCTTTACAACGCCTGAAGCTATTCCTGGAGAGGCCGCCATGCCTTCCGTTATTATTTGTCCTTCTAATTCTGCTTGAGGTTTTTCTGAGTTAGATTTTTCCTTTAATGTCGTAATGGGTCTTGTTTGTAAAATGTAGATTGTCTCATCTTCTATTGAGAATTCGATATCTTGTGGTTTATCATAATGGTCTTCTAGTTTTACTCCGAATTCTGCTAGTTGTTTTAACTCGTGAGTTTTTAGGACTCTTTCGTTGGCTTTTTTTGGCGTAAGTGTTACTGTTTTTGTTTGACCTGCGGCTGTCCTTACAATTGCTAGTTTTTTGTCTGAAATATGTTCTTCTAGAATTTCGAAATTTCTTGATAGCGTATATTGATCTGGTTTAATTGTTCCCGAAACTATACCTTCTCCCTGCCCAAAAACTGCTTCTATTAAAATTTCTTCATTATTTTTTACTGGGTTTCTGGAAAACATAACTCCAGCCTTGTCTGAATTTATCATTTTCTGAACAATCGCTGCGATGCCTACAATTTCATCAAAACCTTTTTTCTTCCGGTAATAAATTGATCTTGCGGTAAAAATGGAGGCAAAGCAATCTTTTACTTTTTGGATTAATTCTGGATTTCCTTTTACATTTATGAAAGAAGACTGTTGTCCTGCGAATGAGGCATCGCTTAAGTCTTCTGCTGTCGCTGAGGATCTAACTGAAACAAAGATTGGTTCCCTTGCAGATTTTAGGATTGCTAGAGCTCCGGGTGAGCCTTCTAATTCTCCTAAATCTATATTAAAATGATCGTATGCTTCTAGAATTTTAGTTTCTAATTTTTTTGGCATTTTGGCATTTGAAATTAAATTTCTTATAGTTGCAGATTTTTCTTGTAAATCCGTTGTGTTGTCTACATCTATTTTATGTAGGATATCTTTTATTGGTTGTTCTAATTTTAGTTGTTTTAGGAATAAAAAAAATGCTGTAGTCGTTACTACGAAAGCTTGTGGAACTGGAAATTTTAAATTATACATCTCGCCGAGATTTGCGCCCTTTCCACCTACGAGTTTTATGTCTGACTTAGAAAGATTTGATAACCATGCTATAAATTTTTCACCCATATTATTAATAAATATTTATTCTATATAAATGTTTAGCTGGAATTATCATGTATATTATTTAATATAGTATATTATAGTATATATGTTTGAGAAGTTTTTTGGTAAAGAATATAAGGGGGTTTTTGTTTAAGAGTGTATGCCTAGGATTAGCGAAGAAAAAATTGAGAAGATATCGGAACAGATTTTATCTTATTTATATTCTGTGTTTCCTAAGCTTGTTTTTACTGTGGATGTTGCTAAAGAGCTTGCTCGAGATGAGGAGTTTATTAAAAGGCTACTGTTGGAGTTGGAAGGGAAGGGTGCGGTTGTTAGGGTTAATAAGAATTCTAAGGGTGAGGTTTATTTGGCTAGGATGCGTTGGCGGATTTCTAATAGGGCTCATGCAATCTATGCTACGGCGTAAAGTGAGATGATGCAGATAATAGATTTAATATTGTTGCTTGATGTATATATTATAATATAGTATATTATATAGGTTTTGTTCAAAAAAAAAGGAAAGTAGGGTTGTTTTATGAGGACTATCTTACTTTCTTTGTGAAATTTTGAAATTTTAATGCAAGAATGAGATTTCACATTTATTTATTTCTTTTCTAGCTTTTGGTTCATCATCTAATCTTAATTTCTTCTAAAATGCCTTTCTTGTAAGGTATTTCTTTTTCTTATTTCTCATCTTTTGTATATTTTTAAAATTCAGAATTGGTGTTTTGAATTCTTAGTTATTTTTGGATGGCTTTTTTCGGAATTTTTTGTTTTTTGTAAATATTATGCTAATCTTATTATTTTTTTCCAGCCTTTTTCATACTTTATTTCTTTAATTCTTATTAATTTTTTTTCTTCTAGAGATTTTTTTGTTGCGGTTCCTTTTCTCGCAGATAAATCAATTTTTTTATAGACTTGAGTTGTTGCTAAGTTGTGATTGGGATTTTTTTGGAGATATTCCAGAAAAGATTCCTCATTTTTAGTTAAAGAATTGGTGCTTGGTAATTGATGTTCTATGGTTGCTTTATTTTTTTGTAGTTTTTTTGTAGTTTCTAATTGGTTTTCAAATATTGAATTTACTGCCTTTATTATATCTGAAGATTTATAATTTCCTTGTTTTTTCGATTTTTCGAGGGTTTGTTCTATTTGTTCCAAAGGTATTCCGGCTTCTAGATGGGCTTTGATATAATCGCGAATCAGGAATTGTTCTTCAGATAAATTAGATTGTTTCGCTGGCAAAAGGGTCTTGTCTGAGTTGGCTATTGTTTTTTTAGGAATTGATTCAGGACATTCTTTTTTTATTGGTGATGGGCTTTCTAATTGTTTGTTAAACTCAGGGTCGATATTTTCTTTGTATTTTTTGCCTAGTATGAATGCCTGCATTCTGGACTTAATATTTTCGTTTGTTATGTTTTTATTTCTTTGTCCTGAATATGGTACTTTTATTTGGAATGGCTGATTATATCTTTCGGAGAGTTTTACGATTGCCGAGCCAACTGGTAAACTTGAGAAGTAGTGGCGTTGTTCTCTTAATTGTGTTAGTTCTGATATATCGTATACATCTTGTGGGAGCTGTTGCTGAAATGCTATATTTATAGCCGAGTTTCCTTTTACAGTGTCGGATATTTTTGAAATATGTTGGTCGAGACATATTAATGAGGTTCCGTACTCTCGCATCTCTCTGTATATCATGTCTGTTATTGTTTCGTTTGCAAAGTTTGTTGGTTTTTTTAGGAAAATGTTATGGGCTTCGTCTACTATGATTGCATGGTCAAAGTTGGCGTTGCATGAGTTTTCCCGAGCTTTTTTTAGTTTGTAGATGTAGACTAGTAGAAATTCGCAGAAGACGGTTTTTTCTATTCCGCCTAGGGAATTTAGTTCCATTACGGTTTGTTTATTTAATAGTTCTTCTACTGATATTGAGTTATTGCCTTTGTAATTTAGGGTTTTCCCAAATTCTCCGAATGTTAAAACTGTTGCTATTCTTAATGCTGATTCTATCCAGCCACTTTCTCTACTTTTTGATTTCTCTAACTTTTCTTCCAATCTCCATTTTATATGGTTCCATGTTGGATAGTTTTGAGAGCCGTGATAAATTCCCCATTCCTTGAAGGCCTCATCGAGAGTTTCTAAGATTACCTTATGGACTCCGAATGATGCTGAGAATGCTTCGGTTAGGAAGTCTGATATAACATTAATCCACTCTTTTGGTGCAACGTTTTTTGGTGGTTGGTTGATATTGGTTTTGAAAAGGTTGGATGTGGATTCGTCGCCTATTGTGAATATTAGTGTTGATGGGTTTGTTATTATTAATGATCGGAATGATTTTTTCCAGTCGAATATTAAGTAGGGTTTTTTGTTGGCGTTTAAGCTTTCTATTATTTTAAATGCGAATGTTGTCTTTCCAGATCCTGACATTCCTGTGATACATATATGACGTGGCCAGTCTTGTTCTCTTAATTTGAAGGGACAGATTTTTTTGTCGGCGTATACTATATCTGCCAAGTTGTATTCTCCGTCGATTAATTCTTTTTTTGGGGGTTCTAATAGGACGGATTTATCAAGGAGTTTATTCAGGTGTTTTTGATACAATGTATTTAAGATATGCTCTATTTCTTCTCGTTCTTCTCGTCCATTTGCTACAGTATACTGAAAATATATTTCGTCTATTTTTTTTCCAAAAACTGGTCTAAGCTTATTACAGATTTCTTCTATTGATAATGGTCTTTGATTCATTCTAGATGTTATTCGCTCATAATTCTTCCAAGCATATCTGCTCGGTTTTTCTTTTCATTTAATTCCTTTATATTTTCACGGAATTCTTTTTTCAAAAGTGCGATGTCTCGCCAACAGTTTACTTTTTCGTTAAGTTGTAATTCTGAGATGTCGATTTGTTTTTTTCTAAGTTCAGATCTTTCTCGTGCAAATTCTGAGTCCCCTTCTCCTTCGGGTGCGTTTTCAATTAGGAACGTTTTTATGTTAGACTTCATATTTTCTCCTTCTTTGATGAAGTTTTGGCTTAAGGTATTCCTCTCTTTAATCATACTCTCTAATTCTTTAATATTATTTTCTAGAGAATCTAGTTTTGCTTTTCCGACGGAATCTATTTCTTCTGAGGTATTCCAGTTATCTGTATCGTTTTTCATAGTGGAATATGTTATTTTGTACTATTTAAGGCTTTCGGTTTTTGTCACTTCTAAGTTGTTACATTATTGTAGAACTAGTATATCTCTGGAAATAAATTGATCTTTTCTTGATTCTAGGATTGGTTGAATATAAATTTTGAGTCCGGATCTTTTTGCAATTTTTTCTGCATTTGCATGGAATTTTCTGATTACTGGGAATGTTATTGCTATTTTTGCCGAAGATTTTTTTACTTTTTTTAGGCGTTTCAAAATTGGGACCATGTAGGCTTCGAAGTTTGTAATCATTTGCTGTGCTTGGTTGTCTGAAGGTTTTTTTGTTAAAAGTTTTCCTAGTGGTGTTTCGGTTGCAATGCTTGAAAATTGTAGATCTGGGGCCCTTCTAGAGTCGTTATTTTCTATTGTGTATTTAGTTTGAATTTTATATTCTTGAGAGAGCCATCTTAAATTAGTTTTGGCGTCGGCGGTTGCTTGTCTTTCTTTATCAATTCCGTAGACATTTATTTTTTTAATTAGGGCTTCTTGTAATATTGATCCTATTCCACAAAAGGGGTCTAGGAGTCGGTCATACGGCTTTGCTCCGGAGAGATTTATTAATATTTTGGATAATCTAGGTGAGATTGCTAAGGCTTCTCTTCTGATAGGTTTTTGCATGTCTCTTTTCTTGACATTTTCGGCATTGTAATTTTGGCTCGCTATTCCATGATAAATTACGTCATTGTGTTCGTGGAGGAATATGTGGAAATCTGCCTTTGGATTTTGTTGCTTATGCCCATCTTGAAAGTGTAAAAGTTTTTTCCCATGTTTTTGTGATGCTTTTTTCTTTTCTTGTTTAAACTTTTCTTTTAGGATTTGAGGATCTAGATTTCCATAAATTGCGTATGAGAATTTGTCTGAGGGGATTATTTCGTTTATTTCTAGATATTTCTCTAATTGTTCTTTATTCCCTTCTAAATTGATTGTTCCTAAATGCATAGTGCCACCGAATTCTTGAATGTCGAATCTTTCTCCCTCATTAGTTTCTACTATTAGTATATTGTCCTGAAATAAAATTTCCTTATGGCTTCTGTTTCTGGCTTTTAAAAACTCTAAGACTTCTTGCCGGGAAAGTTTTGGGTTTCTTCCTAAAATAAAAAATGTTTTCATAAAAATAGGTCGAGATATGAATATTTAAGTATTGGCATCTACTGGGTTGTTATCACAGAATTATAATAAATAAGAGGTTTTTTAAATGAGATTTTTTGAGTGGGAGTATGAATTTTGAAATGGAGTCGCTTAAGATAGACCAAGAGGCTTTCTTTAGGGAAAAATGGAGTGTGTCTCAATCGGATGTGCTAAGAATGGGTATTGAAAATTATTTTGATAATTGGGCCTCTCCTCCTGGTTTTGATTTTGATTATGATACATCGGCGGTATTTTCACAGTATAACCCAGGGCAAACTCTTTTTGATAAAATGAGGGATATGCCTTTGAAGGATAAGGTTTTTGTGGATGTCGGATGTGGAACCGGGAGAAGTTGTGTCCCGTTTATACAATATGGTGTTCATATGGACGGAGTTGATATTTCTAATGAGATGTTAAAAAGGGCGAAGGAGAGGGGTTATGGTAGGTTGATTCAAAGAGATTTGGCTATGGATTGTTTTGATGATTTGTCAGAACAGTATGACGGGATGATTTCAATAGGAGTTTTGGGTGAGTGGCTTCCTCCTCGAGTGCTTCCGAGATTCCTTGATATGCTTAGTAATAATTCTACTGTTGCTATTGCAGCAGACTTGAATGAGAGAGATAACAATATTTGTTTGGGGCTGCTTGAAGAAAGGGGTTTTGAAATAGTTAGCAATTTTAAAGATTTTTCTTATTTCAGGGGGCGTGTTTCAGTTGATTATTTTTATACTATAGCAGAAAGATAAAGATCGCCTTATTATGCCTTAATCGGTGGCATAACGTTTTTTATAGATGTTTTACATGCAATACGTGCCTTTATTGATCTTATTAATGCTCGTGCCGTAGTCTCTGCTTTTGTTGTTTTTACGCCTACTATATAGAGAACTTGATTTTGTTTTACTAATGCTGCTCGTCCCATTGTTTTTCCAAATGCTCGGCTCATACCAGTTTGCATACGATCAGCTCCTGCACCTGTAAGCATTTTATTTTCTCTTAAAATATGATGAGGGAATATTTTTACTTCTAAATAGAATTCTTTTCCTACTTTTATTTGTAAGAAACGGTTTAAATATTGACGTATTGCTTCAATTGAGTTATCTCGGATTTGGCAGTTTTCTTTTGATATTAATTGAAGTTGTACTGGGTATTCTCCGGCGTCGAATCCTTTTTGATCCCCCATTTTGAATTTTACGATTCTAGAATTTGGAACTGTTTTGATATAAGATTTTGTTCTTTTTTTGGAGACACGAGTGTAGGGTCTTGCGTATCTTTTTGAGTATGCTGATCCTTTTCTTAGTGCCATTTTAGTTTATTTTCACTTCAGTTCCGATTGCCTGCCCTGGTAACCCTTTTTTAAAGATTGCTCGAACTACGCCATTTCCACCGTGTGCTGAAGAAATTTTACCTATGATTATTTTTGGTTCTTTACCTGGAGAGTTCCATTCTGCAGTTTTACCTACGAATTTCATAGCATCTTCTCTTGTGTTTATTGTCGGTATTTCTAGAAGGAAGTGTCTAGGTTTGAATGTTTTTCGTCCTCTTCTAAATTGGATTACTTTTGCAATTGTCATGTTAAGTTAAGTGAAAAAATGGTTTATAAAGATTGTCTTTTATTTACATTGTTAAGTTAGCGGTTGGTAGAAACGATTAAAAACATCTTTTTGCTCTCTGTGTTATGAGAATTGAGTGGAAGGATTTTAAGGTTAATGGTAAAACAATAACTGCTCGTGTTTCTATTAAGGAAGATGGAGATAGGGAGTTAATTAAAAATCTATATCGAGATTGGAAGAAGCTAAACGACCGACTAAAAGCAATCGGGACAAGGGGAATTAATCTGCCTGAAACTATCTCTGAAAATGCCTTCTGTTTATTCTTTCCTGATTGTGTGAGAACTGTCGGATTAAAAAAAGGTAAATGTTCTTTTGATTGCATTAACACAAAGACGGGCTCAAGAATACAGATTAAGGCTTCAAGTGTCGAAAAAGATTTAACTTCTTTCGGTCCGAGGTCAGAATGGGACGAGTTATTTTTCTTAGACTTCTCTAAAGGCGACGGCTCATTTAAGGCTTATCTTATTCGTCCCGATGAAGTTTATAGTCGGAATATGAATAAGGGGCAGACATTCGCAGAACAACAAGCACAGGGAAGACGACCAAGATTCAGTATAATTAATGAGATTATTATTCCGCAGAAGAGAAAGCCTGTTGAAGTTTGTAAATTGTGATTTTAATTTTTCCCTTCTTTCATTCCTTGTAATATACTAATTAAAACATTTATATTAATATCATTTTTATCTAAAAGAACATTGCTACCATCAAATTTTAATAAAATTTTCCCTTCTTTAACCTGTGGTGTTTGGTTTTCCATATCTTCATCTCCTACTGATTTTTTATCTTCATCGTTACTTATATATTTTTCGGTAGTTTTAGTTAAATTATCCTCATAATATTGAAGAATATCCTTATACAAGGAGAGTATACTTCCCGCTTGTTTGTATGCCTTTTCTCTATCCCCAGTTATTTCAGATAGCTGTAATCTAAATTTTTCTTCTTCTAACTCTTTTCTACCTATTCTATTAAATAATTCTTTCCATAATTCTATACTTTCTATGGATTTATTTATTGCTTCCTTCTTCTCGCCTTGGCTTAATGGTCTTATAATTTTATTGGCTAAATCCGTCGCTGTTATTCCTCTTCCTGAAAGAAGTTTATATTTTCTCATATCTGAGACTTTTTGCAAATAGGCACCATTACGACTGGTGTGCCCCAATGCTTCAATAAGAGTTTTTTCGTCAGTTACATTTCCATTTAAAGTTTCAACTAAAATTTTTGTTGCTTTTAATATAGTTTGGAATTTCACATCTGGAACTTCATAATTTCCTATTTTTCCCATACAATATCTTAGTAATAGCTATTTATAAAACTTTCTATTGTTACGCCCGTAGCAAAGTAGTAATATCTTTATTATGAAATCCGTAACAAAATAGTAACATTTAAATAGGAAGTATTCTTAATTATTTTAAGAAAATCATTGTTCAAAGACCCTCGATTATGGCGAGGCGAGAACGTTGTGCTCTCACGCTGAAGATTGCCGTCTTCGTGAGGGCGTGAGAGCCTTGGTTTTCTAAAATAGAAAACGACCCCGAAGGGTCGAAGTATTCCACTCAACGCAAATCAAATGAAACACAAATGTAATAATAATAACAGGTATAAAAACTTATCGTGTCCTAATTGTAATTCTACGAATGTAATTAAATGGACTAAAAGAAAGACACAGAATAGGGGATTTATTCAAAGATATAAATGTAAAAATTGCGGAAAAACATTTACAATCGGCGACGGATTTTTTAGAATGAGAAACAACCCTAAAAAAATAACTTGTGCTATTGACTTATTTTATAGGGGAGTTTCTACTCGGAAGGTTCAAGAGCATTTTCAGGCTTTCTATCCTCATAATTCTTCTAATGTAACTATCTATAATTGGGTTGTAAAATATTCAAAAATGATTTCAACATTCACAGATAAAATAAAAATTAATGGCGGTCAAGAGGTGCAGGTTGATGAAATGGAATATAAAACTAAAGGCGAGAAATCTTGGTTTATTGATTCTATCGATAGCAAAACTCGTTATATGGTTGCATCAAATTTCTTTAAACAAAGAACAACAGAAAATATTAATGTAGTTATGAAAAGAGCTAAATACAAAACGCAAGGGAATGTAACAACTATTACAACTGACGGATTTAATGCCTACATAAAATCAGTTAAGAAAACTTTTGGATACAACAATAAAATTCATCAGTTTAATGTTAATCATAATATAAGCATAGCTTGTCAAGAAGGACATTTTAACATTTATATTGAAAGATTACATAATTCAATAAGAGAAAGAACTAAAATTTTTAGAGGATTTCACGGCTCAATAGATTCTGCAAATTCCATAATGAAAGGTTATGAAATATTTTATAATTTTATAAGAAAACATCAGAGCATAAATTGTTGTCCTTATGAATTGGCTACTAATTTAAAACTAAACAATCCTAATAAGTGGCTTGAGCT